>JAHDYJ010000001.1 GCA_023383795.1 Burkholderiales bacterium | reverse complement strand
TGCCCGACTACGAGCCGGAGAAGAAGGAGCTCGCCTCGCGCGACGTGGTGTCGCGCCGGATGGAGGAGCACATCCACAAGGGCAAGGGCGTCAAGAGCCGCTTTGGCGACCACATCTGGCTCGACATCACGCTCCTCGGCGAGCATCACATCAAGCGCAACCTGCGCGAGGTCTACGAGATCTGCCACTACTTCCTCGGGCTTGACCCCACGAAGGAGTGGATCCCGGTGCGCCCGGCGCAGCACTACACCATGGGCGGCGTGCGCACCAACCACACCGGCGAGAGCCCGACGCTCAGGGGACTGTTCGCCGCGGGCGAGGCCGCCTGCTGGGACATGCACGGCTTCAACCGGCTCGGCGGGAACTCGGTCGCCGAGACCGTCGTCGCCGGGATGATCGTGGGCGAGTACATCGCCGACTTCTGCGAGCGACCGGAGAACGCCGCCAGCGTCCCGGTCGGGCTTGTGCACGAGTTCCTCGCGCGCGAGCAGGCGAGGCTCGACGCGATGCTCTCCGGCAAGGGGGCCGAGGACGCCACCGCGCTGCGCGTGGCGATGCAGGAGATCATGACCGGGCAGGTCGGCATCTTCCGCACCGGAAGCGACCTCGAGCAGGCGGTGGACGCGCTGCAAAGGCTCCTCGTGCGCAGCCGCAGTATCGGGCTGCGCTACCGGGCGCGCGGCGCCAATCCAGAGCTCGTCGCGGGCTACCGGGTCCAGAAGATGCTCAAGGTCGCGCTCGCGATCGCCTACGGCGCGCTCACGCGCACCGAGAGCCGCGGGGCTCATTTCCGCGAGGACTTCCCGCGGCGCAACGATGCAGAGTGGCTGAAGCGCACGCTCGCCACCTGGAAGGCCGAGAGCGACACGCTGCCCGCGTTTGTCTACGAGCCGCTCGACGTCAAGCGGATGGAGCTGCCGCCGGGCTGGCGCGGCTACGGCGCCAAGGACTACGTCGATCACCCCGACACGCCGGCGCGCGTGGCGGAGGTGGAAGCGATCCGGAAGAGCGCGGGCCTGGATCGATTCGCGCTCCAGGCGAAGCTGATGCCCTTCGAGCACCTGCTGCCCGCGCGCTTCCGCGGCCGCAACGAGCGCATCGACGAACGATTCGACGAACCTGCCGCGAAGAGGGTCGCATCGTGACGAACGGGAACGGCGAGCACCGTAAGCTCAAGATCAGCTGCCTGCGGTTCAACCCGCAGGAGCCCGGATCGAAGCCGCGCATGCAGGCCTACGAGCTCGAGGAGGCGGACGGCATGACGCTCTTCATCGCGCTCAACGAGATCCGCGAGAAGCAGGATGCGTCGCTCCAGTTCGACTTCGTGTGCCGCGCCGGCATCTGTGGGAGCTGCGGCATGATGATCAACGGCCGGCCGGGGCTCGCCTGCCGCACCCAGACCAAGGACCTCCCAGAGGCGTTCACCCTTGCGCCGTTGCCGGTCTTCGAGCTGATCGCCGATCTGTCGGTGAACACCGGCAAGTGGATGCGCGCGATGAGCGAGCGGCTCGAGACCTGGGTGCACATGAAGACGGCCGAGGTCGACCTCGCGCGCATCGAGGAGCGCATGGAGCCCGAGCTCGCCGAGGAGATCTACCTCCTCGACCGCTGCATCGAATGCGGCTGCTGCGTGGCGGGCTGCGGCACCGCGCGCATGCGCGAGGACTTCGTCGGCGCGGTCGGCATCAACAAGATCGCGCGCTTCCGCCTCGACCCGCGCGACGCGCGCACCGACGAGAATTACTACGAGGTGATCGGCGACGACAGCGGCGTCTTCGGCTGCATGTCGCTGCTCGCCTGCCACGACGTCTGCCCGAAGGACCTGCCGCTGCAGACCCAGATCGCGTTCATCCGCCGCAAGATGGTCGCGATGGGCTGGAAGTAGGGTCGTCGGAGCCGGGGAAGAAAGACTAGAGCCTAGAAATTTGAGGGCGCGCGCGAAGAATGGGATCTACAACGGGCTCGCCCCTTGTTCGTACGACCCCTCTCCCTCCAAGAAGCGCAGCGACAGACTGGAGATAGGTTTTAATGAACAACTGGTGGAAAGCCGCTGCGCCCGTCGCCGTCGCCGTGATCCTGGCGCTCATCCCGCCGCCCGACGGGCTGCCACAGCACGCGTGGTGGTACTTCGCGATCTTCGCCGGTGTCATCGTCGGCCTGATGTTCGAGCCTTTGCCGGGTGGCGCGATCGGGCTGATCGGCGTCACGCTGGTCATGGTGCTCGCCAACCATGTCTACCTGTCGCCCGATCAGCTCGCCAAGGCCGGCGCGAAGTGGCCCGCCGAGGCGATCCGCTGGGGCCTGTCCGGCTTCTCGAACACCACGGTGTGGCTGATCTTCGGCGCATTCATGTTCGCCATGGGCTACGAGAAGACCGGCCTCGGACGGCGCATCGCGCTGATGCTGGTGAAGGCGATGGGGCGCAAGACCCTCACGCTCGGCTACGCGGTCGCGATCGCCGACCTGATCCTGGCGCCGTTCACGCCCTCCAACACCGCTCGCAGCGGCGGGACGATCTTCCCGGTGATCAAGAACCTGCCGCCGCTCTACGACTCGAAGCCGAACGACCCCTCGGCGCGGCGCATCGGCGGTTACATCATGTGGACCGCGCTCGCCACGACCTGCGTCACGAGCTCGATGTTCCTGACTGCGCTAGCGCCCAACCTGCTCGCCCTCGAGCTCGCGCAGAAGACCGCCAAGGTCGAGTTCAGCTGGATGCAGTGGTTCGTAGCGTTCGCCCCGGTGGGCATCGTGCTGCTCATCGCGGTGCCGCTGCTCACATACTTCCTTTACCCGCCGGAGGTGAAGTCGGGCGAGGAGGTGCCGAAGTGGGCCGGCGCCGAGCTCCAGAAGATGGGCTCGATCAGCCGGCGCGAGAGCACCCTCGCGATCCTGGTGATCGTCGCGCTGGCGCTGTGGATCTTCGGCGGCGGGTTCGTCGACGCGACCACCGCGGCCCTGGTCGTGATCTCGCTGATGCTCCTGACCGGCGTCGTGAGCTGGGACGACGTTCTCGGGAACAAGCAGGCCTGGAACACGCTCGCGTGGTTCGCGACCCTGGTGGCGCTCGCCGACGGGCTGAACCGCGTCGGCTTCGTGAAGTGGCTCGCGACCGCCATCGCGGGGCAGATGACCGGCGTCTCGCCGATCGTCGCGATGGTCGTCCTGGTGCTGGCGTTCTACTTCCTGCACTACATGTTCGCGAGCATCACAGCGCACGTGACCGCGCTCCTGCCGGTGATGCTCGCGGTCGGCGCGACGATTCAGGGGATGCCGATGCAGACGTTCGCCGGGGCGCTGCTTCTCACCCTGGGCATCATGGGCATCCTCACCCCGTACGCCACCGGGCCGAGCCCGGTCTATTACGGCAGCGGCTACATCCCGTCGGGCAAGTTCTGGCAGCTCGGCGCCGTCTTCGGCGTGATCTACATCGCGGCGCTGCTCGTGATCGGCCTGCCGTGGAACGCCGTGCGAGGATGAGTCAGGATTCCACTCGACCGCGGCCACGTCCGTACATGGAGAACTGAAATGACCCCGAGAGATTCCCTCCTCGCTGCCGCATGCGGTCTCTGCATCGCCTCGACGGCGCTCGCCCAGGCCAGCAGTGTGCAGCTCTACGGCCGTGTGAACCTGGGCCTCGACAACTACGCTGCCGAGGGATCCAGCGTCGCCGGCGCGGACCGCGAGAGCCGCATGCGCGTGTTCGACAACTCCTCCCGCGTCGGGCTGCGCGGCACCGAGGACCTCGGCAACGGGCTGAAGGCGGTCTTCCAGATCGAGTCCGGCGTCAACGTCGACAACGGCTCGAACACCGGCCAGGGTGGGCAGGGCAACGGCTCGACCGGGTTCTGGGCTTCGCGCGACTCCTACGTTGGTGTCGACTCGGGCTTCGGCCGGTTCACCTTCGGGCGCCAGTCGATCTACTACTCGAACGGCTTGAACGCGCAGTTCTCGTCGAACTACATCAACACCGAGGTGCCGTGGACCGACGGGCGCGCGTTCGGCCGGGTCCGCGTTCCCGCCAGTCGCCAGAGCAACGTCGTGCTGTACACCAGCCCGACGTTCGCGGGCCTCAACGCCTCGCTGTACTACTCGCCGAACGCGCAGGAGGCGGTTCAGGGATCCACCACCACTGACACCGACGGCAGCATCTGGGGCGCGACCGCGCGCGGCGCCTGGGGCGCTTTCTACGCCCAGCTGGACTTCGTCTCGAACAAGGGCAACAGCCCGGTCGGCGTCGGCGTGCGCTCCGACCAGAGCGCGTACAAACTCGGCGCGAGCTGGGGCTACATGCCCGGCGCCCGGATCGGCCTTGTCGGGACGCTCGCCTACGACAACCAGGCGCTCGGCCTCACCGCCGGCGACGAGGTCAAGCAGCTCAGCTGGACGATCAACTGGGAGCACACTTTCGGCAGCTTCCAGGTCATGGCGCAGTACGGAGAGCTCGGCAACCTGAAGAACTGCGACTCGGACACGCTCCCCGGGAACGTGTCGTGCGGCGACTCGAAGGCGCGCGGCTACATGATCGGCGGCCGCTACATCCTGTCGAAGCGCACCTGGGTCTACGCCTCGTACAACGGCACGTCGAACAAGTCGAACCAGTTCGCCGACTACACCAACGCGGGCTACACGAGCGTGAGCGGCGCGCCCTTCCCTTACGGCGCTGACCCCGAGGTCTGGGCGATCGGCCTGCTGCACAATTTCTGAGGCGCTGCCGCGGATCCGGAGGGCGAGCGCCGCCTCCTGCCGGTCCTCGCTTGATGAACGCAGGCATCGTCGGACGCGCCGGCCTCGTGCTGGGGCCGCTGCTCGCGGCGGCGTGCTACTTCGCGCTGCCGCTCGAGTACACCGATGCGGCGGGCAAGGCGGTCACGTTCACGCACGCCGGGCGCGCGACCCTCGCGATGATGGTCTGGATGGCCGTCTGGTGGATGACCGAGGCGGTCGAGATCGAGGTGACCTCGCTGCTGCCGATCCTCGCGTTTCCGCTGCTCGGCGTGATGCCGCTCGCGGCGACCACGGCCAACTACGGCGCCGACGTGATCTTTCTGTTCCTCGGCGGCTTCGTCCTTGCGCTCGCGATCCAGCGGTGGGGCCTCGACCACCGCATCGCCTTCCTGACCCTGCGGCTCGTGGGCTCGCGGCCTGCGGCCGTCGTCGCGGGCTGCATGGGGGCGACCGCGTTCCTCAGCATGTGGGTCTCCAATACCGCCACCGCAGCGATGATGGTGCCGATCGCCCTGTCGGTGGTGGACCTGCAGCTCGAGCGACGCACCGGCAAGACGCTGCGCGAGCTAGGCGGGATCCCTCAGGAGAACGTCGACGAGCGAAACTTCGCCTTGTCGCTCCTGCTCTGCATCGCCTACGCGGCGTCGATCGGCGGTGTCGCCACCATCATCGGCACGCCGCCGAACGGCATTCTCGTGCGGTTCATGGCGCAGACCTACGGCGTGGAAGTCTCGTTCGCGAGCTGGATGCTCGTCGGCGTGCCCCTGACGCTGGTGTTCCTGCCCCTCGCCTGGTGGGTCACCACCCGCCTGCTCTTCCCGACGCGGATCGGCGAGATCGAGGGCGGGCGCGAGTACGTCGACGCGGAGTATCGCAAGCTGGGCCCGTTGAACCCCGGCGAGCGCGCCACGCTCGCGGTGTTCGCGGTGACGGCCTTCCTCTGGATCTTCCGGCCGCTGCTCGCGCAGATCGAGGTCGGTGGCGTTGCGCCGCTCAAGCACCTCTCGGACACCGGCATCGCGGTCGCCGCAGCGATCGCGCTCTTCCTGTTTCCGCTCGATCGGCCGAAGCGCCTCTTCGTCATGGACTGGGCGACGGCGATCAAGCTCCCGTGGGGCGTCCTCATCCTGTTCGGCGGCGGGCTGGCGCTCGCCGCGGCCACCGAGGCGAACGGCGTCGCCGCCTTCATCGGCAGCTACGCCCGCGGATTCGGCGGCTGGCCGATGCTCGCCGTGATCGCGGCGGTCGTGGCGATCACCGTCTTTCTCTCGGAATTCACGTCCAACACGGCGCAGGTCGCCACCATGCTGCCGATCCTCGCGGCGCTCGCGCCGGTGCTCGGCGTGCCGCCGGCGCTGCTGCTGCTGCCGTGCACGCTCGCGGCGAGCCTCGCCTTCATGATGCCGGTCGGAACGCCGCCGAACGCGATCGTGTTCGGCACCGGGCTGGTGACGATTCCGCAGATGATCCGCGCCGGCTTCGTGCTGAACCTCGCCGGCATCGTGATCGTGACGGCATTCGCCTGGCTCGTCATCGGCCCGGTGCTCGCTGCGAGGCAATGATGCGGGGTGCCCCGGGGTGCAGGTGGCGGCAGGGGTCGCGCTTACCGCTCGCGGTTCCTTTGCATCGTCGCCAGCAGCGCCTGCACGCCGATCGCCGCGACGAGCCCGGTGAGCAGGATCCCGGTGATTCCGATCACGACCGCGAGCGCACGGGAGAGGAGCATTTTCGGGACGAGGTCGCCGTACCCGATCGTGAGACCGGTGACGAAGGCGAAGTAGAGCGAGTCCACCAGGCGCCAGCCCTCGATCAACCCGATCACGATACCCAGCGTCACCATCACGATGAGCAGGGCCGACAGGATCGGCCAGACCACGTGCACGCCGGACCACAAGTCGGCGAGAAACTGCCGTCGCATCGTGCGTGCACTCATCGGCGACTCCCGGAACGCAAGGTGGCCCGACCGCTGCTGTGACTGCGCCGTCACCGGGCCGGCGTGCCGAGCGCCCGGGAACGCTAGCATGGCGCGCCGCACGGCGCGCAGATTGCTCCCCTTTCCCGCTCGGGCGGGAAAGGGGGTGGGGTGAGGGTGGGATCCCGCTAGCGCGCCCGGAGGGGCCGTAGAATCCTACTTTGGTGGGATTCCGTTCGGCCCCGTGGAGAACGCAGCATGCAACCTGGCGGGCAGTCTGAGTATCGGACAAAGCGAGAGAACTGCTTGAACGAGCGACTTTTTGGACGACGGGCGCGTGGCGCGCCCCGACTTCTAGGCGGTGCGGCTGCGGCCCTCGGCAGCTCCACGGCCAGCGCGGCGTTCCTGTCCGGGGAGCTGCTCGACACGGCGGCCGACGTGCTCGCGATCATCGTGCTGTTTCTCGTCCCGGTCGTCGCGATCGTCGTCTTCTGGCTGGTCCACGTCCTGCCCGAGAAGATCGCGCACAAGCGCCACCACCCGCAGCGCGACGCGATCCAGACCCTCTGCCTGCTCTCGCTCGTCTTCGGCGGCATGCTCTGGCCGCTCGCCTGGCTGTGGGCCTACACGAAGCCGGTGGCCTACCGGGTCGCATACGGCACCGACAAGCACGAGGACTACTACGAGGAGATGGCGGAGAAGCAGCGCGCCGGCGCGCTCGTGGACGACGAGATCGTCCACCTGTGGCAGGATCTCGAGGCCATGGAGCGACGGGGCGCCCTGCCGCCGAAGCTCAAGGCCCTCAAGGAGGAGCTCGCGCGGCTCGGCACCGCCGAGGGCGCCAGGCGCTCACCCGCGGCCGCACCGAGGGAGGGCGGCGCGTAATGGAAGTCCTGCTGCTCGGCATCTACTCGTTCTTCGTCTGGCTGATCTTCATCAAGCTGAAGTGGCTGCCGTGGAACATCGTGAGCCAGGTCACGGTCGTGATCATCCCGGTCGTCGGGCTGGCAGTGCTCATCCTGCTGCTGAACATCTTCGCCCCGTCCTCCTCCGACGTGCGCGTCTACAAGTACACGGTCCCGATCGTCTCCCAGGTCAGGGGACGCGTGCTCGACGTGCCGGTCGTGGAAGGGAACGTCCTGGTGAAGAAGGGCGACGTGCTGTTCCGGATCGACCCGACGCCCTACCAGCTCGACGTGAACACGCTCGAGGCGCAGCTCGCGAACGCGCAGGCGCAGCAGCGCGAGCTGGAAGAGCAGGCCAAGGGCGCGAAAGCCAAGGTCTCCGAGACGCGCAGCGCGATCGTGCAGGCGCAGAGCCGCACGCGCGAGGTCGACGCGCGGCTCGAGCTTGCGCGCAAGCGCGTCGAGCAGTTCCGCGAGCTGGCCGCCACCGGCGCCGGCAACAGGTTCGACCTCGAGCGGGCCGAGACCGACGTCAGGGAGCTCGAGGGCCAGCTCGATGCGGCGCGCAGCGTGGAAGCGCAGGCGCGTGCCGGGGAGGCGCAGGCCCTGGCGAGCGAGCAGCAGATCCAGCAAAAGCTCGGCGCGCGGGTGAACGGCGAGTACGCGCAGGTCGCGCAGATCCGGGCGCAGCTCGAGAACGCAAGATGGCTCCTCGGCGAGACCACGACCCGCTCGCCGTGCGACTGCTACGTCATCAACTTGCAGCTGCGGCCGGGCGGCTTCGTCGCCGCGATCCCGTTCAATGCGGTGATGACGCTCGTCGAGGCCGACGGGCAGGTGGTGGCGATGTACCACCAGAACGAGCTGCACCAGGTCGCGCCGGGCAACGAGGTCGAGTTCGCGCTGAAGACGTTGCCCGGCAGGATCATCAAGGGCAAGGTCGACTCAGTGGTCTGGGCGCAGGGGCTGGGGCAGCTCCCGGCCAGCGGGACGATCCCGATGACCGGCGTCACGGCGATGCCACCGGGCCGGTACGCGGTCAAGTTCAACATCGCCGAACGGGACAAGGCGCTCTTCCTCGCGGCTGGCGCCGCGGGCGACGCCGCGATCTACACCGAGCGTCTGCACGCGATACACATCATCCGCAAGGTGATCCTCCGCGTCGGGTCATACCTGAACTACCTCATCCTGAAGCTGCATTGACAAGTGAGAACCGACGGCGAAGACAGCGGTTTCCCTGGCTTCGGGGAGCATGAGGGGCTGTGGCCCCTCGTGTCGTGAGGACTGACCGATGCGCGTAGTCTGCCCGATCCTGGCGATGACCGTCGCCGCGGCGCTCGCCGGCTGCGCGTTGAAGTTGCCGCCGGAGCGTGACGAGCTTGTCAAGCAGGCGCTGCCGAACCTCAACGTGCCCGGCGGATGGACGGCGCAGGGCGCGCCGTCCGGCGCCGCCGGCGACCGATGGCTTGCGACCTTCCAGGACCCGCAACTCGATGCGCTCGTCCAGGAGGCGCTCGCGTACAACCCGGATCTGCAGGTCGCCGCGGCGCGCGTCGAGCAGGCCGCGGCCTACGTCAAGCTCGCGGGCGCGACGCTCTATCCGCAGGTGAACCTGCTCGCGCGCGGCGGCGGAAAGATGAGCGGCGACTCGAGCGGACTGGAGGGCGTGGGCGTTTTCTTGAACTGGGAGCTCGACCTGTGGGGGCGCGTGCGCGCCGGTCGCGAGTCCGCGCAGACGCAGTACGCCTCGGCCGCGCTCGATGCCGAGTACGCGCGCCAGTCGATCGCCGCGCTCGTCGCCAAGGGCTGGTTCCTCGCCACCGAGGCGCGACTGCAGAAGGCGATCGCCGAGGACATGGTCGCCGCGTCCGCACGCCAGCTGGGCTTTGCCCAGGATCGTCTGCGCGTGGGCAACGGTGACGAGTACGACGTGACCCTCGCGCAGGCGGGCCTCGCGACCTATCGCGATAGCGTGAAGAATCTCGACCTCGCGTACCAGCAGGCGTTGCGCTCGCTCGAGGCGGTCGCGGGCCGGTATCCCGCCGCGGCGGCGGGCGTGCCCGCCGAGCTCGCGGCGATGCCCGGGCCGGTGCCGGTGGGGATGCCGTCCGAGCTGCTCGAGCGCCGCCCGGACGTCGTGGCGGCCGAGCGGCGCGTGGCCGCCGCGTTCTACCGCGTTGAAGAGGCGAAGGCGGCCCGGCTGCCGCGGATCTCGCTGACCGCGGCGGTGACCAGCATCTCGAGCGAGCTCTTCGTGCTCAAGCAGCAGGACAACCCGGTGTGGAGCGCAGGCGCTTCCCTGCTGCAGCCGCTCTTCCTCGGCGGTCAGCTGCAGTCCCAGGTCGAGATCCGCACCGCCGAGCAGAAACAGGCGGTGGCGGAGTACGGGCGCGTAGGCGCGCGCGCCTTCGGCGAGGTGGAGAACGCGCTCTCCGCCGGCTTCGCGCTCGAGGAACGCGAGGCACTGCTCCGGCAGGCCGTCGCCGAGAATACGCGCGCGCTCGAGCTCGCGAACATCCGCTACCGGGTCGGCTCGGGCGACCTGCGCGCCGTGCAGCAGCAGAGCCTCGCGCTCCACGCCGCGCGCACCGCGCTCCTGCGCGTGCAGAGCGAGCGGCTCGTGCAGCGGGTGAACCTCTACCTTGCCCTCGGCGGAAGCTTCGACGAGCGGCGTGCCGACTCGCAGGCTGGCGAGCCGCGCGCGGCCGCGGCGAGCGGGGCAAAGCAATGATCGGCGCGCGTCGGACGGCCGCGGCGCAAGGCCTGCTTGCGATGAGATTCGGACACGCCGGACCGCTTTGCCCTACCAGACCGCCGGCGTGGTGACGCTCCGGCGCCAGTGACTCGAGCGGCTCGACGCCGCAGCAACGCTTCACATCTCAGAGGAGAGCTCTCATGAAACAGCAGTCCAGGATGAAGACCGGTTGGACGTTCGCGCTCGTGGTGCTCGCGGCGAGTCTTGCCGCGCCCGCGCTCGCCCAGAAGCCCGACGCGGCAGCAGGCGCCGTCGTCATCAGCGAACCGGGCAAGGCGGCCGTCGCTCGGGCGGCGGAGCTCTCCGCCCAGGTCGTGGCCATCGACAAGACGACGCGCACGCTGACGCTCAAGGGGCCGAAGGGGAACAGCGTCGACGTGGTCGCAGGCGACGAGGTCAAGAACTTCGACCAGATCAAGCTCGGGGACTTCGTCGTCGCGCGCTACGCCGAGGCGCTGACGCTCGAGCTGAGGAAGACCAAGGTCAAGCCGGGCGATGTAACCGTAAGCGAGGGGGCCGCGCGGGCGAAGGCCGGCGAGCGGCCGGCGGTTGCCGGCGCGCGCGAGGTCACCGCGATCGCCGACGTCATCGGCGTTGATCCGAAGAAGAGCACGATCACGCTGAAGGGCCCGCGGGGCAACGTCGTGACGCTCAACGTGCAGAACCCCGACCAGTTCAAGGTCGTCAAGAAGGGCGACCAGGTCCAGGTGACCTACACCGAGGCGGTGGCGCTCAGCGTCGAGCCGGCGCCGAAGCCTGCGGCGAAGGGGAAGTGAGCGGCTCTGGATGAGTGCGCGGGAACTCGACCGCCTGCGCAGTCGGCCGACAGGCCATGAATCCCCTGCTCAAGGAGATCCGCCGCAACCCGATGCTTTGGCTGCTCGCCTTCGTGCCGGTGGTGTTTGTCGCCGCGAAGCTCGAGCCCGAAGCGCATACGCTGCTCTTCGTGCTGTCCGTGCTCGCCATCGTGCCGCTCGCAGGCCTCTTGAGCCACGCCACCGAATCGGTCGCGGCCAAGACGGGCGACGCCGCGGGCGGGCTGCTCAACGCCACGCTGGGCAACCTGACGGAGCTCGTCATTGCGCTCACCGCGCTGCGCGCCGGCGAATACATGCTGGTGAAGGCGTCCATCGCCGGCGCGATCGTCACCAACACGCTGTTCATGCTCGGGGCGTCGTTCCTGCTCGGCGGGCTCAAGCACCACGTGCAGGAGTACAACCGCGTGAGCGCCCGCTTCCAGGCGGGCCTGCTCTTCCTCGCCACCGTCGCGCTGCTGGTTCCGTCGGCCGTTGCCACGGCCGACTCGGCGGCCGGAACCGCGTTCACGCAGAAGCTGAGCCTCGGTCTCGCCGTGCTCCTGATCTTCGCCTACGGACTGGGCATGCTGTTCTCGCTGAAAACGCACCGCCAGGAGTTCGCCAGCGCGCGGCACGGCGAGGAAGAGGAAGCTCCCTGGCCGCTGGGCCTCGCCCTCGCGACGCTCGCCGGCGTCACGGTGCTGGTTGCGCTGGTGAGCGAGATCTTCGTCGAATCGGTTCAGGAGGCAGCGGAGGCGTTCGGCATGTCCCCGGCGTTCGTGGGGTTCGTCGTCGTGGCGCTGGTGGGCGGGGCGGCGGAAATGGCTGCGGCGTTCTCCGGTGCGCGCAAGAACCGGCTCGACCTCAGCGTGGGCATCGCGCTCGGCAGCGCAGCCCAGATCGCGCTTTTCGTGGCGCCGGTGCTGGTGCTCCTGAGCTACGTGCTCGGCCCGGCGCCGATGGACCTGCAGTTCTGGCCGGGGGCCGTGGTGATGGTGCTGATCGCGACCGTCACCGCGGCGTTCATCACAGTCGGCGGCCGCTCGGCCTGGTTCGTCGGCGTGCTGCTCCTGACGGTCTACGCGATCTTCGCCCTGACGCTCTACCTGCTGCCGCCCCAGGCGCAGTGAAGCAGTTCCAGGCATAACGCTTGCACGGTCACGCGTCCACACAGGAGGCTGCACGAATGCGAGATGTCGGGTCGGCGATGGCCGTCGCCGGCGCCAGCACACGGTGGACGAGCGGCGACGGCGCGCTGCGCCGCGTGGTGTACGCGTCGGCGAACCTGCTGCATCGGTTCACGCCGACGCTCATCATCGGCGGCGAGCTGGTCTGGGGCGAAGCGACCGACGTGGACGGCGTCTCCGCGACGAACACACGGATCCAGCTTCCGCTGCGGCATCTTGTTTTCTGGCAACCGGCTCAATGAGAGGCGGGCATGTTACGCGCACTTCGCATCGTTTTGGTGTTCATCCTGGGAAGCGTGGCGCTGGCGGGCTGCGTCGTCTACGAGCCGGTGCCGGTCTATCCGCCCACCGGGCCGTCGAACTTCGACCGCGCCTGGAACGCAGCGCTGGGCGGCGTGCAGGACGCTGGTGTCCAGGTCGCGTCGGCCGATCCCGCGACGGGGCTCATTCGCGGCGCGAAGGACGGAATCGACGTGACGGTAGTCGTCGCGCGCCAAGCCGACGGCAGCGTGCGCGTCCAGTTCGACGCGAAAGGGTCGACGCAGCGCGATCCCGGACTCAGCAGCCGCTTCTCACAGGCGTACGACCGGCGCATGGGCCGCTGATGCTGTTCGCGACCGCGGCATCCGCGTTCATGCCGAGGCAGCGTCTGTGTGCGCGTTTTGCGGCAGCACGCTCGTGCAGCGGCTCGAGCCGGATGAAGTCTGCGGCCTCGCAGATGGCCGGAATTCTTACTAATGCACTACTGGCACCGTTGTCGGCACTGCGACTCGAAAGCGTGCCCTGTCTGCCTCGAAAGGAGGATCCGATGACCAAGCTGCTTCGTTCACTCACTCTCGTCGCGATGTTCGCCGCCGCCGCTGCCCTCGCGCTGCCGCGGCCTGCCGCTGGAGCCAGCGCCGCCGAGCTCAACCGCGACGCGCGGGCGGCGCTCAACGCGCTCTACGCCAAGAACCCCGGGGCCAAGGCGGTCGGCAAGGACGCGGTCGCCGTCCTCGTGTTCCCGGGGATCATCAAGGCCGGGCTGGGGATCGGCGGCCAGTACGGCGAAGGCGTCCTGTACCGAGGCGGCAAGGCCGTTGCCTACTACAACACAGCCGGCGCGTCGTACGGCCTCCAGGCCGGCGCGCAGAAATACGGCTACGCGATGTTCTTCCTGAGCGAGGAGACGCTCAAGTATCTCGACAAGAGCGAAGGGTTCGAGGTCGGCGTCGGGCCGTCGGTCGTAGTCGCCGACGAGGGCCTCGCCAAGTCGATGACCACGACAACCGCAAAAGACAAGATCTACGCCTTCATCTTCGACCAGAAGGGCGCGATGGCCGCGCTCGGCATCCAGGGCAACAAGATCACGAAGATCAAGAAGTAAAGGCGCCGTTCGGCGCGGCGCGCGGCGTCCGCTCAGAACGTCCGCGCCACGCCGAGCTCCACCCGGTCGTCGTAAGTCGCCGCGATGCCATCGGGTCCCCAGAGCCGGCGGCCGAACATCAGCCACGCGCGCCAGTGGCGGGCGAACAGGATGCCGCCCTCCAACTCGCCGACCGCGCCGGTCTCGCCGTCCCTGATCCAGTCCACGGTAGGCTTCACCTTCAGCTTGAAGGTGTATTCCCGGAGCCAGACATCGTAGAGCGTGAGCTCGAGCTTGGTGTGGTTGATCTCCTTGCGGCTCGGGTCGCCGCCCACCGAGTTCACCTGCTGAACCTGGACCTCGAACCGGGTGGTGTGGCGCTTCGGATCCACCAGCGGCAGTTCCACCGCGGCCAGCATGCGGACGCCTGCGCTCAGCTGGTATTTGCCGGTCCCGAGCGACGGGGGATTCGCAGTCGGGAAGGTGACTTCGACGAACGACGCAAGCGTGTGGCGGCCAACCTCCAGCGCGCGCAATCCGATCCGGGTCTTGATGTCCCCGAGGCGCGGGTGGAACGGGCTGCCGCTGAAATCGGTCTCCTCGTCCGGAAACGGGAACTCGAGGCGGAACAGCGTCACCGGCCCGTCGAGGAACGTGTCGATCTTTAGCGTCGATCGAGTCGACTCGTCGGGTGAATGGCGTGCCGTGTTCTGCCGCTTGAGCTCGATCAACCCGCGCCAGCCCCGGGCGTGGGCAAGCAAAGGGAACGCCTCCGGGGACGCTGCCTCGGCGGATTCTCGTGTCCTCGACTGCCCGACGTCTGGGGCCGGCGACTGCTGCGCGAGGACGCTGGACAGTGGGAGGCAGGCAGCAAACGCGAGGATTGCTAGCCGCTCCTTGTCGCGACGTACCCGCTTTCTGGAGCAACGGTAATGAGCTTGCGGGCGCAAAGTCAGGGCGCCATTGGGGTCCGCCCCCGCGCGTGGCGACGCCAAACGACGTACGGAACGATCGCGAACACCGAGATCACGAGGTAGGCGAGCACGGTGGTCTTGACGGCCGGCGGCGCCGAGTTGAGCGTCGCCACCAGCAGCGCGAGGCCCGGGTTGCGCGCGGCGCTCGTGATCGCTACCGCCGTGCGCGTGGCGGGCTCCGGACCGCCGAGCGCGTGACCGAGCCCGAGCGCGGCTGCCGTGGTGAGCACGATTGCCGCCGCCACCCGGAGGCCGGCACGGACCGTGACCTCCCACGTGGCGACGAGTGCGAGAACTGCGAGCATGACGAGGAGCAGCGTTCCGATCCGAGCCAGGTGCGGCTCGATCCGGGCGGCGAGCGGCTCGTTCGAGTGTCTGATCGCAATGCCGAGGCCGAGCGGGAGAAGCTGCGCCACGAACACCTGCCGCGCGACGTCCCAGGGCGAGATCGCCGCGTGTCCGGCGTAGACGTGGTTCAGCGCCGCGATGGAGAGCGGCATGGAGACCACCGCGAGCGCTGCCACGCCGATCTGCAAGCTCGGCGCGAAGGCGCGATGCCCGCCGGCACTGAGCGACCGGCGCAGCGCGACCGGCGCACCGGGGGAGATCGCCATGAGCACGATGCCGATCTCGGCGAGCCGCGGCAGCTCGAGCCCGCGCGTGATCGCGAGGGCCGCCGCCGGAACGGCGACCAGAACGCAGAACAGGCCGCGGACGATTGGCCCAGGGTGCCGCCAGAGCCACCGCAGCTCGCTCGCTGCGATACCGAGCCCCAGCGTGAACATGACCGTGAAGACGGTGACCGCGGCGAACGCGGTCAGCACCCATTCGGGGACCGGACCGCTCACCGACGGCTCTGCGGATGCATCGAGGCCTCACGCAGCGCTCGAGGCGGCGCGCTCACGGCGCAAGGCATGCCGCGGACGAAACGGCGCTCGGAAGCGCGTTCGTGCTCGCAGGCGGGCGGACCTTCGAGCAGGGCCCCCAGTACGTGATCCAGTTGCTGGTGGATTTCGCGATCAAGGCGCTCTCCCTGCCGTGACCTGATCCGCGCTGCCCGTCGGAGCGGCACGCATCGCTATGCAATCAGCAGCACGGGCTCGACGTCACCATTGCGATGTCGTTCGCGGACGCCGAGAAGACGGGAGGCTTCGGTCGCGGACCGCCAGGGCCTGGGCACGCCGAGGACTCACTAGCCTCCGGACTCCCGGCGCTGCCGTGCGCGTGTCAGAACCGCTCCTTGACGAACTTGAACGGATAGTCCGGCTCGCGGTAGCCGCCGGGCTTCTGCCGCTTCGGCAGCTTCACCTTCTCCCGTGGCGCGCTCTTGTAGGGAATCTGGCCGAGGAGGTGGCTGATGATGTTCAAGCGCGCTCGCCGCTTGTCGTCCGACCGTGCCATGTGCCACGGTGCGAACCCGGTGTCGGTCGCCTTGAACATCTCGTCGCGCGCCCGCGAGTATTCGTACCAACGGCTGTACGACTTGAGATCCATCGGTGAGAGCTTCCAGATCTTGCGCCCGTCGTCGATGCGCGACTCGAGCCGGCGGGTCTGCTCTTCCGGGCTCACCTCGAGCCAGTACTTGATGAGGATGACCCCCGAATCGACCATCGCCTTCTCGACGAGCGGCACCGCCTTCAGGAACTTCTGGGCCATCTCCTCGGTGCAAAAGCCCATTACCCGCTCCACGCCCGCGCGGTTGTACCAGCTGCGGTCGAAGATCACGACCTCGCCGGCCGCCGGCAAGTGCGGGAGATAGCGCTGCACGTACATCTGGCTCTTCTCGCGCTCGGTCGGCGCGGGGAGCGCGATCACGCGGAACACGCGCGGACTCACCCGCTCGGTGATCGCCTTGATGGTTCCGCCCTTGCCTGCGCCGTCGCGCCCTTCGAAGACGACGCATACCTTCAGGCCCTTGTACTTGACCCACTCCTGGAGCTTGACGAGCTCGACGTGCAGCTTTGCGAGTTCCTTGTCGTAGGCCTTGCGCTTCAGTTTCCCGTTGGGCGCTGCGGCGCTCGCCGCTTTCTTCCTTGCCTTCGCATTCACGGTTTCAGCTCCTTCCAGGTTGAAGAGACGCAGCCACCGCGTTCGCGGGTGCGAGCTTCTCGTACCGCTCGATCGCGGTTTGCACGTTGAAGAACATCCGGTCCCGGCCGAGGGTCGCTCCGAGCCGCGAGCGCTGCACGACCGCCAGCGCCTCGGGGTTGAGCGCCGCCAGCCAGAGTGCGATTCCCTCGTCCCGCAGCTTCTCCTCGCCCTCGACGAGCATCTTGACCGCGGTGTATTCGATGTCGATGATGGCGCTGCAGTCGAGCAGCACCACCGACGGCCTCGCCTTCTCGATGAAGGGCCGGATCTTGTCGGCCACGCGCTGCGCGTTGGCGAAGAAGAGGCGTCCCTCGGCCCGCAGGATCAGCAGGCGGGGCCAGGTCTCGTCGTCCGGATGCTCGGTCGAGAGCGCGCGGAACACCTGCGTCCCGCGCTTTCGCCCCAAGGCGTAGACCGGCGGGTTGTACGCCTGCTGCGCGAGGGCGAGCAGCGATGCGATCACCGCGACGACGATGCCCTTGAGCGTTCCGAGCAGCACGACGCCGGCGAACGCGATCAGCGCCCACCAATACTCGATGCGGCGCACGCGGCGGATCTCGCCGAACTCCGCGGGCTTGATCAGGTCGAGCGAGTAGGCGACCACGACTGCCGCCAGCGCGGCCTGCGGCATCAACGCGATCACCGGAGCAAGCAGGAGGAGCGTCGCGACGGCCGCCGCTGCCGTGACGATCTCAGCGACTTGCGTGCGCGCGCCCGCCTTCCGGTTGACCGCCGTCTGCGTCGTGCCGCCGCCCGCGGGCATTGCGCCGAGCAGGCCGCCGGCCACGTTGCCGAGGCCCACCGCGAGCAGCTCCTGGTTGGGAACCGGCCTGGGCTCGCCGAGCCAGCCGAAGGCGCGCGCGGCGGCGATCGTCTCCGTGAAGCTCATGAGCGCGATGCCGGCCGCCGCCGGCCACATTTCCGCGACGAGCTCGGGGCGTGGCCACACCGGCGTGGGCAGGCCGCTCGGGATGCTGCCGACCGTGGCCACGCCCGCATCGGCGAAGCCGAGCAGGCCTGAGGCCGCGATGGCGAGCGCGATTGCGATCAGCGGGGCGGGTGCACGTGGAGCGAGCCGCTCGAGGGCGAATATCAGGACAAGCAGGGACGCGGCAAGCACGAGCGTCGCGGTCGAGAGGTTGGGCAGCTCGCCGGCGATCGCGACGAGATCCCGGAAGAACCCCGTCTTCTCGATGTGAACGCCCAGCAGCTTCGGGATCTGGTCGACCACGATGACCAGCCCAATGCCCGACTTGAACCCGGTCAGCACCGGCTCGGAGATGAAGTCGGCGACGAAGCCGAGCCGCAGGACTGCAGCCGCCACGAGCAGGATCCCGACGAGCACCGCGAGCGTGGCGGCGGCGGCGATCAGCGTGCCGGCATCCCCGTCGGGCGCGGCCCGGCCGAGCTCGGCGGCCGCGAGGATCGCGATCGTGGTCGTCGTGCTGACGCTCAGCGGGCGCGACGTGCCGAGCACCGCATAGACGACCATCGGCACGATCGCGGTGTACAGGCCGACTTGCAGCGGCAGGCCCGCGATCGTGGCGTAGGCCATCGCCTTGGGGATCACCACCGCCGCCGCGGTCAGGCCGGCGAGGAGGTCCGGGCGCAGCCACTCGCGGGGGTAGCGCCGCAGCCAGGCGATGCTGGGGACGAGATCGGATGGCGTCACAGTCGCAGGAAGCCGTCCGGAGGAGGGCCGAACGGAGGCCGTGCGACACTCTACCGCTCGCGCACCAGCGGTGAATCCTACTTTGGTGCGATTCCCGCCGCTTCGCAGACCCGAACCAGCTCGGCGACGGAACGGACTTCCATCTTCTCCATGACCCGGCCGCGATGCTGCTTGACGGTCTGCTCCGCGATGTCGAGATCGGCGGCAATCTGCTTGTTCATCCGGCCCCGGACTACGTGGTCCATGATCTCGCGCTCGCGGGCGGAGAGCCGGGCAATCAGCGCCCTGGACCGGGCCTGCTCGGCCCTCCGGGTCTGTCCGGCGGCGTGGCGCGCCAGCGCCTTGCGCACCGCGGCGATGAGCAAGTCTTGATCGACCGGCTTTTGCAGGAAGTCGACCGCTCCCGCCCGCATCGCCTCCACGCCCGTGGCGACGTCGCCGTTCGCCGTCAGGAACACGATCGAAGGCGGCGCACTTGCACCCACGAGTTGCTCCTGGAGCTCGAGCCCGGTCATTCCCGGCATCCGGACGTCGAGCAGGATGCAGGCAACGTCGGCATCGGATCCGCGTTCCAGGAACTCCTGCGCGGACGCGTAGGACGCTGCCCTCATGTCGGCGGACTCGAGCAGACGCACGAGGCTTTCGCGGATGCTCGCGTCGTCGTCGACCACGCAGACGGTCGGCCCCCCGGCGGCGAACGGGGTCGCGCCTTGCGATTGAGTCTCTTTGGCTGTTGGCACCGCGACCCCGTCGCTCGCGTTCTCCTCGGCAGGGAGCTCGAAGCGGATGGTCGCCCCACCTTCGGAACCGGGCTCGACCCCGATCGAGCCCCCGTGCGCCTCGACGATCGAGCGGCAGATCGCAAGCCCGAGCCCGAGCCCGTCGGGCCGCGTGGTCCAGAACGGCTCGAAAACCAGTTCGGCGCGTTCTGGGGCGATCCCCGTCCCGGAATCGCGGACCGTGACGACGACGCGGCCATCCCGGGTGCGACTCCCAGCGAGCCAAAGGCGGCGCGCTTCTCGTGGACACGCCTGCATTGCAGCGGCGGCATTGAGGATCAGATTCAGCGCAACCTGCTCGATCTGCGCCTTGTCGGCCACGACCCAGCAGCCGGTTTCGAGCTCGACGTCGACCTGTATCCCCTGGAGGCGAAGGTCCGCCGAGAGCAGGTCGAGGACCTCGCGCAGTGCCGCGGCGGCATCGATCCGCGCGCGGCGCGATTCGTCCCGCCGCAACAGCGCGCGCATCGTCCGGATCGTCTCCGCCGCGCGCTTGTCGTCGCGCACGATGGACTCGAGGATCGCCCGGAGGTCGTCGGACTCTGCGATCTTGCGGTCGAGATACCGCAGCCCGGCCTGAGCGTTGCTCAGGATGCCCGCCAGCGGCTGATTCAGCTCGTGCGCGATCGCCGCGGTGAGCGCACCGACCCGGGCCACGCGATCCGCGTGCCACAGGCGGCTCCGCAGCCGCTGCGCCTCCTCTTCGAATCGCGCGCGTGACATCGCGTTCGCGAAGACCTCCCCGATGATGGCAAGGCGGGTGATCACCTCCTCGGGCCAGGTTCGCGTGCTGCGCAAACCTGCGAACGACAGGACACCGATCACCCGGCCGCCGAGGCGCAGCGGAAGCGAGAGATGGGAGCGGAGCCCGATCCGCCGGCAGTGCTCCACCTCGGCGCTCGCCTCCGGCGGAAGGTCGTCCGGGATCGTCGCAAGCGCGACGGTCCGGCCGGCGCGAAGCTCGCCGAGGAACCATGGGAGCGAGGCGCCGAACGGACCCTGCGGGAGCGGCTCGAGGCCGCCGACGGCAGCCGAGCACACGACGCTCAACGCGCCGTCCGCGTCGAATTCGCCGCAGGTGCAGCGATCGTAGCCGAGAAACTCGACCAGCTCCGTTAGGGCACGCTCGATCTCCACCGCGATGCGGTCGCTCGTGACGCTCGCGAGGCGCGCCATGAGGTCGGCCAGCAGACGCTCGAAAGCGAGCCGCTCGAGGAGCGGAGCCTCGCCGACGCCGGGTCGCGGGTTCGCTGCGTTCACGGATTGCCTCCCTGCCTGGCGAGCTGCACACCCTCCATCGGCTCCGCGGCATGCGCGTGCAGATCGGCCGCAAGAGTGCGGCTCGCAACGAAATAGTGGGCGGCGGACCAGAGATAGAGCGGTGCGATGACGAGCAACGCCAGCCGGAGTGATTCGGGGCCATGGGCCGCGCGCAGCACGTCGCTCAGCACGCCCACGAGAACGGGCCCCGCGCTGAGCCCGACCAGACTGCCGACGAAAAGCAGCACTGCCGCCGCGAACGCACGGATCGTCGGCCCGACCAGCGATTGCACCATCGCGAACGTCGGCCCCAGATAGACCCCGAGCGCTGCGGTCGGCACGACCAGGAAGGCGATGGCGGCGGCGAGCTTCTCCGCCAGCAGCGCCGCCGCCCAGAAGGGCACGACGGCGAGAAACGCGACGACGACCACGCGCAGCCGCCAGGCCGGATTGCGCTGTCCGAGCCGGTCGGCGAGGAGACCGCCGAGCAGCGTGCCGGCTCCGCCGAGCACGCCGAGGAGAAGTGCTAGCAGGCTTCCGGCGGCGGCCGGGCCGAGATCGTGCGAGCGGATGAGGAACGCGGGCAGCCAGCCGATCGCCGCGTAGGCGGCGATGCTCGCCACGGCGCCGCCGATGAACATGTGCCGCATCGAGGGATGCCGGAACATGGCCCGCAGGCTCGCGCGGACCGGAGGAGACGCGGCACCCCGCGGCGTGCCCGCGTGGTGGGAATCGCGCGGCGGCTCTTTCAGCAACCGGCTCGTCACGAGCGCAACGGCAAGCCCCGCCGTGCCCGCCGTGATGAGCGCTGCACGCCAGCCCCAGAGCTGTCCGACGACGCCGCCGAGCACGAATCCGAGCAGGATCCCGGCATGCGGCCCCAGCGCAAACACGGCCATGGCGGTACTGCGCCGGTCGACCGGATAGAGATCGGCGATGAGCGAGTGCGACGGCGGGTTCGTCCCGCCCTCCCCGACGCCGACCCCGATCCGCGCCAGGAGAAGCTGCCAGTAGCTGCCAGCAAGCCCGCAGGCGACGGTCATCAGGCTGAAGAGGGCGAGCGATGCGTTGATGATCCGCGCCCGGTCCGCGCGGTCCGCCCACCGCGCGATCGGGATGCCCACGATGCTATAGACCACCGCGAACGCGAAGCCGTAGAGGAGCCCAACTTGCGCGTCCGACAGCCCGAACTCGCGCTTGATCGGCTCGCTCAGGATCGCGACGATCTGCCGGTCGGTGAAGTTCAGCGTGAAGACGACGAGAAGGAGCGCCAGCGTCAGCCGCCGTCGGTCGTGAGGTTCCGGCGTCGCCGCGGCGAAAACCTGGCTACCGACTCCGTAAACGTTGACGCGGCGCACCATGCGACTCCAGCGGGCTGAGCGCGGATTCTAGCCCGCGAGACACCCCCGGTCGACCGGGACGCCACGGCGTTCGACTCACAAGGGACAGCGGCGATCGGAGAAGCAGCCTCCGATCGCGACGAGCGCCGCGGCGCGCGGAGATCAGCTCGCCGCGCCTGGCCCCTCGACCCGCGTCACCCCGTCGATCGCGTCGAGAGCGCCGCGGCATGCACCGGCAAGCTGGGCTAGTTCCCGCCGTCGTTGTATTGCGGGAAGCCCATGTCGTCGAGGCGCTTCTTTTCGGCTTCCTGCCACACGACCCACTCGACCGCCTGGCCCGAGCTGGGACCCGCGGCGCAACCGGTGAGAACGATCAGGACCAGCGCCGCCGCGAGCGCGGCCCCAATGCCGCACGGTGCGTGACGCGACATGCGCGGATCTTCCTTGCGTGGGTGGAGACTTCGGCCTTGAGCGGAGAACACGATGAGCTTGCCCCTTATTCCGACGGGAAGGCGCCGGTCAGTGCGGCCGGCCCGGCGCCTCGGCGCGCATCACCCAGTCGATCGAGTCGAGGAGTGCCGCGGCGTCCACCGGCTTGCGGAAGAACGCCTGCGCGCCGAGCGCACGCGCGATGCGCCGCGTTGCGGCATCGTCGCGCGTCGACACCGCGATCACGGGCACCGCTGCCGCGGCGACCTGGAGCTGCACCCAGATCTCCGGCTCGCACTGGAACAGGTCGGAAACGTCGAGCACCGCGCAGGCCGTCTTCGTTTCGCGCGACTCCCGGATGAATGCGAGGACGCTCTCGCAAGCCCTCGGCACGAGGTCGGCCGAGGCCACGAGTCGCGCGAGGCCGCTTCGCACCGATGCGTCGGTGTCGACGATGAACACGGTCCTCATAGGAGGGCCGGGACGATGTCCACGAACAGGATCTTCACGATCGTCATCCCCGGGAAGATCATCGCGTAGCCGATGTCTGGCCGCTCCGTCGGGGCGAGCTTGTTGGCGTAGGCGAGGATCGCCGGGTTCCCGCACGCGCCCGCGACGATGCCCGCCACCTCGTCGTAGGGCATCCTGTAGAGGAACAGCCCCATCAGCAGGATGGGCAACACCAGTGCGATGAGCACGAGCGCGCCGAGCCCGAGCATCAGCAGGCCGGTCTCGGCTACGGTGGCGGCGAACTTCGGCCCCGAGGCCATCCCCACCTGCGCGAGAAAGAGCGTGAGGCCGAGGTTGCGCATCACGAGGTTTGCGGACAGCGGAATGGTCCAGTTCAGGCCGCCCGTGCGGCGCATGTTGCCGAGCACGAGCGCCGCGATCAGAACGCCGGCGAGCCCGACCGAAAGCTTGCCGATGGCGGGTAGTGGGATCTGGATGGCGCCGACGAGGAACCCGATCGCCATCCCGAGCCCGATCGAGATGTAGCTGAACTCGGCGGTGCCCTTGATCGAGTCGCCGAAGAACCTGCGCAGCGCCGGGAAATCGTCGCGATGCGCGAGAACGCCGACGCGGTCGCCGAACTCGAGCACCAGGTCGGGGCGCGGCGAGATGTCGGCATCGCCGCGCCGCACCTGGACGACGATGGCGGCCTTCTGCCCGGGGAGATCCAGGTCGGCAAGGCGTCGGCCGACGACCGGCCCGCGCGAGGCGAAGACCCGCAGGTAGTCCAGGTCGCGGCGGTCCTTCACCACTCGGCCGGGCGCAGCCTCGCCGAGCGACTTGGCGACCTCCTGGAGCGCTTCGGCGCTCGGTCCGGTCACGAGCACGACGTCGCCCTCCGCGACCACCATGCCGGGGGAGGCGGGCTCGTTGCGATGCTCGCGGCGCAGCGCCACGATCTGCATGCCGGCGGGCAGCCGCGCGCTCACCTCCGCCAGGGACTTGCCGTGCAGCTCGGGATTGCGCAGCGCGATCTCGAGGAGCGAGAGCCCGGCCGCGGCCGACGCTTCGACCTTAGGCTTGAGCACCATGAAGAAGATGTAGAGCAGCAGGATCGGACCCGCCACGCCGAACGGGTAGGCGACCGAGTAGCCCACTGCGGGATCGTCGTTGCCGAGCGTCGCGATCGCGGCCTGCAGTGTCGGCGTGCTGGTCCCCGAGCCCGCGAAGAGCCCGAGCGCGTAGCCGAGCTTGAGGTCCATGGCCTTCACGAAGGCGATGCTCACCACGCCGGCGAGCAGCACGCCGATGAGCGCCATCAGGTTGGCCCTGCGCCCGGCGGCGCTCGTGAGACCGATGAAGAACTGCTTGCCGTACTGCACCCCCACGGCGTAGAGAAACAGGGCAAGACCGAGCGTGCCGACCATCGGCGCCGGCGCGGACTTGGGCGCGAGCCAGCCCATGAACAGCGCGACGAAGAGCACTGCGCCGACGCCGAGGGAGAAGCCCTTGACGTTGATCTCGCCGACCAGGTAGCCGATGGCAACGGTGAGAAACAGCGCCATCAGCGGCTGCTGCTCGAGCAACGTCCTGACGAATTCCACGTGCCCTCCCTCTCTTTGTCTCTTCTCAGTAGACGGTCAGCCCGCGGCTGCGAAACTGTCCGCGCACGCGTTCGGTGAGCTCCGCATCGGGCGGCGCGACGTTGTCGAGC
The DNA here is from genome assembly GCA_023383795.1 of Burkholderiales bacterium. Taxonomy (GTDB): domain Bacteria; phylum Pseudomonadota; class Gammaproteobacteria; order Burkholderiales; family SG8-39; genus JAABRB01. The sequence continues at coordinate 181,755 of JAHDYJ010000001.1, read as the reverse complement.
GGGTACTCGAGGCCGAGCTTGTGCCACTTGTCCCGCCCCATCTGATGGAAGCGCAGGATCTCCACGCGCTCGACGGACGCGAGACCGGCCGCGATGTCTGCCACTTTCTCGACGTTGTCGTGGCCGTCGGTGAGGCCCGGCACCAGCACGAAGCGGATCCACGTCGGCCGCCCGAGCGACGACAGGCGCCGCGCGTAGTCGAGGGTCGGCTGCAGGGGCTGGCGCGTGACCTTTTCGTAGATCGCCGGGTCGCCGGACTTGATGTCGAGCAGGTTGAGGTCGATGTCCATCAGCTCGGCGTCGGTGAACTTGTCGCCCAGGCGGCCCGACGTGTCCATGCAGGTGTGCAGGCCGAGTGCCTTGCAGCGGCGGAAGATCCGCGTCACGAACGGCCGCTGCACCATCGGCTCGCCGCCGGAGAGCGTGATGCCGCCCTGGCTGATCTTGAGCACCTGGGCGTACTGGCCGATCCGCCACATCGCGCGCGATACGGTCACAGGGTGGCCGTTGTGCTTGTGCCAGGTGTCGGGGTTGTGGCAGTACTGGCAGCGCAGCAGGCAGCCGGTGAGGAAGGCGACGAAGCGGATGCCCGGACCGTCCACCGTGCTGCCGACCTCGTACGAGTGGACGTAGCCGACGAGATCCTCCGCGTCCCGGACCTCCTCGACGTCGCCCGGATGGATCGCATAGTAGTCGCGCGCCGCCTTGCTTTCCTGCGCGCCCGCCTTCGCGACGTACAGCTGGTAGCGGCTGCCGACAGCCGGCTCGCTCATGGCGCCCCCTACATCGCGCCGTGGAACGTGCGGTTGATGACGTCGAGCTGCTGCTCCTTGGTCAGCTTGACGAAGTTCACCGCGTAGCCGGACACGCGGACGGTGAGCTGCGGATACTTCTCCGGGTGCGCCATCGCGTCCTGCAGCGTCTCGCGGTTCAACACGTTGACATTGACGTGGAAGCCGCCGCTCGAGAAGTAGGCGTCCAGCGCGTTGGCGCCGCGCGTGATCCGGTCGGCCTCGCTGCCGAGCGCCGTGGGCACCAGCGACAGCGTGAGCGAGATGCCGTCCTCGGCGTCGTCGTAGGGGATCTTGGCGACCGACATCAGGGCCGCGAGCGCGCCGTGCGTGTCGCGCCCGTTCGAGGGGTTCGCGCCGGGCGCAAAGGGCTCGCCTTTCTTGCGGCCGTCGGGCGTGTTGCCGGTCGCCTTGCCGTAGACGACGTTCGACGTGATGGTGAGCACCGACTGGGTGTGGACCGCGTTGCGGTAGCTCGGGTACATGCGGATCTTGTTCATCATCTTGGAGACGAGCATCCTGGCGAGCTCGTCTGCGCGGTCCTCGTTGTTGCCGTAGCACGGGAACTCGCCCTCGATCTTGAAGTCGACCATGAGCCCGCGCTCGTCGCGCACCGGCCGCACCTTGGCGTACTTGATCGCCGAGAGGCTGTCGGCGGCGTGCGAGAGTCCGGCGATGCCGCAGGCGAGCGTGCGCAGGATGTCGCGGTCGTGCAGCGCCATCTCGATCGCCTCGTAGCAGTACTTGTCGTGCATGTAGTGGATGATGTTGAGCGCGTTGACGTAGGTCTTCGCGAGCCAGTCCATCATCGGGTCGAGACGACCCATCACCTCGTCGTAGTCGAGCACGGCGGCCGTGATCGGAGCGAGCCTAGGCCCGATCTGCTCGCCGCTCACCTCGTCGCGGCCGCCGTTCAGCGCGTAGAGCAGCGTCTTCGGCAGATTCACGCGCGCGCCGAAGAACTGCATCTGCTTGCCGAGCCGCATCGCCGAAACGCAGCAGGCGATGCCGCAGTCGTCGCCCCACTTCGGCCGCATCAGGTCGTCGGACTCGTACTGAATGGAGCTCGTGTCGATCGACGCCTTGGTCGCGAAGCGCTTGAACCCCTCGGGCAGCCGCGGCGACCAGAACACGGTCAGATTGGGTTCGGGCGCCGGACCGAGGTTGTACAGGGTGTTCAGCATGCGGAACGCGCTCTTGGTGACGAGCGTGCGGCCGTCCTCGCCCATCCCGCCCACCACCTCGGTGACCCAGACCGGGTCCCCGGAGAAGAGCTGGTTGTACTCCGGCGCGCGCAGGAAGCGCACGATGCGCCACTTGATCACGAGGTCGTCGACGATCTCCTGCGCCTGCGACTCGGTGAGCGTCCCTTCGCGCAGGTCGCGCTCGAAGTAGATGTCCCAGAAGCTGGACAAGCGCCCGGCCGACATCGCCGCGCCGTTCTGCTGCTTGATGGCCGCGAGATAGCCGAAGTAGGTCCACTGCACCGCCTCGCGCGCGTTCGTGGCCGGGCCGGAGATGTCGAATCCGTAGCGCTTGCCCATCTCCTTCAGTTCCTTGAGCGAGCGGATCTGCTCGGCGAGCTCCTCGCGCAGGCGGATCACGTCCTCGGTCGAGAGACGGTCGTCCAGCTCTTGTTTCTCGCGCTGCTTGTCGGCGACGAGGAAATCCACGCCGTAGAGCGCGATCCGGCGGTAGTCTCCGATGATGCGGCCGCGGCCGTAGGCGTCGGGCAGGCCGGTGACCACCCCCGACGAGCGCGCCTTCCGGATGTCCGCTGTGTAGGCGTCGAAGACGCCGTCGTTGTGCGTCTTGCGATACTTGGTGAAGATCTCGCCGAGCGCCGGGTCGGGTTTGTAGCCGTACGCCTCCAGGCTCGAGGCCACCACGCGCCAGCCGCCGAAGGGCATGATGGCGCGCTTCAGCGGCGCGTCGGTCTGCAGGCCGACGATGATCTCTCGGTCCTTGTCGATGTAGCCCGGCGCGTGCGCGAGGATGCCGGACGGCACCTGCGAAACGTCGAGGATGCCCTTCTCGCGTTCCTTGGCGAGGAGCGGCTGCAGCGTCTGCCAGATGCCGCGCGTGCGCTCGGTGGCGCCCTGCAGGAAGCTGCCGTCGCCTTCGTACGGGCTGTAGTTGCGCTGGATGAACTCGCGTACGTTGACGCGGGTCTGCCAGGAGCCGGGTGCGAATCCGCGCCACGCCGTCTCCTGCTGCGTGCTCTCGTGCTTCGGGTTGGCCGCCATCTCGCCCTCCGTTCGGTCCAGGATTTTCGAAACGGTAGTCCCGGCCCGAGGCGCGGCAAATCCTACTTTGGTCGGATTCGAGGTTAGGCGGCGGCAGGCATAATCTGTCCTGCCGGCGAGGGTTTCTGCGGACTCCCGTTGAATGGGTCGGAAGATCTCCGGACATGATCCAACACGAGCTGCTGCGAGATCGGGGGATTCTGACCCTCGAGCCGAAGGGGAAGCTCGAGGCTGCCGACTTCGGCGCCCTAGCGGCGGTCGTCGACCCCTACATCGAGGAGCACGGCGGGCTGAACGGCCTCTTGATCCACGCGGCGAAGTTTCCGGGCTGGGACGATTTCGCCGCCCTGCTGTCGCACCTGCGGTTCGTGCGCGACCACCATCGGAAGATCCGGCGCATCGCCGTCGTTTCGGACAGCGCCGTCCTCGCCGTGGCGCCGAAGATCGCGAATCACTTCGTGAGCGCCGAGATCCGCACCTTCGACACCGCCGATCGGGCCGCGGCGCTCGACTGGCTCGAGACCGGCTGATCCCGGAGGTCGGATGTGAGAAAGATCTGGTTTCCGGACGAGAAGCCGAGCGCGCGCGGTGCAACCGTGCTCGCCATTCTCCTCGGCCTGCTACTGGGGATCGGAGGGTTCACGTTCCTGTACGCCGAGGGGCTCTCGTACATGAGCGACGACCCGAAGGTGTGCGTGAACTGCCACATCATGCAGCCGCAGTACGACTCCTGGCAGAAGGCGAGCCACCACACCGTGGCCACCTGCGTCGACTGCCACCTGCCTCACGGCTTCGTCGGCAAGTACCTCGCCAAGGCGGAGAACGGCTATCACCACTCGGTGGCGTTCACCCTTCAGAACTTCCACGAGCCGATCCTGATCAAGCCGAAGAACAGCCGGATCCTCCAGGACAACTGCCTGCACTGCCACGGCGACCTCGCGCACGAGCAGGTCGCCCGAGCGGCGGACGGGACCGGCGAGGTCCTATGCGTCCATTGCCATCGCTCGGTCGGTCACGGCGAGCCGACGGGCCTCGGCCGACGCTGATGCGAACAATCACGACCACCAGGAGGAGCACCATGAAAGCAGCGCAACGGGGCGCTTCACGCGTGATGCTGATCGGCACGATCGTCGTGGTGGCGGCCGCCACCGCGCTCGTGACCGCGCTGCTCGTAAACATCTTCGAGCGCAAGAGCGAGGCGCGGAGCCCCTACGTGCGCCTGACCGAGGTCACCGACGACACCACCGATCCGGCGAAGTGGGCCGTCAACTGGCCGAAGCAGTACGACTCGTACCTCCTCACCGCCCAGACGACGCGCACGCGCTTCGGCGGCCATGGCGGCAGCGAGGCGCTGCCGGAGGAGAAGATCGCACGCGATCCGTGGCTGAAGCGCATGTTCCTCGGCTACGCCTTCTCGATCGATTACCGCGACCGCCGCGGCCACGCCTACATGCTCGCCGACCAGGAGGCGACCAAGCGCCTCACCAAGCCGCAGACGGGATCCTGCCTCCACTGCCACGCCTCCGTGATGCCGCTCTATCGCGAGCTCGGCGACGGCGATGCGGCCAAAGGGCTCGCGGCGAGCTACAAGTACTCGTACCAGGAGCTCAACAAGAAGCTCCACGATTCCGGTCACGCGCATCCGGTCACCTGCGCCGACTGCCACGATCCGAAGACCATGCAGCTCCGGGTCACGCGCCCCGGATTCATCGAGGGGATCCGGATGCTGGCGGCCTCGGAGGCGCCGGTGCCGCACCTGCCGTCGATCGAGCGCTGGCGCGCCGGCGGCAAGGCGAAGCCCTACGACCCGAACGCGGACGCGACGCGCACCGAGATGCGCTCCTACGTCTGCGGCCAGTGCCACGTCGAGTACTACTGCTCGTCCCAGCTGCCGCTCACGTTCCCGTGGGGCAAGGGGATGCGCGCCGGCGACGTGGAGCAATTCTGGGACGAAACCAAGCTGCCCGACGGCGCGCGGTTCTTCGACTACAAGCACGCCGAGACCGGCGCGCCGATCCTCAAGGCGCAGCATCCGGAATTCGAGCTGTGGAGCCAGGGCGTGCATGCGCGCGCTGGCGTGGCGTGCGCAGACTGCCACATGCCGTACGTGCGTGACGGGGCGACCAAGATCTCCGACCACTGGGTGCGAAGCCCGCTCCTCAACATCAACAACGCCTGCCAGACCTGCCATCGGGTGTCCGAGCAAGAGATCAAGGCGCGTGTCGACGTGATCCAGAGCCGCAATTTCGAGCTGATGCAGCGCGGGGGCACGGCGATCGTCGCGTTGATCGACGCGATCGTCGCAGCGAAGAAGGAAGGGGCGACCGAGGCGCAGCTGCAGGCGGCGCTCGAGCTGCAACGCAAGGCGCAGTGGCGGCTCGATTTCATCGCAGCGGAGAACTCCATGGGCTTTCACGCCCCGCAGGAGGCCGCGATGGTGCTCGGCGAGGCGCTCGACTACGCGCGACAGGGCGAGCTGGCGGCGACGCGCTGGCGGTCGGCGCAAGCGGCACCGGCCCCTGCCGCCGCGGCCGCGCGCACGGGCGAGGCCAAGAAACCTTGATCGCGGCTAGCCGCTGATGTCGAACCAGCGGTCGTCGGCGTCGAAGAATCGCGTATCGCGCGCTGCGTCTCCTGCAGCGGCGTTGTCGGCTCGCCTGGAGCGCGTTCGGGCCGAGCAGGCCGGCCGCGCACACGAGCGCGCGGACCAGTTGCGCCGTTACCGTGCCGATGGCAGTGGAGCCCCGTTCGAAGCACGGACGCGCGCACCCGCCGGTTGCGGGCACTGCTCGTGGCTGCTCGTGCCGCGGGTCAGCGCCCTGGTGGGTACGGGCGCGCTCCCTGCGGCGGCCCGATCACGTTCTCGGCTCCACCTTCCGCCACGTCGAATCCGGATCGAAGCGCGTCGCCGCAGAGGCGCGAGCGGCGGTGTTCGGGCCGAGGTCCTTCTCGTACACGACGCCGTCGTGGCTGACCATGAAGGTCATCACCCCGGTGTCGCCGTACCGGACCGGCCAGGCCACGGCGGCGAATCCGCCGATCATCCGGCCTCCCGCGATGTAGTCGAGCGCGCCGCCGGGCGCGTTGCTGCCCTGCGACGTGAGGAGCTTGTAGCGGTAACCGAAATAGCCCGCGGCAGCGCCGCCGCCGGCTGCGCGCGCGACGGCCACGGCGGGCCCGAGCGGACTCGGCGGCTCGCCTGCCTTGGCCGGCCAGTACAGCCCGTCACGCTTCCCGGGCGAGCTCGCGAGCCGCATCGCGTACTCGCGCACGCCGTTGCCGTTGCGATCCCACGTCGCGTACTCCTTCTGCGCGTCGTAGATCGCGAACATCACCTGCATCACCGCGCGCTCGTTGCGGCCGATCCGGCGCACGCGCATCTCCTCGACGCCGGCGCGAGTATCGAACCGCCAGCCCTGCGCGACCTTCACGATCGGAAACGGGAAGGTCCAGCCGTCATCGCCGACCGCGACGAGCGCTCTTGCATCGCCTTCGCGCTTGACGGCATGCGCATTCGCCCAGGCAGCGAGGAACCGGTAACGGTCCTCGGCGCCGACCGGGGGAACGAACCGGCGGAAATCGGCGCCGAAGATCGCCTTCATGGCTTCCTCGTCGCTCGTCGCGACCGCGTCGCCGAACGCGTCCATTGCCGCCTCGGGCGAAGGAAACGTCTTCTGCTGTGCGAAAGCAGCCGTCGTCCAGGCGACGAAGAGCGCCAGCACGCCGGCGAGCGCCGCGAGGTGGATCGCCGCGGTGCGGCGGGTGTGATGATCTCCGGTTCGCATCGTCGAGCTCCCTAGCGCCTGCCGCCGCCACGACCGCCGCCGCCGCGCGCGGCACCGCCGCTCGGGCGCGCGCCGGCGCCGCCACCCGCCCTTGGCGCACCTCCACCGCTCGGCCGTGCCCCTGCGCCCGCGCCGCCGCGACTGGCCGCCATCGATTGATTGCTCGCGCGACCGCGGTCGAAGTCGCGTTGCGCGGCCGAGCCGCCTCCCACGCCCTGGAAGGCGTTGTCTCGGCCGCCGCCGGCAGCACCGGGTCCGCCGCGATCGGCGACGCTCGGTCCGCCGCGGTCGCCCGGTCCACCGCGGTCGCCGACACCGCCGCGGTCGCCGGGGCCACCGCGATCACCGGTGCCGGGGCCGCCCCGATCGGCGACGCCGCCGCGGTCTCCCGGCCCGCCACGATCTCCCGGACCGCCGTCGCGCCCCCGGAAGTCGTTGCGCCCGTCCCGTCCGGGCACGTCTTTGCCGAACTTCTCGCGGCTCGCCTGGTCGCGATACGACACGCCCTTGCGATGGCTCGCGTCGTGCTGCCAGCGGTCGCCGCTCACCTTGGTGCGGTCGAAGTTGCGATCGATGTTGGCCGCCTTGTTCACGTTGATGTTGACGTCGCCGCGTCCCCAGTTGCAATCGCCGAAGATCGCGCCCGCTGCGGCGATGCCCACGCCCCAGGCAAAGCCGGCGACGAACGCGCCGCCGGGGTAGTAGTAAGGCGGTGGCGGCCAGTAATACGGCGGGTATGCCGGATAGGCCCACGACCCATAGACGACCGTCGGGTTGTAGGCCGGCACGTAGATCACCTGCGGGTTCGCCGGCTCGATCTTGATCACCTGCTGCTGCGGCGCCGCCTCCTCGATGACCACCTTTTGCTGCTCCGTCGACTTGAGATTGCCGGACTTCTCGGCGCGTTGCCGCAGCCGCTGCACGGCGTCGAGCACTGCCTTCTGGTCGGCCAGGAAGGCATCACCGAGCTTCTGGGTCCAATCGAGCTTCTCGTTCATCGGCTCGAGCACCTGCGGGAAGGCCACCAGCGACTTGACGCTCACGTCCCAGGTCTGACCCTCGACCGCTTTCACCGCGTCCTCGCCCTTGACGTTCGGATTCGCCTTCACCCACCGTGCGGCCTGCACGACTTCCAGCGGGTAGGTCGAAGCCATGAGCACCTGTGACAGCAGGGAGTCCGGGTAGAGCGCGATCGGAGCGACCAGTGCTTCGATCTCCTCCGGCTTGAACGGCGGGGGCTCGGCTTGCGACTGCGCGAGGCCCCCGGATGCTGCGGCGAACGCGAGCAGCATCGCGGACAGGCATCGCCCGAGATGTACGCTCCAGGATTTCATGCGTCGCTTCTCCTTCGCTGTCGCAGGCTGTCGGACACGCTAACGCCGGCGGCCGGCACGGCAAATCCTACTTTGGTCGGATTCTGCGCGCTTGGCGGCGGGCGCAAGCTCGGCCAGCGTCGTGAGTCCCGCACGTGCCCATTTCGCCGCCGTCAATCGTCGATCCTGCTCTGCCCTGCGCCGCGGCGCGTAAGGTCGAGCGTGACGTGCACGACGCCGGCGTCCCGGCGCGCCGTCATGGCAAGGCCGGATCGCTCGAACACTTTGAGCATCGATGCATTGTCCGGCAGGACTTCCGCGATGAGCTCGCGGATCCCCGCCTCGCGCGCAATGAAGACGAGATGGCGCATCAGCGCCGAGCCGATGCCCTGGCTCCGGCGCGCGTCGTCCACGCTGAAGGCGACTTCGGCGCGCCCGGGCGCCGACACGATATAGCGTCCGCCGCCGACGATCGCGCCGTCGAGCACCGCGACGAGCGCGACGTGCTCCACAAAGTCGACGTTCAGGTAGTAGTCGATCTCTTTCTCGGTGAAGTCCCGCTTCGGGGCAAAGAAACGGCGGTACCGCGCCTCCGGGCTCATGCCGGCGACGGCCTCCAGCAACCCGGCGCGGTCGGCCGGCTCGAGCGCGCGGATCTGGATCTCGCGCCCGTTGCGCAGGGTCTCGACCACCGAATACAGGGACGCGTCCATTTAGGGGGAGAAGGCCGAAGCGGCGGCGAGTATACCGAATCACTGTGCGAGGCCGCGCAGGCGCACGGCGCCACGCTCGCTCGATGGCAGGGCGCGTTGAGTGCCGCGCCTGGGAGGCGCAGAGGCTAGGAATGTGAGTGCTTGCTCTCGAGGATGAGTTCATCCCTGCAGGTGGTCCGCATGGCGCTTGCGCAGCGGTCGAATCTGCCAGAACGAATTCTATTGCGCTGCATCAAATTACGGCCTCACCATTCGACTAGCCTTACTCAAAGGGATGTCCGGCGACAGCCGCGCAGCCGATTTTGGAGATCAGCATGACCGACGCAACCAGGCAACTCGAGCGCAGCTACACCCTCTCCTCGAAGGTCGCCCAGCTCTTCCAGCATCGCGCGCAGCTCGCGCAGACCAGGTACGCCGAGCGGGTGCAAAAAGCGCTCGCGGAGCAGATCGCCAACGCGACGCGGCAGCCGGGCTCGCCGTGGGAATGGTGGACTGACTGGTACCGCTATTCGGTCGACTTCGCCCAGCGCAGCGTCCTCTTCTGGGACACGCTCCGGCAGCGCGGCAACCAGTTCGTCGAGCGCGAGCAGGCGGGACTGCCGCCGGTGCTGCACTTCGACTACGAGACGGTGCTCGATGCGCGGCGCTTCGAGCGCCCGGTGAACTACGCGCTCGTGCGCATCGTTCCGCCGTCCAGCGTGACGGTGGATGCGAAGCGTCGCCCGTACATCGTCATCGACCCGCGCGCCGGCCACGGTCCGGGGATCGGCGGCTTCAAGGACGACTCGCAGGTGGGCGAGGCGCTGCGTGAGGGGCACCCGGTCTACTTCGTCATCTTCTTCCCGGAGCCCGAGCCCGGACAGACGATGCTCGATGTCTGCGCCGCCGAGCAGAAGTTCGTGCACCGCGTGCGCGAACTGCATCCGGACAGCCCGAAGCCGGCGATCGTCGGCAATTGCCAGGGGGGCTGGGCCGCGATGATGCTCGCCTCCTCGAGTCCCGAGGACACCGGGCCGATCGTGATCAACGGCGCGCCGATGTCGTACTGGGGCGGCGCGTTCAGCGAGGGCGAGGGCGACAACCCGATGCGCTACGCCGGCGGACTGCTCGGCGGCACCTGGCTCGCATCGCTCGCCGCGGATCTCGGCAACGGCAAGTTCGACGGCGCCCACCTGGTGCAGAACTTCGAGAACCTGAACCCGGCCAACACCTACTTCAAGAAGAGCTACAACGTCTTCGCGAACGTCGACACCGAGGCACCGCGCTTCCTCGACTTTGAGCGCTGGTGGGGCGGCTTCTACCTGATGAACCGCGAGGAGATCGAGTGGATCACGCAGAACCTCTTCGTCGGCAACAAGCTCTGGTCGGGTGAGGTGCAGTCGAAGGCCGGCAAGGCCTTCGACCTGCGCGAGATCCGCTCGCCGATCATCCTCTTCGCCTCGCTCGGCGACAACATCACGCCGCCGCAGCAGGCGTTCAACTGGGTCGCCGACGTGTACGGCTCGACCGATGAAGTCAAGGCGCGCGGCCAGGTCATCGTCGGCCTGATGCACGCGGACGTCGGCCACCTCGGCATCTTCGTGTCGGGCAAGGTTGCGAAGCGCGAGCACCGCCAGATCGTGTCGGTGCTGAAGTCGATCGAGGCGCTGCCGCCGGGCCTGTACGCCATGCGCATCCTCGAGCACCGCGGGAAGGACGGCGCGGTCGAGTACGACGTCGAGTTCGAGGAACGCCAGCTCGAAGAGGTGGCTGCGCGGCTCAACCGGTTCAAGCGCGTCGACGAAGGCCCGTTCGAGGCGGTGGAGGCGGTCTCCGAGTTCAACCAGCGTGCCTACGAGCTCTTCGCCCGGCCGCTCGTGCAGGCGACGGCAAACGACTTCACTGCGAAGCTCGGCCGCGAGTTTCACCCGCTGCGCTTCGAGAAGTGGTCGGTCTCGGACAGGAACCCGATGCTGTGGTGGCTCGGACCGCTCGCGCAGACGGTGAAGGCCCAGCGCCAGGCGGTCGGACCGGACGACCGGCTGCGCAAGGCCGAGGCGGCATCGGGCGAGATCATCGCCGCGACGCTCGACTATTACCGCGATCTGCGCGACGCCGCGAGCGAGGCGCTCTTCTTCCAGACTTACGGCAACCTGTTCGCGCTCTACATCGCTGACCGTGCGGAGCAACGGCGCGAGGCGGAAGCCCCCGCGGATCTGCGCGAGCTGCCGTTCGTCAAGGCGGCGCTCGCCGCGATCGGCGAAGGCGGCTACCCGGAAGCGCTCGCCCGTACAGGCGAGCTGCTCGCCCGTCGCGGGGTGCCGGTGCCGCTCGCGCGCATGGAGCTCAAGACCGAGCTCGTGAAGGAATACGCCGACCTGCTGCCGGACCTGCCGATTCACGAATGGAAGCGGATCCGCGGCGAGCAGGACGCGATCGTGCGCTTCGAGCCGGAGCAGGCGCTCGACACGCTGCCGCGGCTCCTCGCCGACGCGGCCGATCGCGAGCGGTTCCTGCAGTTGATCGAGCGCCTGACGACCGACCCGCGCGTGCTCGCCGAGCAGCCGACGCCCGACCAGGTGGCGATGGTGACGCGGATCCGCCAGGTACTCGGCGCCGTGACACCGCGGATTGCGACGGCGAGCGCCGGACGGTAGGACGAACCAAATGGAACGCAGACACGAGAAGTACGAGCAGCTGATCGCGCGCTGCAGGGGCCTCGCGCCCACGCCGACGGCGGTCGCGCATCCCTGCGATCAGAGCTCGCTCGAGGGCGCGCTCGACGCGGCGAGGCAAGGCCTGATCGCCCCAATCCTGGTCGGTCCCGCGGCGCGCATCAAGGCGGTCGCCGCCGAGAACCGCCTCGACCTCGCGGGCCACCCGATCGTCGACACGGCGCACAGCCACGAGTCGGCCGACAAGGCGGTGGAGCTGGTGCGGCTCGGCAAGGCCGAGGCGCTCATGAAGGGAAGCCTGCACACCGACGAGCTGATGGGCGCGGTGGTCCGGCGCGAGACCGGGCTGCGGACCGAGCGTCGCATCAGCCACTGCTTCGTGATGGACGTGCCGAACCACCCGACACCGCTCATGATCACCGACGCGGCCGTGAACATCGCGCCGACGCTCGCGGACAAGGTCGACATCGTGCAGAACGCGATCGACCTCGCGCACGCGCTCGGGGCGGAGGAGGTGCGGGTCGCCATCCTCTCGGCGATGGAGACCGTGAACCCCGGCGTGCCATCGACGATCGAAGCCGCCGCACTCTGCAAGATGGCCGACCGCGGCCAGATCACCGGCGCCGTCCTCGACGGTCCGCTCGCGCTCGACAACGCGATCAGCCTCGCCGCGGCGAAGATAAAGAAGATCGACTCGCCGGTCGCCGGCCGGGCGAACGTCCTCGTGGTGCCCGATCTCGAGGCCGGCAACATGCTCGCCAAGAGCCTGACGTTCCTCGCCGGGGCGGACGCCGCGGGCATCGTGCTCGGGGCCAAGGTGCCGATCATCCTGACGAGCCGCGCCGATTCGGTGCTGACGCGGCTCGCCTCCTGCGCCGTGGCGGTGCTGATGGCGAAGGCGCGGCGCGAGCAGGCCGCAAAGGCCGTGAGCTGACAGCCGTGTCCGACGCGATCCTGGTTCTGAACGCGGGTTCCTCGAGCATCAAGTTCTCGCTGTTCGTCGCGCGCGACGAGTCGCTCGGCCCGATGCTGCGCGGCCAGATCGAGGGGCTCTTCACCCATCCGCGCTTCGTCGCGAAGGACGACGCGGGCGCCACCGTGAGCGAGAAGTCCTGGGGCGAGGGCACGAGGCTCGGACACGGCGGCGCGCTAGATCACCTCGCCGGCTACGTCCGCGGCGAGCTCGCCGAACATCGGCTGATCGGGGTCGGGCACCGGGTCGTGCACGGCGGGCTCGAGTATACGCGGCCGGTGCGCATCGACGCCGGCGTGCTTGCGGCGCTGGAGAAGTTCGTGCCGCTCGCGCCGCTCCACCAGCCGCACAACCTGACTCCGATTCGCCTCCTCCTCGAGCGGCAGCCCGGGCTCGCGCAAGTCGCGTGTTTCGACACCTCGTTCCACCGGACGAACCCGGAGATCGCGCAGCGGTTCGCGATCCCGGCGGAGCTGCACGACGCCGGCGTTCGCCGCTACGGCTTCCACGGCCTCTCCTACGAGTACATCGCGTCGGTGCTGCCGCAGCACGATGCGCAGGCCGCGCGCGGGAAGACCGTCGTGCTGCACCTCGGCAACGGCGCGAGCATGTGCGCGCTCGAGGCGGGCAGGAGCGTCGCGAGCACGATGGGGTTCACGGCGGTCGACGGCCTGCCGATGGGCACGCGCACGGGCGCGCTCGACCCCGGCGTCATCCTTTACCTGATGGACCAGCGCGGCATGGACGCGCGCGCGATCGAGAAGCTGATCTACAACCAGTCCGGCCTGCTCGGCGTCTCGGGCATCTCGAGCGACATGCGCACGCTCCTCGCGAGCGACGATTCCCGCGCGAAGACCGCGGTCGATCTCTACTGCTACCGCATCCGTCGCGAGCTCGGCTCGCTCGCCGCCGCGCTCGGCGGGCTGGACGCGATCGTGTTCACTGCCGGCATCGGCGAGAACTCCGCGGCGATCCGCGAGCGGGTGTGCCGCGACGCGGCGTGGCTCGGCGTGGAGCTCGATCCGGCCGCCAACGCGGATCGTGGCCCGCGCATCAGTACCGCGGCGAGCCGGATCGCGGCGTGGTCGCTTCCCACCAACGAAGAGCTTATGATTGCGCGCCACACCCAGCGCGTGCTCGGCTCCGCGTGAGCCCAACGCCAGGAGGCACGATGTTGAAGGGCAGGAGCGCCATCGTCACCGGCTCGACGAGCGGGATCGGACTCGGCATCGCCCGGGCACTCGCGGCGCAGGGCGCCGACGTCCTCCTGAACGGCTTCGGCGATGCCGCAGAGATCGAGAAGCTCCGCGCGTCGCTCGCAGCCGAGCACGGTGTGCGCGTCGTCTACGGCGCGGCCGACCTGACCAGGCCGGCAGAGATCGAGCGCATGGTCGAGCAGGCGACGCGTGAGCTCGGCCGCGTCGACATTCTCGTCAACAACGCCGGCATCCAGCACGTTGCGCCGGTGCACGAGTTCCCGCCGGAGCGCTGGGACGCGATCATCGCTATCAACCTGTCGGCGGCGTTCCACGGCATCCGTGCCGCGCTGCCGCGGATGCTCGAGCGGAACTGGGGGCGCATCGTCAACATCGCCTCGGTGCACGGGCTGGTGGCTTCGGTAGACAAGTCCGCGTATGTCGCCGCCAAGCACGGCCTCGTCGGGCTCACGAAGGTGGTCGCCCTCGAGACGGCGAAGACCGGGGTCACCTGCAACGCCATCTGTCCCGGGTGGGTGCTCACGCCGCTCATCCAGGCGCAGATCGACGCACTCGCCGCGCGCGAGGGGCTCGCCCCGGACGCCGCCCGCCGCCGCTTCCCCGCCGAGAAGCAGCCGTCGCAGGATTTCGCCACGATCGAGCAGATCGCCGCCGCCGCGGTCTACCTCTGCTCGGACAGCGCCGCGCAGATCCGCGGCATCGCGCTGCCGGTCGACGGCGGCTGGACCGCCCAGTAGCGTCCGGGCGCACGGTCGCTCCCCAGCACCTGCACACCAGCGAGGCCCGCACAATGACCCTGGAAATCCCCCGTCCCGTGCTCAAGGGGCAGAAAGCGCTCGTCGTCGGCATCGCGAACGAGCACTCGATCGCCTACGGTTGCGCCGCCGCGTTCCGCGAGCTCGGTGCCGACCTCGCGATCACCTATCTCAACGAGAAGGCGAAGCAGCACGTCGCGCCGCTCGCCGAGGCGCTCGAGGCGCCGATCTTCATGCCGCTCGACGTCGCGCAGCCGGGCGAGCTCGAGGCGGTGTTCGAGCGGATCGCCGGAGACTGGGGCCGGCTCGACATCCTCGTTCACTCGATCGCGTGGGCGCCCAAGGACGACCTGCAGGGCGGGCTGCTCAGCTGCACGGCGGAGGGCTTCGCCAAGGCGATGGACATCTCCTGCCACTCGTTCGTGCGCATGGCGAAGCTCGCCGCGCCGCTGATGACCGACGGCGGCTCCATGTTCGCGATGAGCTACCTCGGCGCGAACCGCGTGGTTCCCAACTACAACGTGATGGGGCCGGTGAAGGCCGCGCTCGAGGCCGCCTGCCGTTACCTCGCCTTCGAGCTCGGGCCGCGCAAGATCAGGGTGCATCCGATCTCGCCCGGGCCGCTCAAGACCCGGGCGGCGTCGGGACTGAAGGATTTCGACCTGATGCTGAACGAGGCGGTCGGGAAAGCACCCGTCGGCGAGCTGGTCGACATCATGGACGTCGGCTTCGCCTGCGCGTACCTGGCGACGCCCTTCGCGCGCCGCATGACCGGCGACACGCTCTACGTCGACGGTGGCGTCAGCATCATGGCCTGATACGCCCGACCGACAGGAGGCAAGACTCATGACCGATGGCAAGAGCTCTACCCAGGGCGGCTGGTCCAAGCAGCTCGAGAACGTTGACGCGGAGATCGCGCGGCTCGCGACGATCTGCGACGTGAACGTGCTCGAGCCCGGCGTGATCGAGCGGATCATCCGTAACGACATCTCGGTCTGCCGATCGCGGAACGAGCTCGCGTTCAAGAAGCTGCGCGGCGTGATCGGCATGCACTACGAGTTGCGGAACCGGACGCTCGACGAGCTGGGTCCCGAGGAGGCGAACCGGATCGTGCTGGAGATCGTCGCGCGGCTGCGCGAGAAATACGGCGACCGGCTCGGCCGCCACACGTGATGCGCGCCAGAGCGGCGCCTACTTGAACAGCCGCTCGAAGAACCCGCCGATCCCGCCGCCGGAGGAAGGCGCGTCGGCCTTTGGTGCGGGCCGGTCGCCCGCCGCGGCGGCGGATGCGCCGCCGCGTAGCGCCGTCTCGCACGGCGCATCCATGGTCGCCTTGTCGAAGAGGCCTTTCGCGAGAATCGACAGGCCGCCGGTCATGACGCCGATGCCCACCTGCGCCGCCGTGCCGGCCGCGCCCTTCATGTCGATGCCCACCTTCGGCTGCTTCAGCGTGCCCTCGAGCTTCGCCAGGTTCGCGAGGCTGCCGAGGCCCACGCCGACGCCCTGCTTCGCCTGCGGCCGCACGCTGAGGTCGAGCCGCTCGGTGCCGAGGTTCACGGTGCCCGCCATCGCCACACCGACCTTCGGCGTCTCGACGGCGACCGTGCGGTCGACGACGACGACGCCGTCGCGGACCGGCACGTTCACCACCGCACACTGGATTTCGGTGTAGGGGTCGGTCTGGCGCGCCGGGTTCACCGCGTTGGCGAGCTGCACGAAGACGTCGCCACCGAGCCGGTCGAGTGCGCCGCCCTTTACACGCGCCGAGCGGACGACGATCTTCGCGTGGCCGTCGAGATCGCCGGCAAGCGCGGCCATCGAGCCGCCGCTCCCGCGCAGGCTCGCCGCGAGCTCGGTCCGGCCGCCCGCGACGTCGTCGCTGCGCCCGAGCGCGGCCATCATCTTGCCGAGCTCGATGCCGCTGCCCGTGAGCGTCGCATCGAGCGTCGCGCTCTTGCCGCTCGACACGTCGAATGTGCCGACGAGCTTCGCGTCGCCGCCGCCGATCCGCATCGCGAGCGGCCTCAGCGCCAGGCGCCCGCGCTCGAGCGCGAGGCGTCCTTGGGCGTCTTCCAGCAGCAGCTCCGGCGTGACCACCAGCCGCGCGACGCGCACGCCGACGTCGGCGTCGAGTGCGTTGAGTGCCGCGAGCGGCAGCGGCGTGCGCGAGAACACGCGTGCGTCGTCGCCGCCCGCGCCGGCGTCCGCCGCCTTCGAGCCGCGCCTGCCGCGGAGCTCGGTCACGTCGATGGTCCGCGCCGCGAGCTCGCCGGTGAGCTTTGCGCGCGCGCCGTTGAGGTCGACGGCGAGCCGGCCCGAGGCGCTGCTCCTGCCGAGCGCGAGCTCCAGGGCCTCCGCCTGATACACCTTCTTCGCTGCCGACAGACGCCCGGTCAGCGTGAGCGGCGGCAGCGCCGGCAGCGTCACGCCGGCGATCCTTGCGATCGACGCGGCGTCGCTCACGTCGGCGGAGACCATCATGTCGAGCGCCGCGCCGCTCGCCGGAAAGCCGATCCGCCCGTCCGCCGCGACGCGCGCGCCGGCGGTCTTCGCCTCGAGCTTCACGCCGAGCGTCTCGCGGCGCGCCAGCACCTCGATCGGCGGCCGATCGGTGAGCGCCACGAGCTCGACCGGCACGCCGTCGAGCGCCGCCTTGAGCGTGATCTCGCGCCCGGACAGTCCCTTCGGCCGCACCAGGCCCTGATCGACCAGCAGCCGGCGTGTCTTGCCGGTGCGGCCGCTGCGATAGGCGATCGTGGCCTTGGTGATGCGCACCCGGTCGAGATCCACCGGCGGCGCGGAACCGTCGGTCCGCGGGACGTCGGCCGCGCGCGGCGGCCGCCGCGCGAGCTCCCAGTTGCCCTCGCCTGCGGCATTGCGCTCGAGCAGGACGTCGGGCGTGACGAGATCGATGCGCAGCGTGAAGCGCCCGGCGAGGAGGGGCAGGAGCGCGAGGCTTGCCTCCGCGCGTTGCGCCTTCACCATCTCCGGCCGCGATCCCCACGCGGCGTTGCCGAAGCTCACGCCGTCGGCGATCACGCGCGGCGGGAGCAGCCCGACCTCGACAGGCCCGGCGACGCGCAGCTCGCGTCCGGTCTCCTCCTTGACCTTCGCCGCGAGCGTCGCGAGGTGCCTGTCCCAGTCGACGAGCGAGACGGCGATGAACGCGCCGACGACCAGCACCAGGAGCGCCGCCGCAGCGCCGATGAGCAGGCGCACCCAGACCCGACCGCGCTGCGCCGTCGTCGAGCGGAGACACCCGGACCGGAGCTTCACGTTTCCATTCTGGCCAAGCCGGCGCCCGGGACCAACCGCGGGATGCGGCCGAGCGCGCACTGGTGCGCACCCGGGCGGCGGATCACCCCCGTCCGGCTCCGGCCTGTGCCGCACCCTCGCGGCGCCCGCTGGCGAGCAGCAGGTACACGAGCGCGGCGAACGGCCACAGCGTCGATACGAGGCGGGTAAGGCCGTTGAAGTTCAGGAAGTGCCCCTGCCGCCAGACCTGCAGCGAGTGCGCCAAGTAGGGATTCTCGGGCGCGACGTTCACGAGCACGGTCGCGGCCATCAGCAGCACGCCGGCGAGCGCGATCGCGGCGCGGCGCGAGAGGAGCGTGCCCGGAAGCGCAAGCGCGGCGCCGATCGCCAGGCCGTAGGCCGCGCCGGGCGTGAACCACGCGAACATGTCGGACGGCCGGAACAGCACCGCGAACGCCGCCGAGCGGACCACCAGCGCCGCCGCGAGCACGCCGATCAGCACGGCCGCGCGCCGCGCGCGGCTGCGCACCAGCGCCGCGGCGAGCAGCGCCACGGCGACCAGATTCGCGGCGGCGACGGCGCCCTCGATGCGCACGAAGAGCTCGGCCGGGTGCAGCGTCGAGGGCAGCGACTCGAACAGATCGCGCAGATCGCCGTTGCCGAACAGCAGCGTCTCCGGGTTGAGCTGCGTGAAGAGCCACAGGCCGAGCATCACTAGGCCGAGGTCCGTCTGGCGGCCGGCGTGGAACAGCTCGTCGCGCAGCGCGTAGAGCCCGCCGTGGCGTGCGAGCCAGCGCGCGGTCCCTAGCCCGGCGAGCGCGCCGAGCGCCGCGCCGAGCGCGTTCGCCGCGAGATCGACGTTCGACTCGATGCGGTCGGGCAGGTAGAACTGCAGCGACTCCATCGCGAGCGAGAGCCCGCTGCCGAAGAGCGTCGCGGCGAGCCAGGCCCCGGGGCCGCGCAGCCGCGGCATCACGGCGAGGGCGCCCAGAAAACCGACCGGACCGTAGGCCACCACGTTGGCGGCGAGGTCGAAGCCGGTGATGTAGGGCGGCAGCGGCGCGGCCAGGAACGCGAACGCGCCGGTGCCGTCGTGGCGCCAGCCTGAGAACGGCGTCAGGCTCGCGAGGACGACGAGCACCGTGTACGCGACGAAGAAGTACCGCGCCAGGTGCGATGGGCGCGCGTCGGGCCGCATTGCGCGGCCGATTGTCGCACAACGCCCGTGCGGCGCCGGCCTCGTGCGCCTCAGCCGCGCGCGAGCAGCGGCCGGTAGGTGTCGAGGGCCGCCTCGTCGAACAGCGCGAACGTGATGCGTTCGAAATCCGGATGCGCCTCGAGGAACTCCCGGCATTCGCGGACCGCGATCGCGGCAGCCTGCTCCATCGGATAGCCGTACACGCCGCAGCTTATCGCGGGGAAGGCGATCGTCCTCAAGCCGTGCTTCGCCGCGAGCGCCAGGCTCTTGCTGTAGCAGGAGGCGAGGAGCTCCGGCTCGCCCTTCTTTCCACCGTGCCACACCGGCCCGACCGTGTGGATGACGTGCTTCGCCGGCAGCTTGTAGCCCTTGGTGATCCTCGCGTCTCCGGTCGCGCAGCCGCCGAGCGTCCGGCACTCGGCGAGGAGCTCCGGCCCTGCGGCGCGGTGGATCGCGCCGTCCACGCCGCCGCCGCCGAGCAGCGTGGTGTTGGCCGCGTTCACGATCGCGTCCACGGCGAGCTTCGTGATGTCGATGCGAATCGCCTCGAGGCGGTCCGCCGGGAGAGCTTGCGCGTTCATCGGCCCCTCCGCAGTACGGTTGCCTGGCGCTATTGAAGCATGCGGCCGTACGGCGCGCGTGCTCCTCCCTGACGCCGTCAACCGGGCGGTCGCAACCGGTTCCGTCCGCCGAGAGGCGCGGCACCTGCGCGCACGAATGACCACGCGGCCGGGTGCGTCTGGAGCGCTTTCACCAGGTCGGTCATCAGGGCGTGCCCCGGCTTGTGCGCGGCGACGTGGCCGATGATCGGCGCCCCGGCGAGCGCGAGTCCGCCCACGCAGTCGAGCACCTTGTGCCGGATGAGCTCGTCGGGACTGCGCAGCCCCTCCGGGTTCGCCGCCCGGCCTTCGTCGAGCACGACCGTGTTCAGCAGCGAGGCGCCGAGCGCCAGCCCGCGCTCGCGCAACTCGCCGGCCTCGTCCAGGAACCCGAAGCAGCGTGCGTCGCCGATGTCCCGCTGCAGGGTTTCCTCGTCGAGCGCGGTCGAGATGCACTGGAAGTCGATGCCGCGCTCGGCGTACTCGATCGAGAGCGTTGCCCGCGGTACATCGCTCGGCAGGAGAGCCGCGCGCCGGTCGCCCCGGCGCACCGCGATCATCCGCTCGATGACGACGAATCTGCGCACGCGCCGCTGATGCGCGCGGCCCGCGCGCAGGATCATCTGCACGAACTCCCGGGCGCTGCCGTCCAGGGTGGGCACTTCCGGCCCGTCGAGCTCGACGGTGGCGTTGTCGACGCCGCAGGCGACCAGCGCCGCGAGCAGGTGCTCGACGCTCTGCACGGTGTGGCCGTGGACGTTGGCGAGCACGAGGCGGCGGTCGACGCCTGCGAGCAGCTCGATCCGCGCCGGAATGATGCCGAGCCCCGGCGGCAGGTCGCTGCGGACGAACTGGATCCCGGTGTCCGGCCGGCCCGCCCGGATCGTCATGCTGACCCAGCGGCCGGTATGTACCCCGATCCCTTCGCACCGCGCGGTCCCGCGAACCGTGCGCTGGGCGAACTGCGGCGGAACGGCTACGCTATCCATGGTCGTCCTCGGTCGGGGCCGGCCGGGGAAGATAGGGACTCGAGGGCGAAACGCCGTTATCGGCGTGCGCCAACCGGTTGTTTCGGAGCGCCAAGGCGAAGCGAATGAAAGCGACGCGGCTCGGGCCGATGGCCTTGTTGCTGCACGGCATCCTCGCCGCGCGCGGCCTCGACGCCGATGCGCTCGTGCGCCGGGCCGGAATCGATCCGGCCGTGCTCGCCGATCCGAACACGCGCGTCCCCGACGCGGCGATGATCGGCCTCTGGCGCATCGCGCACGAGACGACGGGCGACGAGTTGATCGGGCTCGAGGTCGGGCAGCGCCTGCATCCGACGACCACTCACGCGCTCGGCTTCGCCTGGCTCGCCAGCGGTTCGGTGATGGACGCCCTCCGCCGGCTGCAGCGCTACTTCCGCGTGGTCACGGACGTGGAGCGGATCGCCCTGCTCGAGGAGCCCGGCCGGCTGCGCCTTGTCATCGAACTGCCGGACGGGCGCCCGCACATGCCGGAGTACGCGTACGACGGCTTCCAGGCGGCCGTGGTGAGCCGGTGCCGCGCGATCGCCGGCGAGGATTTCCGGCCGCTCGCGGTGCGCAACATGCGCGAGCGGCCGGAACGCGCGGACCGGTTCGAGGCCTTCTTCCGCGCCCCGGTCGAGTTCGGCGCGCCGGAGTACGCCATGATCTTCGACCGGGCCGAGCTCGAGCGGAGGCTCCCGACCGGGAACGCGGAGCTCGCGCTGGCGAACGAGCGCGTCATCCAGGACTACCTCGCGCGCCTCGACCGGCACGACGTGGTCGCCGCCGCGCGTCGCGCGATCGTGCAGGAGCTCGCCGCCGGCTCGGCGACGCAGACGCGCATCGCCCAGGCGCTCAACATGAGCACGCGCACGCTGCAGCGCCGGTTGGACGGGCACGGGCTGACGTTCAAGGGCCTGCTCGAGGCCACCCGTCGCGAGCTCGCGCTCGACTACCTCCGCGATTCGAGCCGCAGCGTGAACGAGGTCGCGTACTTGCTCGGCTTCTCGGAGCTCTCCAACTTCTCGCGGGCGTTCAAGCGCTGGACCGGGCGCGCGCCGTCGGCGTTCCGCGTCCCGCCCGCATCGCCCTGATCGGAAGCGCGGGCGCGGTCAGCGCCGCACGCGCCGGTACGCCTCCTCGCAGTCGGGCGTACCGTCCGCCGGCAGGTTCTTGGTGGTGAGCCAGTCGAGCGCGTACGCGTAGGCGAAGCCGTACAAGCGCAGCGCGCCGATCACCAGCGCCTCGGGCGAGGGCAGGACCGTCGGCCGCTCGAACGTGCCGCCGACCCGCACCGACGGCGCCGGATTGAAGAGCTCGGGCTGCTTCGCGCGCGGCGCGAGACGTCCGCCGAGCTTGCGGGTGCCGAAGTCGGCCTCGAGCTCGCCGACCACCCGCACGCGCGTGGTGTCGAGCAGCACCAGGCGGCTTTTCAGGACGCCCTCGGTGAGGTCGAAGCTGCTGACCGCGCAGTTCAAGCGCGATTCGGCGCCCGGGTCGAGGCGGGTCCAGATGCTCTGCAAGAGGCCAGCGCTCCACAGGTCGAAGAGGCTCGCGCTCACCCGGCCTCGCGGCACGACCAGCAGGTCGACCGCGCCGCTCGCGCGCCGCATCAGCTCGGTCGGGGTCCCGCGGGAGGTCAGGCGCATGCTCAGGTCGAGCGTCCCGGCGTTGGCGCTCTTCGGATCGGCCGCGCGCGCGAACGGGCCGTACTCGAGGCGCTCGGCATCGACGTGGACGTCGTAGTGCGGCGCCGCGCCGCGCGCATCCATCGCGAGCTCGGCGCGCACCGTACCACCGCCCGCCGCGAGCTCGAGCGCGAACGGCGATAGCACGAGCCGGCCGCCGTCCATGCGCAGCACTGCAGAGGCCCGGCCGACCGCCGCGCCTGCCGAGGTGACGTCCTCGAGCGCCACCGCGACGTCCGCGTCGAACGCGCGCACGAACCGGGCGAGCCGCGCGGCGTCGCGCTCGAGCGTCTTCACGTCGAGCGCTAGCGCCGCCTCTGGCTCGGAACCCGCGGGTGCAGCGGGCGAGCGCTCGGCGGCGAGGTCCTCGAGCCGCACGCGCTTCCCGCTCAGCCGGCCCTCGAGACGGCCACGCCCGTCCGCTTGACGCCAGGCGAGCCGCCCGGCGAGCGTGCTCTCGCCCAGCCTCAGCGTGAAATCGTCCAGTTCGACTCGGGCGGCGTCCGTCTTCACCGACGCCGAGGCGGCATAGGCCGGCAGGTCCGGCAGGTTCGCGTTGATCACGCGCTCGAGCGTGGCGACCGACGGTCCGGCGAGGCGCGCGCGGCCCTCGAAGTGCTCGGAGCCGCCTCGCGCCGACGCCGTGCCCGCGGCCTCGAACCGCGTGTCGCCGAGGGCGAGCGCGAGGTCGACCGGCTGGCTGTCGGAGTCGGCGAGCAGGTGCGCAAGCGGCGCGAGGTGTCCGGCGAGCGTGAGCGGCGTGCCCTGCGCATCGCCCTTGATGTCGACGCTCAGCGCGGCGCCCGCGCGGGTCGCGACGCGTCCGGCGAATGCGATGCGCGCCCCGGCGCCGATCACGCTGTCGTCGGGTAGTGCGAGCGCGGCGTCCGCGACATCGGCCGCGAACGCGGCGCTCTCGAGCAGCGCCTTCGCGCTCCTCCCGCGCGTCTCGCCCTCCACCGTGAGACGGCCGACCCGCAGCGCGATCCTCCGCTCCGCGACGTGCGTCACGATCCGGGCGACGTCGAGGGCGCTCGCCGTGGCCTTCAGTCCGTAGCGCGGCATGTCGCCCGAGAAGTCGGCGTCGAGCGTGCCCTCGACCTTCGCTCCGCTCGCGCCAAAAGCGAACGGCGCGGCGGTGATGCGTCCGCCGCGCATGGCGGCGCTGAATGACAGCGCGTCGAGCACCGTCCCGCGCGCTGTCGTGCGCCGGGCGTCGAGCGCGAGGTCGAGATCGGCCGGCGGTCGCCCGCGCGCATCGGTGCGCTCCGGCGCGGCTCGCGCCCGCAGGCTTCTGATGAGCTCGTCTGCGTCGAGGCTGGCGAGCGAGACCGCGATCCGGAGCGGAGCGAGGCCTGCCTTTGCCGTGCGCGTGCTTCGGACCGCGCCGCTGCCGCGGGAGGCTCCGACCGTGAGCGTGTCGGCCTCTACGTGCCACGCTCCGTCGCCGAAACCGGCGCTGCCGCGCAGCGCGGCGCGCAACTCGGGCAACGGCGCGCGCGGAAAGAGTGCCGTCAATCGGTCGAGCCGGGCGGTTGCGAAGTCCACCGCGAGACGCGTGTGCCGCCGACCCGACTCCGTCACGATCTCGCCGCGCGCATCGAGTCGAGCGTCTGCGAGTTGCACGCGCGCCTGGAGCGGCCACGGCTTGTCCTCGGCAAGCGCCGCCGCGCTGGCGCCGGAGATCTCGAGCGTGACCGGCTGGTCGCCGAGCATTCCGGTGGCCTTCGCGCGCAGCGAGCGCGCCGCACGCGCGTCGAGCTCGGCAGTGCGCAGCCGCGCCTCGATCCGCTCGCCGGCGATCGGCAGCGCCAGCCGCAGATCGCTCGCGAGGAACCGCGTCTCGGCGCTGCGCATCAGGTGCGCGGCGTCCGGGCCTCGCGCGCGCAGCGTGGCGGTAAGCGCGCCGACGCGCGGATCGAGCGCCGCCACGCTCGCCGCGCGGCCGAGCGTCTCGCGCGGCAGACGCTTCACCGTCGCCTGCGCGTCCACTGACAGCGGACCGCGCGTATCGGCCTCCAGGCGCAGCTCCCCCGGAGCGGAATCGAACGTGCCGGTGCCGGTCGCGACCAGCCGCCCGCCGGAGAGCCGCACGTCGAGCACGAGCTTCTGCGCCGCGACCGGCCCGTTCGTGACCGTGTCGATCGCGAGCGTGAGTTCGGCGTCGGCGCGGTTGAGCGCCGCGGCGACGCGCTCGATCGTCGCCGCCAGCGGGCGCGGCGCATCGTCGGGTGCGGTTTGCCAGCGTGCGAGGGCGGCGGCGTCGAGCTTCGACACCTGCGCGTCCGCGCCGAGCGCGGGCCGCTCGCTGGCCCAGTCGATGCTCGCCGAACCCTTCAGGGCGATCGCTTCGGATTCGAGGTCGATCCCGGTGAGCTCCACGCGCTGCCTCGACCAGGCGGCCCGGCCGCGCACTGCGAGCGCGCCGATTTGTCCGGCCGGTCGGCCCAGCGCCCTCACGAGGCGCTCGGCCGCCGGAGTACGCGACGAGACGTCCGCGTCGACGGCGAGCGGATTGCGCCGCACCGCGCCGCGCGCTTCGAGCTCGGCGCCGGCGTACCACGCCGTTGCCTGGACGCGGGTCTCGGCGCCGCCGTCGAGCAGTCCGCCGATCGGGGGCGCGGTCGCCGCGATCCGCCACGGTTCCGTGCGGAACGTCCCATGGGCGTTGACGATCGTCGGCGCACCCGCTGGCGCGCTCGCCTCGAGCGCGTCGATCGCGATGCGAAGCGGCCCACCGTCTTCGCGGTTCAACGTGGCATTGACCTGGCCCGTCCGGACCCGCTCGACGTCGATGACGCGCCCGTTGCGTGGCTCGCGCCGCGCGGCCGGGCGCGCGCGGAACTGCGTCGGCGTGGCGACGTCGGCGCGCTGGACCGTGGCAACGATGCCGCGCACCTCGCTGCGCAGGAGCGGCCACAACCGCGCGCGGACGGTCACGCCTTCGAGCGCCGCGTGCGCGCCGGGCGCGGCACCGCATTGATCCACCCGGACGCTCGCGGCGTCGACGCCGGGACGCGGACCGGTGAGCAGCGCGAACCGCCCGTCGATCGCGACGCGGCAGCCGAGCGCATCGGCGAGCGCCGCGGAGATCCCCGCGCGCCACGGCTCGAACGGAATCCTCACCTCGATCGCGGCGAGCAGCGCGGCGCCGAGCGCCGCGAGCAGGAGGAGGGCGCCCGCCGCGGCGGCAAGGCGTCGCAGCGACCGGTTCATGCGCGCCACCACCGTATGCTATTCGCGGCGCGCGCCGCGCGCGCTGCCTACTCGGGGTACGCCCCCAGGCCGTACATCACGAGCAGCCCCGGCGAGGGCTTGGCGTCCGGACCGAAGGCGCGCCGGAAGATCTCCTCGATCGCCGGGCTCTGGTAGATCTGCGCGAGCGCGCGGTTCACCGCGAGCCGGAACGAGGAGTCGTTGCGCGGCAGCACGATGGCGTACGGCTCCAGCGCGAGATCGTCGGACAGGAGCTCGTAGAGCGACGGGTCCTTCACCTTGCCCGCGAGCCCGAGGAGCAGGATCTTGTCGCCCGCGAAGGCGTCGACCGTGCCCGCCTCGAGGGTGGCGATCCCCTCGTCGCGATTCTTCACCGGCACGACCGTCGCGCTCACCAGCTGTCGCTTGACCTCGCGGTCGAGCGCCTTCTGGTTGGTGGTGCCGCTGACGACGGCGATCTTCTTGCCGGCGAGGCCCGCGAGCGACTTCGCGCCCGCGCTCTTCCGCACGAGCAGGCCGGTCGAGTCGACGAACACCGGGCTCGAGAAATCGACGGTCTCCATCCGCGACAGCGTCGCCGTGGTCGAGCCGCACTCCATGTGCGCCTCGCCCTTGCGCACGAGCTCCATCCGGTTCTGCGAGGTCGCCGGCACCCACTTGACCTGCAGCTTGGTGTTGAGCTGCTGCTCGAGGCTCGCCGCGATCCGCTTGCACAGGTCCACGCTGTAGCCCGCCGGCTGCTTGCTCGCGTCCTGGTGCGAGAACGGCAGCGCGTCGGTCCGGTAGGCGATGGCGAGGGTCTTCGAGTCGCGGATCTTCTTCAGTGTGTCGGCGGCCTGGGCCTGGACGAGCGCCGGTGCAGCCAGCACGAGCAGGGCTGCGACGAATCGGATCATGGGGGTCTCCTCGAAGGGGTGCGAGCGGCGAAGGATATACGCTCCCGGCGCCCGCCGCAGGGGGCGCTACCGGGCGCGCGGCGGCGGATGATGGGGAGAAAGATGCGGTGCGCGGTGCGGGTGCTGCGGCCGCGGGCTCGCGATCGAGCCGAGCCACATGCCGGCGAGCGCGAACGCGAAGCCCACGAGCTGCGCCGGCCACATCGAGTCGGCGGCGAAGAGCTCCATGCCGGTCCAGGTGACAAGCCCGAGCGCGAACGAGAGCAGCGCGCCCTGCGCGGTGGCACGCTTCCAGTAGATGCCCGCGGCGAGCGGCACCAGGCAGGACACCAGCGTCACCTTGTAGGTGTTCTGCACCATCTGGTAGATCGTGGCCTCGCTCTCGAGCGCGAACAGCATCACCGCGAGCGTGAAGATCACCAGCACCAGGCGCAGCGTGAACAGGAACTGGCGGTCGCCCATGTTCGGCTGCAGCGTCCGCAGGACGTTCTCGGTGAACAGCGCGGTCGGCGCAAGCAGCGCGCCGCTCGCGGTCGACAGGATCGCCGAGAGCAGCGCGCCGAAGAAGAGCACTTGCGCGAAGAGCGGCGTGCGCTCGAGGATCAGGGTGGGCAGGATCAGCTGGAACTCGGTGCCTTCGGACGCCAGCAGCGGCGCGACCATCTGCGGATCGATCAGCAGCGCCGAGTAGCCGAGAAAGATCGGCACGAACGCGAAGCAGAAGTAGAGCGCGCCGCCGATGATCGAGCCGCGCACCGCGGTCTGCTCGTCCTTCGCCGCGGTCACCCGTTGGAAGATGTCCTGCTGCGGGATCGAGCCGACCGCCGCGGTGAGCCAGGCGGCGAAGAACGCGAGCATGTCGCGCGCCTCGAGCTTCGGCCAGAAGTCGAGCTTCTCCGAGGTGGCCGCGTGCGCGATGACCGCCCCCGGGCCGCCCGCCATGTCGGCCACCAGGAAGGCGAGGTAGGTCAGGCCGAGGACGATGACCACCGACTGGAAGAGGTCGGTGAACGCCACCGACCACATGCCGCCGAACAGCGTGTAGACGAGCACGCAGCCGGCGCCGAGCGCGATGCCGGCCGGCATCGTGATGGCGCCGCCGGAGACCGTGTGAAAGACCACGCCGAGCGCCGCCATCTGCGCGGAGGTCCAGCCGAGATACGAGACGGTGATCGCGAGGCTGGTGGCGAGCTCGACCGGCTTGCCGTAGCGCTTGCGGTAGAAGTCGCCGATCGTGAGGAGGTCCATGCGGTAGAACGCGCGCGCGAAGAACAGGCCCACGAACAGCAGGCACATCGAGAAGCCGAACGGATCGGCCACGATGCCGCGCATGCCCTCCTTGACGAACGTGGACGACACCGCGAGCACGGTCTCGGCGCCGAACCAGGTCGCGAACACCACCGTGACGCTCATGAAGAGCGGCAGGCTGCGGCCGGCGACGAGGTAGTCCCTGGAGTTCTTGACGCGCCGCGCCGCCCACAGGCCGATGCCGACCGAGACGGCGAGGTACACGAGCACGAAGGCGACGAGCATGGTGGCGGCCGTGAGCGCCCGCGATTCTACGGTAAACCGTCCCGTGATCCGCACCCGCCGGCGTTTCTACGCTGCGCGGGCAGCGCTGGGCGCATGGGGTCCCCGTTGGTCCGAGAAGGACCGGGGACGCGCCGGGCCAGGGCGAGCGGCACCGGGATCGACCCCGCCGCACTCACGCAAGCGCCGGCCGGCGGCTGTCAATCCGCGCCCGGTTGCGGTACGCTGGGTAATCATGGCCGCCGTGACCCTGACCGAGCGCCTGCGCGAGTATTTCGACGCCCATCCCGAGGGGGTGATCTGCGCCTATCTCTTTGGCAGCGCGGCGCGCGGGACCGCGCGCGCTGCGAGCGACGTCGACGTCGCCGTGCTGCTCGAGCGCGACCCGGCGCCGACCCTCGCCGGCTCGGGGCTGCGGCTCGGCGGCGAGCTGGAGCAATACCTCGGGCGTCCGGTGGATCTCGTGCCGCTGAACCGGGCGCCGGTGGATCTGGTCCACCGCGTGCTCAGGGACGGGATCGTCGTCTTTGACCCGCATCCGCTCGAGCGCATCCGGTTCGAAGTGCGCGCGCGCAACGCCTACTTCGACCTGAAGCCGATCCTCGACGAGTACCGCAGGGCGCACGGAGGGCCGGCGGGTGGTTGACCGCGATCTCGTGCTGAAGAAGCTCGCGTTCATCGAAACCTGCGTGCAGGAGCTGCGGACGCTGGCGCGGCTCGAGCTGCTCGACCGCGACGTGCGCGAAGAGCGCTTCGTCGTGCACACGCTGCAGGTCGCGGTGCAGGCGGCGCTCGACGTCGCGTCGCACGTCGTCTCCGACCTCCGGCTCGGCGAGCCCGAGACCAACCGGCAGCTCTTCGAACTGCTCCGCAGGGCCGGCTGGCTCCCCGATCGGCTCGCCGCTGCGATGCGCGACATCGCCGGCTTCCGGAACGTGGTGGTCCACGGCTACGAAGCGGTCGACCTCCGCATCGTCCGGGACATCGTGGAGCACCGGCTCGGCGACCTTCTCGACTTCGTCACCGCCGTGCGTGGCCGGATCGGCGGCGACTGACCCGCGTCAGCCGAGCCAGCGCCAAGCCTCGACGAATAGCAGCGCGGCGAGCAGCGCCACGCCGGCCGCGAGCCACCGGCGGGTGCGGCGCTCCTCGTCCGCGAGCCGCGCCAGCGCGCGGGCGGTCGGGTCCTCCGCGCGCGCGGCGAGCGCGGCGTGCACCAGCCGCGGGAGCTGCGGCGCGAGGTGCGCCCACTGCGGCGCCTCGGCTTCGAGCCCGCGGCGCAGCGCGCCGAAGCCCATCTGCTCGTCCATCCAGCGCTCGAGGAACGGCTTCGCCGTCTCCCAGAGGTTGAGCTGCGGATCGAGCTGTCGGCCGAGCCCCTCGATGTTGAGCAGCGTCTTCTGCAGCATGACGAGCTGCGGCTGCAGCACGAGCTGATAGCGCCGCGAGGTCTCGAACAGGCGCAGCAACGCCCGCCCGAACGAGATCTCGGCGAGCGGCCGGTCGAAGAAGGGCTCGCACACCGCGCGGATCGCGCCCTCGAAGCCGGCGCGGTGCGTCGTCTCGGGCGCCCAGCCGCTGTCGAGGAGCGCCTGCGCGACGCGCCGGTAGTCGCGCTGGAAGAAGCCGAGGAAGACGTCGGCGACGAAGCGCTTGTCGGCGTCGCCGAGCGCGCCCATGATGCCGAAGTCGACGGCGATGTAGCGCCCCTCCGGCGACACGAAGATGTTGCCCGGGTGCATGTCGGCGTGGAAGAACCCGTCGCGCAGCACCTGGGTGAAGAAGATCTCCACGCCGTTTCGCGCGAGGCGCGGGATGTCGATGCCCTGGCCGCGCAGCGCGTCGACGCGCCCGATCGGCGTGCCGTGGATGCGCTCCATCGTCATCACGTTCGTCGCGCACCAGTCCCAGTACACCTCCGGCACGAAGAGCAGCGGCGAGTCGGCGAAGTTGCGCCGGAGCTGGCTCGCGCTCGCCGCCTCGCGCATGAGGTCGAGCTCCTCGTGCAGGTGCCGCGCGAACTCGGCCACCACCGCCCGCGGCCGCAGCCGCCGGCCCTCGCCCCACAGGCGCTCGACGAGCCAGGCGCCGGTGTCCATCAGCGCGAGGTCGCGCCGGATCGCGGGCCACATGCCCGGGCGCAGCACCTTCACCGCGACCTCGCGCCCGTCGGGCAGCGTGGCGAGGTGCACCTGCGCGATCGACGCGCTCGCGACCGGCGCCGGCTCGAACGTGCCGAACACGGCGTCGATCCTCCGCTTGAACGCGCGCTCGATCTCGGCGACCGCCTGGTCGGAAGGAAACGGCGGCACCTGGTCCTGGAGCTTGGCGAGCTCGTCGGCGATGTCGGGCGGCAGGAGATCGCGTCGCGTCGAGAGCACCTGGCCGAACTTCACGAAGATGGGCCCCAGCGTCTCGAGCGCGCGGCGCAGCCGCACCGCGCGCGGCTCGTCGAGCTTGCGGAACGCGAACACGCGCCCGGAGAGCCGGGCGACGACGCCGATCGGCGCGTCGATCGGCGCGAAGAACTCGTCCAGCCCGAAGCGGTAGGCGACCGAGGCGATCTTCGCGAGACGGAGGAGCCGCAGCATGGTTCTTCGTACGAGAGCCGCGGAATCTACCCGGAATCGGCTCCAGCGGCACGATGGACTGCTCGCGACGCCGTTCGCCAGCGCTTCGCCCACGCCGCGGACGCCGCGCCCGCCGGAGGTGTCGGACAGGTTTACGTCGGTCTAGCCCGACATATCGGCAATGATACAAATTCGAAATGAAATCATTAGGTTATGTGAAGCGGCATGCAAGTTGCGTCTGCGCTGGAGGTTCGGAGCCATCGAGCGCTCCGCTTTGCCGGGGAGGGACAGATGACGAAACGCGCTGTGGTCGCCTGGGCGGCGGCGCTCGCCGTGTTGTCCGGCGCGGCGCACGGGGGGCGGATCGTGGTCAACCACGACGAGTGGACGCTCTCCAACACCGGGTTCGCCAATACGCCCGGCAACGCCGAGCAGTTCGTCAGCAATCTCGCCGGCTTCATGAACATCGACGGCGGGGCCTTCAGCGTCCTGATCTTCTCCGACAATTTCGGCCTGACGCAGAGCAGCTTCCTGAACCATCTGACCGGCCCGGTCGGCGCCTCGGTGCTCGCAACGACCGATCCGACGGTCTGGAACGCGGGGCTCGGCGGCTACGACGCGGTGTTCCTGGCCGGGCAGAACGCCCCTGCGCTGCCCGCAGGCTACGCGACGACCCTGCAGAACTACGTCAACGGTGGCGGCAGCGTCTATGTCGCCGCCGGCACGGCCGACGGCGTCAATGCGGTCACCGAGGCCGCGCTCTGGGATCCCTTCCTGAACGCATTCGGGCTCGACCTCGCGCCCGCCTACAACGGCTGCTGCGGCGTCGACCCGGTCGTCGGCGGCCATCCGCTCCTCGCGGGCGTCACGCAGCTCTACTCCAACAACGGCAATACGGTCTCCACCACCGGAACGAGCCCGTTCGCGCAGATCATCGAGACCTCGGGCGCCACCACCGGCATCGGCCTGATCGGCATCTACGACGACGTCGGCGCGACGCAGGTCCCCGAGCCCGGCAGCCTGGCGCTGCTGGGCCTCGGTCTTGCCGGGCTTGCCCTCGCGCGGCGCGTCAAGCGCGCGGCGTAGCGCCCCGTTGCTGCCCGGAGGCCCGGCCTCGCGCCGGGCTTCTTGCTGTCGGGCGCGGCCGGAGCCGGGAGCCTGCTACCCTCCGCGTTCGAGCAGCCGCCCGAGCTGCCGATCGTGCACGCGCGCGAGCAGGAGCTGTGCGGCCGCCGCGCCGACGAGCGCGAGGAACATGTCCCACTGCGTGTCCCACTCGTCCCCCTGCGTGCCGAGGAACTCGTGCGCGCCCTCGCCGAAGAGCACGGCCGCCCACCACTCGATCATCTCGTAGAACGCGCTGATCGCCAGGCACACGCACAGCACGAGGAAGAAGAGCATCTTGCCCGGCCGGAGCGGCGTCGCGCGCAGCAGGATCTCGCGCGCGACGATCGCCGGGATGAACCCCTGCGCGAGATGGCCGATGCGGTCGTACGGATTGCGCGCGAGGTCGAAGAGCTCCTGCAGCCAGAAGCCGAGCGGCACGTGGGCATAGGTGTAGTGCCCGCCGAGCATCAGGACGAGCCCGTGCAGGAAGATCAGCCGGTAGGCGAGCGGCGTGAGCCGGAAGGGCCGCCAGGTGAAGTAGAGCAGCGGCGCGGCGATCACGACCGGTGCGACTTCGAGGAGCCAGGTGCCGCGATCGCGCGGGCCGATGCCGGAGACGATGAGCGCGACTGCCGTGAGGGCGAGGAGCGCGAGCGCTTCGTTCGTCTCGCGCGCGGTCGGCGGGACGGCGGCGGGTCGGGGCGTCATCGCGGGCGGAGCGCGCGCCCGCCTCAGCCGAGCGCGTCGGCGAGCTCGGCGAGGAGGTCGTCGACGTCCTCGATGCCGACCGACAGGCGCACGAGGCCGTCGTCGATGCCGAGCTCGGCGCGCACCGTCGCCGGCAGCGACGCGTGCGTCATGATCGCCGGGTGCTCGATCAGGCTCTCGACGCCGCCCAGGCTCTCGGCGAGCGCGAAGAGCCGGCAGCGCTCGAGGAAGCGGCGCGAGGCGTCGAGCCCGCCCTTCAGCACCGCGGTGACCATGCCGCCGTAGCGGCCCTGCATCTGCCGGTCGGCGAGCGCCTTCTGCGGGTGGCTCGCCAGCCCCGGGTAGTGCACGCGCGCGACCTTCGGATGGGCCTCGAGGAACTCGGCCACCGCCAGCGCGTTCGCGCAGTGCCGCTCCATGCGCAGCGCGAGCGTCTTCAGGCCGCGCAGCGTGAGGAACGCGTCGAACGGCCCGGGCACGCCGCCGATCGCGTTCTGCAGGTACGCGAGGCGGTCGCGCAGCGCCTGGTCCTCGCGGATCACCGCGACGCCGCCGATCACGTCCGAGTGGCCGTTCATGTACTTGGTGGTCGAGTGCAGCACGATGTCGAAGCCGTGGTCGAGCGGGCGCTGGACCCACGGCGAGGCGAACGTGTTGTCGCACACCGTCAGCAATCCGCGGCGGCGCGCGATGCCGGCGATCGCGCCGAGGTCGACGAGCTTCAGGAGCGGGTTGGTCGGCGACTCGACCCACACCATGCGCGTGCTCGGCCGCAGCGCCGGCTCCAGGCGCGCAGGATCGGACAGGTCGACGAAGCTGAAGTCGATCCCCGCCGAGCGCCGGCGCACGTTCTCGAACAGGCGGTAGCTGCCGCCGTAGAGGTCGTGCATGGCGACGACGTGCGAGCCCGAGTCGAGGAGCTCGAGCACGGTGCCCATCGCGGCCATGCCGGAGGCGAACGCGAAGCCGGCGAAGCCGTTCTCGAGGTCGGCCACGCACGCCTCGAGCGCGTCGCGGGTCGGGTTGCGGGTGCGCGCGTAGTCGAAGCCGCGGTGGCGGCCCGGGCTTTCCTGCACGTAGGTCGAGCTGGCGTAGATCGGCGTCATGATCGCGCCGGTCGACGGATCCGGCTGCTGGCCGGCGTGGATCACGCGCGTCGCGAAGCCGTGACGGCGGGGGCGGTCGGACTCGGACATCGGTCTACGCTCCTTCCGGCGCGCGGGCGGCGAGGCGCGCGATGCGCTGCTCGAGGCGCTCGACGGCGTCGCGCACCTCCTCGACCTCGCGGCCGAAGCGCTCGAGCTCGTACGGATGCACGAGCAGCCCGGCCTCCTCCTTCAGGTACTCGGCGACGTTCTCGCCGAGACGCGTCGCCGCATCGCGGTGCCACGCGCCGAACGCGCGCGCCGCGCTGCCGATGCGATGCGCCGCCGCGTCGCCGACGACGTGCGACAGGTCCTCCTCGGCGTCCCAGCGCAGGTTGCGGAACAGGAACTCGATCACGCGCGCGAAATCGGTGTCGCCGTCGATCTGCACAGTGCCGAGCGCGGCCTCGCCGCGCGCCAGCACGAGCGGCAGCGCGCCCGGCGGGATGGTCAGCGTGACCGCGGGCTCGGCAGCCGCGCCGCCCGGACCGATGCGGCCGTCATCCAGGACCTCGATCACCAGGTCCGGCAGCGGTGCGAGCCGGAAGCGCGCGCGGCGGCCGGCGAACGGCGCGAGCCGCTCGCGCGCCCATTGCTCGCGGTCGATCAGCCGGGCGAGCAGCGCGATCACGGGACGGTCGAGCATCGGCCGGATCACTTGCTGCGCGCGGCGAGGAACTGCACGACGTCGATCTTGCTGATGATCCCGACGACCTCGTCGCGATCGACCGCCACCGCCACGTTGTGCGCGTCGAACACCGCTTGCACCCGGGTGAGCGGATCGTCGAGGCCGACGCGGCCCTCGAGCGGCTTCGCGACGCAGGTGACCGGGTCTTCGGTGGAGCAGCGCGCGCTCACCAGGCCCTGCAGGATGTCGAGCTCGTGGATCATGCGCAGCCCGGCCGCCGCGTCCGCCGGGCGGACCGGCATCTGGGAGAAGCCGAGCGCGGACATGCGGCCGGCGACGTGGCCGATCGTCTCGTTCGCGTCGGCGAACTCGACCGCCCCGCCCTTGAAGCGCAGGATCTCGCGCACCGTGCCGAGACGGTCGGCGGCGCCGAGAAAGCCCATGTCCTTCATCCATGCCTCGTCGTAGAGCTTGCTCAGGTAGCGCCCGCCCGAGTCGGGGATGATGACCACCACCGTCCTGCCGGGCCCGAGCTCGCGCGCGGCCTTCAGCGCGCCGTAGAGCGCGGTGCCCGCCGAGCCGCCCGAGAAGATGCCCTCCTCGCGCGTGAGCCGGCGCGCGAGCAGGAACGAGTCGCGGTCGGACACCTCGATCACCTCGTCGATCACCGAGAAGTCGAGCGTGCTCACCATGAAGTCGTGGCCGATGCCCTCCACGCGGTAGATCGAGGGCTGCGGCGCGACGCCCTTGTAGAACATGTCGTGGTAGATGCTGCCGGCCGGATCGGGGCAGACGACGCGGATGCTGCGGCCGGCGGCCGCGGCTTTCTCCTTGAGGTACCTCGCCGCGCCGGAGATCGTGCCGCCGGTGCCGATGCCGCCGACCAGGCAGTCGATCGCGCCGCCGGTGTCCTCCCAGATCTCCGGCCCGGTCGTCAGGTAGTGCGCCTCGGGATTGGTCGGGTTCGCGTACTGGTCGGTGTAGAAGCCGCCCGGCGTCTCGCGCGCGATGCGCTTGGCGACCTCGACGTAGCTCTCCGGATGATCGTGCGGGAGGTCGGTGCGCGTGACCACGACCTCCGCGCCGAACGCCTTGAGCATGTCGATCTTCTCCTTGCTCATCTTGTCCGGCATCGTGCAGATGCAGCGGTAGCCGCGCACGCCGGCCATCATCGCGAGCCCGAGCCCGGTGTTGCCGGAGGTGCTCTCGACCAGCGTCGCCCCAGGCCTCAGCAGGCCGGCCTCCTCCGCCCGCCGCACGATGTTCACGGCGATGCGGTCCTTCACCGATCCGGTCGGGTTGAGGTACTCGAGCTTCGCGTAGACGGTGGCCATCCCCGGGTCGACCACGCGGTTGAGCCGGACGAGCGGCGTGCGGCCGACGAGGTCGGCGACCGACTCGAAGAACCTCATTCCGGCAGGCCCTCGCTTGCCGCGCGGCCCGGGACGGCGCTCACACGGTCGCGCGGCGCAGCGCGCGCTTGAGCCCGTGGATCTCCCGCAGCACCGCGTGCAGCCCGTCGCGGCCGTCGGAGGCGAGGATCTCGTCGCGCTTCTTCTTGAGCGCCTGGATCTTCCCCTTCACCTTCTGCTTGTCGATCCCCTCGGCGTGGTGATGCGCGTGCATGTCGATGCCGAGCGCCGTGCACAGGGCCTTGAGCAGGTGGTCCTTGTTGAGCTGCGTGTAGCCCTTGACCGCCTCGTGCTCGAGCCCCTTCGCGATCTCGCGCAGCTCGGCGACCTTCTTCTTCTTGAGCTCCTCGTAGGTGTGCGCCATAGCGTCCTCGTCCTCTCGCTTGCTCGGAGAAAGGTCATTATAGGCCGAGGATGTCAGTCCCCTCCTCTCCGAGGAGGGGTGGCTGCGAAGCAGCAGGGGTGGTGCGGACGCGCGAATGAATGATTGCAACCGCCGCAACCACCCCGCCGCCTTCGGCGGCACCCCTCCTTCGAAAGGAGGGGAGGCGCTTCGCGCGAACCACCGCGCCGGCTTCGCCGGCACCCCGCCTTGGGAAGGCGGGGAGGAAAAAGAGAAGGCCGCCCGCGGGCGGCCTTCGACCGGGCGACCGAGCGCGGTCAGTTCACCTGCTGGATGCCGGCGAGCAGCCAGCCGCTGCCGCCTTTCTCCGGCTTCTGCAGGTTCCACACTTCCTCGAACGGCGTCGGCGCGCCGCCGGACTCCTCGCGGAGCATCCCGGTGAACCGGATGCTCGCCCAGTGGGCGCCGGCCTCGGTCGTCACCTCGAGGAGCTGCGCGTCGAGCGTGACGACGTCGGTCTGTTGTCCCGCGCCCTGGCGTGCGGCCACGTCGCGCGAGAGGTCGTCGAACAGCTCGTCGGTGACGAGGTCCCGAATGGACTCCAGGTCGCCGCGGTCGTTTGCCGCCTGCAGCGCGATGAAGCTCTTCTTCGCCTGGCGGAGGAACCCCGGCACGTCGAACCCAGCCGGAACGCGCGGTCCGGTGTGCGCGGGAACTTCGGACGACGTCCCGCCGGCCGGCAGCTGCGACGGCGGCGGCGCGGCGACGGTCTCGTTGCCGAGGCCGGCGTACTGCAGGCCGCGCGGAGCGCTCGGCGTCTGGCCGCGCCCGAGCGCGCGCATCACCATCCCGATGACGAGCACGACTGCCAGCCCGAGCAGGATCGCCAGCAGGATCGTGCCGAGCTGCTCGCCGAACAGGTAGGCGAGTCCCAGGCCGGCGGCGAGCCCCGCGAGCGGCGCGAGCCAGCGGCTCGCTCCGGCCTTGGGGGCGGCGGCGGCGGGGGTGGCCGCGGCCGGCGTCTGGGCCTGCTGCTGCGTGGCCGCGGGCGCGGTGGGCTTCTGGGGCGGCAGCGCCTGGCGCTGCGCGCCGAGGCTGCGGGCGCCGCCCAGCCGGCGCGCCTCGGCGTCGACCGGGAACAGTCCGATCACCATCACGGCGGCGAAAACGGCCGCGAAAAAGCCTTTCATTCGTGTGTCTCCACCCGTTCCGGCGCTCGGTTCAGTACTTGAAGCCGCGGTGCAGCGCCACGACACCTGCGGCGAGGTTCCAATATTCGACGTCTTCCAGGCCGACTTGTTCCATGAGGGCGCGCAGCGCTTCCTGGTCCGGGTGCACCCGGATCGACTCCGCCAGGTAGCGGTAGGCCGCCGCGTCGCTCGCCACCTTCTGGCCGAGCCAGGGCAACACCTTGAAAGAATACCAGTCGTAGGCCGGGGCGAGCGGCTTCCATACCTTCGAGAATTCCAGCACGAGCAGCCGGCCGCCGGGCCGCAGCACGCGGCGCATCTCGCCGAGCGCCGCCTCCTTGCGGGTCATGTTGCGCAGGCCGAACGCGACGCTCACGCAGTCGAAATGGTCGGACGGGAAGGGCAGGCGCTCGGCGTCGCACTGCGCGACCGGGACGACCACCCCGGCGTCGAGCAGCCGGTCGCGGCCGACGGCGAGCATCGCGGGGTTGATGTCGGTCAGCCACACCTCGCCCGCCGGGCCCGCGCGCTCGGCGAACGCGCGCGCAAGGTCGCCGCTGCCGCCGGCGACGTCGAGCACGCGGCTGCCCGCGCGCACGCCGCTCTTGCCGATCGCGAACGCCTTCCACAGGCGGTGCAGGCCGCCCGACATCAGGTCGTTCATGAGGTCGTAGCGGGTCGCGACCGAGTCGAAGACGCCGGCGACGCGGCCGGCCTTCTCGTCCTCGCGGACGCGCTCGTAGCCGAAGTGGGTTCCGCTCACCGCGCGTCGCCTGCTACTCCGCCATCGCCCGCGCCACCGCGGGCCGCGCGGCCATGCGCTCGAGCCAGCGCGTGAGGTGCGGCATCGGACCGTGCTTGTCGATGATCGCGCGGCGTGCGGCCGCGTTCGGATACAGCGCGAGATCGGCCACGGTGAGCTCGTCCGCCAGGTAGTCGCGGCCGGCGAGCCGCGTGTCGCACGCGGCGAAGAACCGCGCCAGCCGCCGCTCGAAGTGCGCGGCGCACTCGGGTCCCGGTGCGGGCTTGACGAGCGTGAGCTGGAAGAGCGTGCCGCTCGTCATCGCGACGTCGCTCGCCGCGAACAGGAGCCATTCGAGCGTCCGCGCCCGCGCGAGCGCGTCGGCCGGGATCAGCTTGCCGGCCTTCTCGGCGGCGTAGAGCAGGATGGCGACCGACTGCGTGAGCACGAGCGGCCTGCCGCCGGGACCGTCCTCGTCGCGGATCACCGGGGTCGATTGCAGCGGGTTCAGCGCCGTGAACTCGGGCGTCTTCTGGTCGCCTTTGGCGAGGTCGAGCTTGTGCCGCCGGAACGCGAGCCCGGTCTGCTCGAGGGCGAGCGCGGCGCGCCAGCCGTTTGCCGTCGGCGCGTAGTACAGGTCGATCATGCCGGCTCCGCGTTCGCCCGGTGCCCGGGTTCAGTGCCGATGGCCGCGTTGCGGTCCGGCCGGCACCGGGTTCGCGCCCGCCTCGCGGCTCGCCCCGGCGGCTTCCAGGCGGCGCAGGTACTCGTGCCAGAGCTCGTCCTGGTTCGCGCCGAGGTCGTAGAGATAGTCCCACGAGTAGATGCCGGTATCGTGGCCGTCGGAGAAGGTCGGCTGCACCGCGTAGGAGCCGACCGGCTCGAGCGACACGATGTCGACGTCGCGCTTGCCGACCTGCAGCACCTCCTGTCCCGGGCCGTGCCCGCGCACCTCGGCGGAGGGCGAATAGACCCGCAGGAACTCGTAGGGCATCCGGAACTCGCGGCCGTCCGAGAAGTGGATCTCCATGACCCGCGACTTCTGGTGCAGCTTGATCTCGGTCGGGATCGGCGTGTCCTTGTCCATCGATGGCATGGTCGGCATCCGGGCGGGGCCGGGCCGGCAATCATAGCCGACCGCGCGCGGCCCCGCGCGCAGTCCGCCCGGTAACAAAAGCGTCATCAAACGGCCATAGAATAGCCCCGAAGGATTCCGAGTCAAGGACTTGGCATGCCAGCCAACATTCTGGTCGTCGAGGACGAGCCCGCCATCCAGGAGCTCGTGGCCGTCAACCTCGAGCACGCCGGCCACCACGTGCTGCGCGCGCGCGACGCCGAGCAGGCGTTGCATCTCGTGCGCCACGCGCTGCCCGATCTGATCCTGCTCGACTGGATGCTGCCCGGCCAGTCGGGCCTCGCGTTCGCGCGCCGGATGCGCCAGGACGAGCGCACGAAGCAGGTGCCGATCATCATCCTCACCGCGCGCGGCGAGGAGCACGACAAGGTCGCCGGGCTCGAGGCCGGCGCCGACGACTACGTCACCAAGCCGTTCTCGCCGCGCGAGCTGCTCGCGCGGATCCGCGCCGTGCTGCGCCGGCGCGCGCCGCAGCTCTCCGACGAACCGACC
Organism: Burkholderiales bacterium; assembly: GCA_023383795.1. Lineage (GTDB taxonomy): Bacteria > Pseudomonadota > Gammaproteobacteria > Burkholderiales > SG8-39 > JAABRB01. The sequence continues at coordinate 142,447 of JAHDYJ010000001.1, read as the reverse complement.
GAGATCGGCGGGCTGCGGCTCGATCCGGCGACCCACCGCGTCGTCGCGAAGGGACGCAACCTCGAGCTCGGTCCCACCGAGTTCCGCATGCTGCGCTTCCTGATGACGCATCCGGAGCGCGTGCACAGCCGCGCGCAGCTCCTCGACCAGGTGTGGGGCGACCACGTGTTCGTCGAGGAGCGCACGGTCGACGTGCACATCCGCCGCCTGCGCAAGGCGCTCGAGCCGACCGGCCACGACCGCCTGATCGAGACCGTGCGCGGCAGCGGCTACCGGCTGTCCGCGTCGGCGCTCGCCGCCGCCTGAGCCGCCCGGGCCGCCTCGGCCGAGGCGCGGCATAATCCGTCGCGCGTCGCGCGCCGCGACGCACCCGGAGGCCCCGCCTGAAGTTCGTCTGGACACGCACCGCGCAGATCCTCGGCACCACGGCGGCCGCGGGCCTGCTGGTGTGGCCTCTCTTCGGCCGCGTCTGGGCGCTCCTCGCCGTCGTCCTCGGCCTCGCGATCACGCTCGTCTTCCACATGCGCAACGTCCATGCGCTCGCCGTGTGGCTGCGCGACCCGGCGCCCTCCAAGGTGCCGATCGGCAGCGGCGTCTGGGAGCACGTCTTCTCGGCGTTGTACCGCCACGTGCACGCGACGTTCCAGCAGCAGCACCGGCTCACCGGCGCGCTCACGCGGTTCCGCAGCGCGGCGCAGGCGATGCCCGACGGCGTCGTGGTGCTCGACGCCGAAAACCACATCACCTGGTGCAACGCGGCCGCCGAGCGGCTGCTCGGCCTCGACGCGCGCAAGGACGCCGGGCAGCCGATCCTGAACCTCGTCCGCCACCCCGATTTCGCGGCGCACGTCAAGCGCGCCAGCGACGACGCGCTGCTCGTCATGCGCATGTCCGGTCCGCAGGAGCTCGTGCTGTCGATCCGCGTCGTGCCCTACGCCCAGGACGAGAAGCTCCTGCTCGCGCGCGACGTCACGCAGGCGGAGCGGCTCGACACGATGCGCCGCGACTTCGTCGCCAACGTCTCGCACGAGCTCAAGACGCCGCTCACCGTCGTGAGCGGCTTTCTCGAGACCTTCGCCGAGGGCAACGTGCGGCCCGACGAGCCGCGCGGCCGGCAGGCGCTCGAGCTCATGCGCAGCCAGACCGACCGCATGCTTCGCTTGATCGAGGACCTGCTCGTGCTCTCTGCGCTCGAGTCGAGCGCGCTGCCGGCGCACGAGACGGCGTTCGACGTCGAGCGGCTGCTGAGGGCGCTCGTCGAGGAAGCGCGCATGCTCTCGGCGGGCCGGCACCGCGTCGAGCTCGTGACGGGGCGGCCGGCGAAGGTGGTCGGCGACGAGCGCGAGCTCGCGAGCGCGTTCGGCAACCTGGTGACGAACGCCGTTCGCTACACGCCGCCGGGCGGCAGCATCGAGCTCGCCTGGGACCTGCACGACGGCGAAGGCAGGTTCAGCGTCGCCGACACCGGCATCGGCATCGCCGCGCACCACCTCCCGCGGCTGACCGAGCGCTTCTACCGCGCCGACACCAGCCGGTCGCGCGACACCGGCGGCACGGGCCTCGGGCTCGCCATCGTGAAGCACGTGCTGACGCGCCACCAGGGGCGGCTCGAGATCGATAGCGAACCGGGACGCGGCAGCCGCTTCACCGCCGTGCTCCCGGCGCGGCGCGTGCGTCCCGCGACGGCGGCGCAGCCTCAGCCGACGCTGGAGAAGCTCACCCGGTCGTAGTCGTAGCCGTGCTGGATGAGCCCGGTCAGGCGCACGCGGTGCGACTGCTCCTCCGCGCGCATCTCGAGCTCGCGGCCGCGCTGATACCAGCCCGACGGCAGCACCAGCGCGCCCGGCGTGGACGCCGAGCCCGGCAGCAGGAATGCCTGCACGTACGGCTCCGGCGTCGGCGGGCTCGCCGAGCGCACGGCGATCGCCGAGGCGAGGCCGGGCAGCGCCTGGGCGCCGACCGTGAGCGCGCGATCGATGCCGACCATCAGCCAGCGGACCTCGCACAGGATGAAGCTGCGCGCGCCTTGCGGCTTCAGTGCGACCAGCTGCAGCTGGTTCAGTCGCTCGCCGGCGCCCTTGCGCCGCAGGCGGAAGCCGTTCGCGCTCTCGTCGAGCGTCTCCCAGGTCTCCGACACGAATCCCGCCTGGCCGGGCGTGGAGTGGGGCGCCGAGGCAGCGGACGCGCCGTAGATGTGGATCTGCTCGGCGTCGCGCCGCGAGTAGTCCCAGTGGCGCGAGGCGCTGCGGAAGAGCTTGCCGGAGAGCGCGACATGGATCGACTCGAACCCGGAGGTGAGCTCGGTGCGCCCGAGCACCAGGCGCCGGGTGAACTGGCGCGACGCGGGCGCATCGATCCACGTGCGCGAGAGCGAGGCGAGCAGCCGGCCGGCCTCGGGCTGGACGCAGTCCTTGCCGAGCCCGAGCGTCTGCGGATCCTGGCCTTCGTCGAGCTTCTTGATGCGGCTCCGGACGCTGCGGCGCAGGTTGTGGACGTCGAGGAAGCGGAGCTCGGGCGAGGCAGACACCGAGTCGACCCAGGTGGGCGGCTGGTTGCCCGAGAGGTCGACCGCGTAGCCCTGGTCCTTCTCCGGCGCCAGGCTGAGGTCCACCTTGTAGGCCCACATCGTGGCCCAGCGGCGCGCCCAGGCGAGCTCGCGGGTGCCGAGCCCGTAGGGATGCGCGAGGTGGAGCAGCAGCGCGCGCACGTAGACCTCGGCGGTGCTCGACACCGATTTCGCCTTGCGGCCGGCGGCGACGGTCCGCAGCACGTAGCCGCCCTGCTCGGCGGTGTGGTAGATCTGGTGCAGATCGCGCCAGATGTCGCCGTCCACCTCGCGGCGGCAGCGGTAGTGCACGAGCATCAGCTCGGCGATGCAGTCGATCGCGCGCTGCGCGAGCAGCGCCTCCTGGCCCCGCAGCTCGGCCGAGCCGTCCTCGATCGCATTGCGCAGCAGGCGCCGGTAGGCGCGCCCGAGCGTGCTCCAGAGGTCGTACACCTGGTCGAACGCGGCGGCCTCGAAGTCCTTCAGCGGCAGCGGCCGGCCCGAGAACTTCTTGCTGTGCTCGGCCTGGGCGACCACGATCGGCTCGCGCAGCCGCTCCAGGATCTCGAGCAGCCGCGCGTCGCTCGGCGCCGACTCCTCGAGGGACTCCAGCAGCAGCGTGAGCTCGTGGCACGCCTGGCGCGGATCGGCGAGCGGCGCGCGCGCGAGCCACGCTTCGGCCGCCTTCGCGTCGGCGAGCACCGGCTGCTGGGAGGGAGCGAAGCTGGTCGTTCTCATGGGGATCCCCCGTGCCGCGCCCCCCGCCTGCGGAGCGCCGCGCAATTATGACGGCGGAGTATAAATCGCCGGCGCCCCGCGCGGATCGGAACTGCGCCGCACTGGCCGGTGCCTCTCGCGTCAGGCTTCCGCAAGCCGCTTGGCCAGCCGATCGGCCAAGGCGGCCGGATCGAGGCGCCGCGCCGGCGCCCCCGACCGGGCCGGCGCCGCCCAGACCGGGGCCGGGAAGTGCCGGTCGTCCCGGAAGCGGGGAATCACGTGCCAGTGCAGGTGGGGCACGGCGTTGCCGAGCGAGGCGAGGTTGACCTTGTCCGGGGCGAGGAGGGCGCGCAACGCCGCCTCCACCGTGAACACCACGCGCATCAGCCGCTCGCGCTCGCCGGGCGCGAGGTCGGTCATCTCGCGGACGTGGCGCGCCAGCACCACCCGGCAGAACCCGGGATAGTCGGGATCGTCGACCGCGACCACGCGGCAGAAGTCGTCCTGCCACAGGACGGCGCCGCCGGGGGCGGCGCAGAGCTCGCAGTCGGAGGTCGCCGTCACAGCAGCACCCGCTCGATCCCGCCGGCGTTCGCCCGCGCGACGTAGTCGGCCATCCAGCTCGCGCCGAGCACGCGCCGCGCGAGCTCGACGACGACGTAGTCGGCCTCGACGAGCGCATCGTCGCGGTAGCGCGCGAGCCCCTGCAGGCAGGACGGGCACGAGGTGAGGACCTTGACTTCGCCGGCGCCCTGCGCGCGCAGGGCGTCCGCGCCCTTGCGCATCTCCTCCTCCTTGCGGAAGCGTACCTGCGTCGAGATGTCCGGCCGGGTGACCGCGAGCGTGCCCGATTCGCCGCAGCAGCGCTCGTTCGGCGCGGCCTCGGTCCCGAGGAGCCCGCTCACGACCTCGAGCGGTGAGCGCGTCCTGATCGGGCTGTGGCAGGGATCGTGGTACATGTAGCGTACGCCCTGCACGCCTTCCATGCGCACGCCCTTCTCGAGCAGGTACTCGTGGATGTCGAGCAGCCGGCACCCCGGGAAGATCTTGTCGAACTCGTAGCCCTCGAGCTGATCCATGCAGGTGCCGCACGACACGATCACGGTCCTGATGTCCAGGTAGTTGAGCGTGTTGGCGACGCGGTGGAAGAGCACCCGGTTGTCGGTGACGATGCGCGCGCCCTTGTCCGCGTTGCCGGCGGCGGTCTGCGGGTAGCCGCAGCACAGGTAGCCGGGCGGCAGCACGCACTGCACCCCGACGTGATACAGCATCGCCTGCGTGGCGAGCCCGACCTGGCTGAACAGGCGCTCCGAGCCGCAGCCCGGGAAGTAGAACACCGCCTCGGCGTCCTCGGCCGCCTTGCCCGGGTCGCGGATGATCGGGATCATGCGCGGATCCTCGATGTCGAGGAGCGCGCGCGAGGCGCGCTTCGGCAGGCCGCCCGGCATCGGCTTGTTCACGAAGTGGATCACCTGCGCCTTCGCGCCGGGCCGGCCGACCGTGGCCGGCGGCCGGCGCGTCTGCGCCTGCGCGAGCCCGAGCGAGGCCGCGAGCCGGTGCGCGAGCCGCTGGCCGCGGTAGCCCCAGTCGATCATGAGCTTGCGCGCGAGCTTCACCGCGCGCGCGTCGGTCATCGTGAGGAACGCCATCGCCGCCGCGGCGCCGGGGCTGAACCGCTTCTTGCCCTGCTTGCGCAGGAGGTTCCTCATCGCGATCGAGACGTCGCCGAAGTCGATGTCGACCGGGCACGGGCCCGCGCACTTGTGGCACACCGTGCAATGGTCGGCAACGTCGCCGAACTCGTCGAAGTGGCGCAGGCTCACGCCGCGGCGCGTCTGCTCCTCGTAGAGGAACGCCTCGGTCAGCAGCGAGGCCGCCAGCACCTTGTTGCGGGGCGAGTAGAGCAGGTTCGCGCGGGGCACGTGCGTCGCGCACACCGGCTTGCACTTGCCGCAGCGCAGGCAGTCCTTGATCGAGTCCGAGATGCGCCCGATCTCGGACTGCTCGAGGATCAGGCTCTCGTGCCCGATCAGGTTGAACGACGGCGTGTAGGCGTTGCGCAGATCCGCCCCGGGCAGGAGCTTGCTCTTGTTGAAGCGTCCTTCCGGGTCCACGCGCGCCTTGTAGCCGCGGAACGCCGCCACCTTGTCCGGCTCGAGGTACTCGAGCTTGGTGATGCCGATGCCGTGCTCGCCGGAGATCACGCCGCCGAGCGCGGTGGCGAGGCGCATGATGCGCGCCACCGCCGCGTTTGCCTCGGCGAGCATCCGGTAGTCGTCGGAGTTGACCGGGATGTTGGTGTGGACGTTGCCGTCGCCCGCGTGCATGTGCAGGGCGACGAAGACCCGGCTCTTGAGCGCGCGCCGGTGCACGCCGTCCAGCCCCTCGACGATGCGCCGGAACACCGCGCCCTCGAAGATGTCGCCGAGGCCCGCCCGCACCTCCTCCTTCCACGAGACGCGCAGCGTGTGGTCCTGCAGCAGGTGGAACACCGTGCGGCCCGGGTGCGAGGCGGCCGCGAGCGGCGGCACGAAGCGCGGATCGGCCGTGGCGGCCTCGATGTCGAGGTGCTCGAGCAGGTAGCGCCAGCGCGCGCGCGCATCGGCGATCAGCGCACGCGCCCGCTCGGGGCGATCGCCGAGCACCTCGGCCGGCGGCAGCGCCTCGCCGTGCTGCGCGAGCGGAAGGTCGCCCGCGAGGAACGCGTCCAGCGCGTCGAGCAGCGCGAGCTTGTTCGCGATCGAGAGCTCGATGTTGATCCGCTCGATGCCGTCGGAGTAGTCGCCGAGCCGCTCGAGCGGGATGACGACGTCCTCGTTGATCTTGAACGCGTTGGTGTGTCTAGCGATCGCTGCGGTGCGCGCGCGGTCGAGCCAGAAGCCGCGGCGCGCCTCCGGCGAGGCCGCGACGAAGCCCTCGCCGCCGCGCGCGTTCGCGATGCGCACGACCTCGGAAGCGGCGCGGGCGACGGCATTCCCGTCGTCGCCGACGATGTCGCCGATCAGCACCATCTTCGGGCGCCCGCCGCGGCGCGCCTTGGTCGCGTAGCCGACCGCCTTGACGTAGCGCTCGTCGAGGTGCTCCAGGCCGGCGAGCATCACCGGCGTCGCGCCTGCGGCGGGGCGCGAGAGCGCGTCGAGCCGCGCCTTGATCTCGACGATCGAGGGCACCGCGTCGTGCACCTGGCCGAAGAACTCGAGGCAGAAGGTGCGGATGCCCTTCGGCATGCGGTGCAGGATGAACCGCGCGCTGGTGATCAGCCCGTCGCAGCCTTCCTTCTGCACGCCGGGCAGGCCGGCGAGGAACTTGTCGGTGACGTCCTTGCCGAGGCCGGATTTCCGGCAGGCGGCGCCGGGAAGCTCGAGGATGTCCGGCGCGCCGTAGGGCGACTTGCCGTCCTTCCGGAAGCGCTGGATCGAGAAGCGCGCGACCCGCGCCTCGTGGATCTTGCCGAGGTTGTGGTCGAGCCGCGTCACTTCCATGAAGTAGCCGTTCGGGTCGACCATGCGCCACGACGCGAGGTTGTCGAGCGCGGTGCCCCACAGGACGGCCTTCTTCCCGCCGGCGTTCATCGCGACGTTGCCGCCGATGCACGAGGCGTCGGCCGAGGTCGGGTCCACCGCGAAGACGAGGCCCGCCGCCTCGGCGGCCTCCATCACGCGCCGCGTGACGACGCCGGCGCCGCAGCGGATCGTCGGCACCGGGTGCGCGACGCCGGGCAGCATCACCTCTTCCACGGGCCCCAGCGCATCGAGCTTCTCGGTGTTGATCACCGCCGAAAGGCGCGAGAGCGGCACCGCGCCGCCGGTGTAGCCGGTGCCGCCGCCGCGCGGGATGATCGTCAGGCCGAGGTCGATGCAGTCGCGCACCATGCGCGCGACCTCCTCCTCGCTGTCCGGGTGCAGCACCACGAACGGGTACTCGACGCGCCAGTCGGTCGCGTCGGTGACGTGCGAGACGCGCGCCATGCCGTCGAACTGGATGTTGTCGCGGCGCGTGGTGCGGGAGAGCCTGCGCGCTGCGCGCCGCCTGAGCGCGATCGCGTCCTCGAACTCGCGCTGGAACGCCGCGACCGCCGCGTCTGCGCGCTCGATCAGGAAGCGCACCCGCTCGTCGCGGCGCCGGCGCGCCTCGGTCGCCACGTCGTTGCCGAGGTCGGCCTCGTACGCCCGGCGGCGCTTCTCGATCTCCGTCAGGCGATGCCGGAGCGAGGCGACGAGCGCGGCGCGCCGCTTCGGATTCTCGATGAGATCGTCCTGCAGGTACGGGTTGCGCGACACCACCCAGATATCGCCCAGCACCTCGTAGAGCATGCGCGCGGAGCGTCCCGTGCGCCGCTCGGCGCGCAGGCCGAGCAGCATCTGCCAGGCCTCCTCGCCGAGCAGGCGGATCACGACCTCGCGGTCGGAGAAGGAGGTGTAGTTGTAGGGGATCTCGCGCAGCCGCCCGACGGCGAGCGTGGCGGCGAAATCGGGGGTGGGACCGGGTTCCATGCGGCGGTGGGCGCGGCGGAACCCATGATACTACCCCTATTGCACCGCAGCAGAGCCGGCCTCGGGCCGTAGCGCCGGAATTCCCGGTCCAGAAACGAAGATGCCCCCTCGCGGGGGCATCGTTTGCGGACCGGATGGCGTCCCGGTGTGGCGCTCGCGCGCTACGCCCCCAGGGCGCGCCGGCGGCCGGCGAATCCGAGACCGGCCAGGGCGAGCCCCAGCAGGGCGAGCGTGCCGGGCTCGGGCGCCTCGTTGATCCCGGTCACGCGGGCGGCGATGTGCAGGCCCATGAAGAAGATGTTGTCGTCGTTCGTGGCGTTGCTGCTGAAGATCGTGAACGACGTGTCCCCCGTATTGAGGAACGGCACGAGGTTGTAGAGCTCGTCGTCCGTCTCGTACGTGTTCTCGTTCCCGGTGCTGTCGCCGATGCCGCCGACGGTGATGAGCGCGCCGTCCTGGACGAGGAGGCCGTCATTGTTGTTACCGGCGGCGTTGGTCAGGTTCGTGCCATTCACGTCGACCGTGGACTGCTGGCCGCAGCAGCTGAAGCTGATCGCGAGCGACATGGTCGCGAAGAAGGCGGGGTTGGTGACGTCACTGAGCGGATCCCCGAGATTGACGACGGTGGTCTCGCCGCCGGTGTCCTGCCCGCCGTCCAGGATCACCACGCTGCCCATCGGCAGCGAGGGGTCGGAGTAGGCGATCACGAGCACCCCGCCGTCGATCCGGTTGTTCAGCGCGGCGCCTTCGACGTAGTCGAAGTTGAGCGACGAGACGCCGGGATTGGCGGCGCGGACCGCGTTCACGATGCTGGTGACGTCCGCCCGGCCGGTGAACCACCGGCCGATGTCCACGCGGTCGCTGACGGCGCCCACCAGCGTGTCGAAGTTCGTGACCGCGCTGCCCGCCAGCGTGATGCCGGCGCCGTTGTACTCCGCGAGCGTGTCCGGGCTGTTGCTGTAGAAGGGGAAGGGCGTCCCGGCGGCGTAGAGATAGGCCTGCAGGACGGTCGCGGTGGTCGGGATCTCCGCCTGGATGGTTCCGACCGGCGAGCTGTTGCTGCCGACGCCGTCGATGCTCAACGCCACGTTCCCGGTGAAGATGTTGGCGGGCACGAGCCCCGCCAGCGCCGGCGCCGCCGCCACGGAAAGCGCCGCGAAGGCGGCCGCCGATATGCAACTGCGGATTCCGACCTGCCTCATACGATCCCTCCTTCTTTGACTCGGCGCTGACGACGCCGCCTTCGGCGATACCCAAGCAATCGCCGGACCAGCGTCCGAATCCCTTGTTCGCCAATGGGATACGCGCGCCGCGGGCAGCAGGGTGTAAGCGTTTCCGACTCGCTGGCCCTGCGGCGGCGGACGATCACCCGGCGGGAGAAGCCGGCTCTGGCGGTGCGGCGTCCGGCGGGGCGGGCGGAAACACGTCGCGGTAGCTCGCGTAGAAGCTCGCGAAGAGCGTCGGCATGAGACCGATGAAGAACATCAGCACGAACGCGGGCACCACCGTCCGCACCTCGGGCGAGGCTTGCAGCGCCGCGCCGACGAACGCGACCGCGATCCCCGGGACGATCGTGCCGACCGCCGCGACGACCATGCCGTACACCAGGAAGGCGCGCCAGTTCGCGAGCACCGCGAAGAAGCTGTAGAAGAGCGCCTTCGCCGCGGGCATCGCGTCCCAGGCGGCGAGCACCGGCGCGAACCAGAACGCCGCGAGCACCGGCAGGTACAGCGCGAGGGCGAGCAGGGCGGCGTTCAGCACGGAGCCGTCGGCGAACGCCTCCTGCGGCACCGCCGTGCCGGCGAGCATCCAGCGCATCAGGTGGCCGTCGTCGACTGTCGCGCTCGCGGCGAGGATCGCGGCGCTCGCCACCAGGTAGATCCCGCCGAGCGTGAGGAGGGCCGGCAGGTTCGCGCGAAACCCGGCGAAGAGCAGCCCGGGCTCGAGCGGGCGCCGCCGCTCGAGCGCGCGGCACATCGCCATGAAGCTCACGCTGAACACCGGGATCAGCACGACCGCCGCCGCGGCGCCGACGACCGGCACCAGGCCGACGAAGCCGACCAGCAGCCAGTACGCGAAGATCATGGTGAGCCACATGAACGGGCTCGCGGTGAAGAGCGTCCAGCCGCGCGCGAGCCAGCGCCAGCCGTGGTGGCTCGGCACGACTTTCATGCCGACACCCAGGGCGCCGCGTCGGACTCCGCGACGCGCAGCGCGAGAATGCGCCGGAAGTGCTCCGGGTCGTGCGCGTGCACCAGCTCGCCGGGCCGCGGCAGGTGAAAGTCGTAGAGCCGCGAGAGCCAGAAGCGCAGCGCGGCGGCGCGCAGCATCACCGGCCAGGCGCCGCGCTCGAGCGCCGTGAACGGCCGCGCCGCGTGGTACGCGTCGAGGAGCGCGGCTGCGCGGGGCGCGTCGAGCCGCCCGTCGGCGAAGACGCACCAGTCGTTGACGCAGACGGCGACGTCGAAGAGCCAGGCATCGACGCCGGCGAAATAGAAGTCGATCACGCCGCCGATCTCGTCGCCCGCGAAGAGCACGTTGTCGCGGAAGAGATCGGCGTGGATCGGTCCGCGCGGCAGGTCCTTCAGCCGGTAGAGCGACTGGAACCGGAGCTCCTCGGCGAGGAGCCCGGCGCGCGGCGCGTCGAGGAACGGTGCGACCTCGCGCGCGGTCTCGCGCCACCACTGCGGCCCGCGCGGGTTCGGCAGGGTGCCGGGAAAGCTCCCGCCGGCCGCGTGCATCGCGGCGAGCACCCGGCCGACCGCCGCGCAGTGCTTCGGCTGCGGCTCGGCGACTGCGGCGCCGGGCAGCCGCGTGACGAGCGCCGCCGGCTTGTCCTTCAGCGTGCGCAGGATGCGGCCGCCGGCGTCGGCGACCGGCGACGGGCACGGAATGCCGTGCCGCGCGAGGTGCGCCATCAGGCCGAGGCAGAACGCGAGCGCGTCGCCCGAGAGCCGCTCGAAGATCGTGAGGACGAACTCGCCGCGCGCCGTCGTGACGAAGTAGTTCGTGTTCTCGATGCCCGCCGCGATGCCCTTGAACGCGACGAGCGCGCCGACCGGCAGCTCAGCGAGCCACGCGGCGAGCTCGGTGGCGTTGACCTTGGTGTAGACCGACATGCTCGTCGAGCGCGCCCGTCCGTCGCGGCGGGTCGGTGGCGCACGCCCCGGCGCGGCTCAGAACTGCAGGATCACCCACTGCGGCACGCGGATCCGGCTGTCGTGCGGGCTCGAGCCGGCGGGGCCGAATCCGGGCAGATCCTCCACGAGGTAGTACTCGTAGCCGTTCGGTTGGATGACGCGGATGTACTTGCGCCCGTCGATCGTGTACTCCTCGACCTGCTCGCCGCCGGTGCCCGGCGTGATCGTGACGCCCGGCCCGGGCGGCGCCGGTTCGAGACCCACCTGCGGCGGCGGCTCCGGCAGCGGCTCGAGCTTCGGCGGCGGCTCCTGCGCGGCCGCCGGGAGCGCGAGCGCCGCGGCGAGCACGAGAGCGGCTCCGCTGAGGAGCGAAAGCGGCGGGCGGGGCATCGGGTGAAGACTGCGGAAGAGGGGAGCTCGTGACACAAGTGTAGCAGATCGGGGTACCGCCCCCTGCGCACTCCTGCGCGCGGCGAAGTGAGTTTCCCGCGTGCACCGAGCGCGCGCAGCGCCCGGGCGCGGCGACGAACTCTGACATAATGGCGCCGCGGCGCCGCGCCACGGCGGCGCGGTCGTCCGCACCGGCCGCCGCCGCATGCGGCCGTCCGCCCCGGGCCTCGGTCCATCCATCCTCATCGCGAGTGGGCAAGACGCTTCTACTGGTCGACGGCTCGTCGTACCTCTATCGGGCCTTTCACGCGCTGCCGGACCTGCGCAGCCCGCAAGGCGAGCCGACCGGCGCGATTCACGGCGTGCTGAGCATGCTGCGGCGGCTCGCTGCCGACCACCAGGCGGACTATCTCGCCTGCGTGTTCGACGCGAAGGGCAAGACGTTCCGCGACGAGCTCTATCCCGAGTACAAGGCGAACCGCCCGCCGATGCCCGACGATCTCGGCGCGCAGATCGCGCCGCTCAAGGAGGCGATCGTCGCCCTCGGGTGGCCGCTCGTCGAGGTGGAAGGCGTCGAAGCCGACGACGTGATCGGCACGCTCGCGCGCGAGGCGGCCGGGCAGGGCATCCGCACGATCGTCTCCACCGGGGACAAGGACCTCGCCCAGCTCGTCGACGGCCACGTCACGCTGGTGAACACGATGACGAACGAGCGGCTCGACGCGCCGGGCGTCGCGGCGAAGTTCGGCGTGCCGCCGGACCTGATCCTCGACTACCTCGCGCTCGTCGGCGACGCGGTCGACAACGTGCCGGGCGTCGCGAAGGTCGGCCCGAAGACCGCCGTGAAGTGGCTGGAGAAGTACGGCTCGCTCGACGAGGTCATCGCGCACGCCGACGAGATCCCCGGCGTCGTCGGCGAGAACCTGCGCAAGGCGCGTGACTGGCTGCCGCAGGGCCGCGAGATCCTGCGCGTGAAGTGCGACGTGCCGCTGCAGGTCCACGTGACCGACCTTGCGCCGCGCCCGCGCGACCGCGCGAAGCTCGCCGAGCTCTTCCGCCGCTTCGGCTTCAAGAGCTGGATGGGCGAGATCGAGTCCGGCGCCGGCGACGACCCGGGCGCGGAGGCCGCGCGCTCCGCGCCGGTGCCCGCTCTGCCGGAGCACTCCGGCGACCGGGTCGAGCGCCGCTACGAGCTGCTGCTCACGGAAGCCGACGTGCGCCGCTGGCTCGCCGAGATCGAGCGCCCCGAAGCGGTTGCGCTCGACACCGAGACCACCTCGCTCGACCCGTTCGCCGCGGCGCTCGTCGGCGTGTCGTTCGCCGTGGCGCCGGGGCGCGCGGCCTACGTCGCGATCGACCATCGCTATGCCGGCGCGCCCGCCCAGCTCGGCGTCGAGCGCGCGCTCGCGCTCCTGCGCCCGTGGCTCGAGGACCCGGCGCGCCGCAAGATCGGCCATAACCTCAAGTACGACCAGCACGTGCTCGCCAACCACGGCGTGGCGCTCGCCGGCGTGGCGCACGACACGCTGCTCGAGCACTACGTGCTCGAGAGCCACATGCGCCACGACATGGACTCGCTCGCGAGCCGCTTCCTCGGCGAGACGACGATCACCTACGACGAGGTGACCGGCAAGGGCGCGGGCCGCATCGGCTTCGAGCAGGTCGACGTCGAGCGCGCCGCCGAGTACGCGGCGGAGGACGCGGACATCACGCTGCGCCTGCACGGCGCGCTCCACCCGCGGGTCGCCGCCGATCCGCGGCTCGCGAGGATCTACGCGGAGATCGAGATGCCGCTGCGCGAGATCCTGTTCCGCATGGAGCGGACCGGCGTGCTGATCGACGCCGCGCGGCTCGAGGCGCACAGCCGCGAGCTCGAGCGCGAGATGCTGCTGCTCGAGGAGCGCGCGCACCTCGAGGCCGGGCAGCCGTTCAACATGAACTCGCCGAAGCAGATCGCCGACATCCTGTTCGGCGAGAAGAAGCTGCCGGTGCTGAAGAAGACCGCGAGCGGCGCGCCGTCCACCGACGAGGAGGTGCTCGAGAAGCTCGCGCTCGACTTCCCGCTGCCGAAGACGCTGCTCGAGTACCGCGCGCTCGCCAAGCTCAAGTCGACCTACACCGACAAGCTGCCGCGGATGGTGAACCCGCGGACCGGGCGCGTGCACACGAACTACGGGCAGGCGACCGCCGTCACCGGGCGCCTCGCCTCGAACGAGCCGAACCTGCAGAACATCCCGGTGCGCACCGCCGAGGGCCGGCGCATCCGCGAGGCGTTCGTCGCGCCGCCCGGCGCGCGCATCGTCTCGGCCGACTACTCGCAGGTCGAGCTGCGCATCATGGCGCACATCTCGGGCGACGAGGCGCTGCTGCGCGCGTTCGCCGAGGGCGCCGACATCCACCGCGCGACCGCCGCGGAGATCTTCGGCCGCCATCCCACCGAGGTGACCGCCGAGGAGCGCCGCTACGCGAAGGTGATCAACTTCGGCCTGATCTACGGCATGAGCGCGTTCGGGCTCGCGCAGCAGCTCGGTCTCGAGCGCGCGACCGCGCAGGCCTACATCGACAGCTACTTCGCGCGCTATCCCGGCGTCGCGCGGTACATGGAGGCCACGCGGGCGCAGGCGCGCGACCAGGGCTACGTCGAGACCGTGTACGGCCGCCGGCTCTGGCTGCCCGAGATCCGCAGCGGCAGCCCGATGCGCCGCTCCGGCGCCGAGCGCGCGGCGATCAACGCGCCGATGCAGGGCACCGCCGCCGACCTGATCAAGCGCTCGATGATCGCGGTGCAGGGCTGGATCGACCGCGAGCGGCTCGCTTCGCGCCTCATCATGCAGGTGCACGACGAGCTCGTGCTCGAAGTGCCCGAGGGCGAGCTCGCGCGGGTCAAGGAGGCGCTGCCCGGCCTGATGAGCGGCGTCGCCGAGCTGCGCGTGCCGCTCGTGGTGGACGTCGGCGTCGGGCGGAACTGGGACGAGGCGCATTGAGTGCCTCGACTTCCGGGAGGGCCCGCCATCGGTGAGCCCCGGCACAGTTTCGCGTGCGGGGGCCCGCGCTTTCCGCGCGCGTCACGGGCCGTCGGGATTTCTTACGTTGCGGCAGGGCGCCGAGTTCCGCGTGCTCTCCACCTTCATGAATCGAAAGCCCTTCCACGGATCTGGCACCAACCTTGCATCGGAGGGACCGATCGAGCTTCTACCGTGAGGTCGACCATGAGACTCGCAACAAGGCTCTTCGCGCTGGCCGGGCTGTGCCTCTCGGCCGCGAGCGCTTCGGCCGGCGTGCTCTATCTCAGCAACGACTCGACCGGGAATCTGTACACGCTGAACACGACCACCGGCGCGGCGACGTTGATCGGCGCGAGCGGCACGACGAGCCAAACCGTCGGCCTGACGCCGAGCGGGTCGCCCGGGATCCTCTACGGGACCACGTGGACAGAACTCGTCCACATCAACGCCGACGGATCCGGATTCGTCGACGTCGGTCCCATCGGGCAGGAAGGCCTCGCCTACGATCCCACGAGCGGCATCCTGTACGGGGCGATCAACGGCTCGTTCGGGTCCTTCGACCCGGCCAACGGAAACCTCGTCGCGAGCCTTGCGGCGCCGGGGGGGGACGTCGAAGGTCTCGCGTACTTCAACGGCCTGATCTACGGCCTCGCCGACGGCGGCCTCCTGAGGAGCTACGATATCGCCACCAACACGTGGAGCCTTATCGGCGACACCGGCGTCGCCTTCGATCAGATTGGACTTGCGTATGACACGGAGCTCGGCGTGCTCTACGCGGTCGGCGCGCAGGATTCCAACCTGTACCAGATCGATCCCGCCACGGCGGCGGCGACCGTCATCGGCAGCACGGGGCTTGACGATGCGGGCGGCGGATTGGCGTTCGTCGGCGCCGCCGCCATCCCCGAGCCCGGCACGCTGGCACTCCTCGGCCTCGCGCTCGGCGCGCTTGCGCTGCGGCGGCCGCGCGCTCGCTAGCGGCTCGCCCGCCCAGCCAGCGCCCGCCGCGTGCGGGCGCTCTTGTTTTCTCGCCAAACGATCCTCCAACGGCCGCGATCGGCGCTGTCGAGCGCCCGGCGCGTCGCGCGCGCCGGCGGCCGTTCGGGCATCATCATCCGTTCCCGGCGTCCGCACAAATGACGAGATCGCCATGGAGGGAAGATGAGTGACGCCTTCCGACCGCCCGAGCGCATCGGGCTCGTCGGCCTCGGGCAGATGGG
Organism: Burkholderiales bacterium; assembly: GCA_023383795.1. Lineage (GTDB taxonomy): Bacteria > Pseudomonadota > Gammaproteobacteria > Burkholderiales > SG8-39 > JAABRB01. The sequence continues at coordinate 126,940 of JAHDYJ010000001.1, read as the reverse complement.
CGTGCCGATGGGGCGCAACCTCGCGCGCGCCGGCTTCGCGCTCGCGGTGGCCGACGCCGATCCCGATGCGCTGCGCCGCTTTGCCGGCGAGACGCCGTGCGAACAGCCTGAAAGCCTCGCCGCGCTCGGCGCCACGTGCCGCGTCGTCATCACGATGCTCCCCGACGGCGCCGCGGTGCGCGCGGTCGCGCTCGGCGCCGGCGGCGACGGGCGCGGAGACTGCCTCGCCGCGGGCCTCGCGCCCGGCGCCGTGCTCCTCGACATGAGCTCCTCCTCGCCGGTCGGCACACGCGCGCTCGGCGCGCAGCTCTCCGCGCGCGGCATCACCCTGATCGATGCGCCGGTCTCGGGCGGCGTCAAGAAGGCGATCGCCGGAACGCTGTCGATCATGGCGGGCGGCGAGTCGGCGGCGATCGATCGCGTGCAGCCGGTGCTCGCCGCGCTCGGCGGCGAGATCTTCCGCACCGGTCCGCTCGGATCCGGCCACGCGATGAAGGCGCTCAACAACTACGTCTCTGCGGCCGGGTTCGCGGCCGCCGCCGAGGCAGTGCTCGCCGGCAGCCGGTTCGGCCTCGACCCGGCGAAGATCGTCGCGATCCTCAACGCCTCCACCGGCCGCAACAACTCCACCGAGAACAAGTTCCCGCAGTTCGTGCTCTCGCGCGCGTTCAACGCCGGCTTCAGCATCGGCCTGATGGTGAAGGACCTGCGCACCGCGCTCGACGTCGCGCACGCGACCGACGTGCCGGTGCCGCTCGCCGAGGCCTGCGTCGCCGCGTGGGCCGCGGCCGAGGCCGAGCTCGGGCCTGCGGCCGATCACACGTCGGCGATCAAGTACTGGGAGAAGCTGGCCGGGAGCGAGCTGCCCGTGCCGGCGACATCCGAGAAGCGAAGCGAACGAGGATGACCGGCATGTCGAAGGCGAGCGCCGCCATTGCCGGGATGCGCGACAAGTTCATTGGCTCGCAAGTGGTGACTGCGGAGCGCATGACCCCCATCCTTCCCTCCCCATAGAAGAGGAAGGGTGAGGGAGGGGGCGCAGCCTGGCCTCTGCCTCAGCGCCCGACCGCCCCGAACACCTTCTGCACGATCTTCGACGCCGAGCCCACCGGGTCCTCGCGGATCGCGCGCTCCTGCTCGGCGATCACGAGGTACAGGCCGTCGAGCGCCTTGCGCGTCACGTAGTCGTCGATGTTCGCGTCCTTGGGGTCGATCACGCCGAAGCTCGCCGCCTGCCCGGCGTACTGGTTGTAGAGCCGGGCGAGATCCACCTTCGCCGTCATCTGCTTCACGATCGGCAGGAACCGCTTGGTCAGCGCATCCGAGGTGGTGCGCCGGAAGTACTGCGTCGCGGCGTCGTCGCCGCCGGTCAGGATGCCCTTCGCGTCCTGCACGGTCATCTTCTTCACCGCGTCGACGAGCAACGGCTTCGCTTCCTTGACCGCCATCTCGGCGGCCCGGTTCATGTTGGTGACGAGCTCGTCCGCCTGCCGCCCCATGCCCACCATGCGCATCACGCGCTCGACGCGCTGCAACGACTCGGGCAGCGGGATCCTGACCTTGGCATTGCCGAGGAAGCCGTCGACGGTGCCGAGCTGTCCGACGGCCTTGTCCGCGCCCTGGACCAGGGCTTCCTTGAGCCCCGCGACCGTCTCCTGGTTGGACAGGTCGGCGATGCCGATGGCGTGCGCATTGCCGGCGAGCGCGAGCGTGGCGGCGAGGACGACGTGCTTGAGCATCGGATCTCTCCGGGTGGGCGGGGTGGACGGCGTGCTCGAACCTTTCCCGGCGGAGAATCATCGCTCGCGCGCGAGCGCGCGCCCGGGTCGATCGGAAGCTTACTGGATTCCCGGTTGCGCGGGAATGACGGACTGCACAAGCGGGGAAGCGACGGCGATCCCGCGTAGCCGTCGCTATGCCACGCCCGCGAGATGCGCCTGCTGGTCGGCGTGATAGCTCGAGCGCACGAGCGGACCGACCGCCGCGTGCACGAAGCCGAGCGCCCGCGCCTCGCGCTCGTACATCGCGAAGACGTCCGGATGCACGTAGCGGGCCACCGGCAGGTGATGCTTCGACGGCGCGAGGTACTGCCCGATCGTGAGCATGTCCACGTCGTGGCGGCGCAGATCGCGCATCACCTCCAGGATCTCGTCGTCGGTCTCGCCGAGGCCGACCATCAGCCCGGATTTCGTCGGCACCGCCGGCCGGCGCGCCTTGTAGGCCTGCAGCAGCCGCAGCGAGTGCGCGTAGTCGGCGCCCGGGCGCGCCTGGCGGTAGAGGCGGGGCACCGTCTCGAGGTTGTGGTTCATCACGTCGGGCGGCGTATCCGCGAGGATCCGGAGCGCGGAATCGAGCCGGCCGCGGAAGTCCGGCACCAGCACCTCGATGCGCGTCTGCGGCGAGTGCTCGCGCACCGCGCGGATGCAGTCGGCGAAGTGGCCGGCGCCGCCGTCCCGCAGGTCGTCGCGGTCGACGCTCGTGATCACCACGTAGGCGAGCCGCAGCGCCGCGATCGTGCGCGCGAGCTGCGCCGGCTCCTCCGCGTCCGGCGCCTTCGGCCGCCCGTGCGCGACGTCGCAGAACGGGCAGCGCCGCGTGCAGAGATCGCCCAGGATCATGAACGTCGCGGTGCCCTTGCCGAAGCACTCGCCGATGTTCGGGCAGCTCGCCTCCTCGCACACCGTGTGCAGGTTGTGCCTGCGCAGGACGTCCTTGATCTCGTAGAAGCGCGAGCCGGCGCCCGCGGCCTTCACCCGGATCCAGTCGGGCTTCCGGAGCGGCGCCGCGGCGGGCGCGATCTTGACCGGGATGCGCGCGGTCTTGCGCTCGCCCTTCTGCTTGGCGTGGAGGTCCGCGTCGGGCTTCATGGCGTGAATCTCGAATCGCGGATCGCGAGCCGTGCGTCGAGCGCCTCGGCCAGCGCCTCGCCGGCCTGCGCGGCGGTGAGCCGCACGCCCAGGTCCGCGAGCTGCGTGACCGCGAGCCCCGGGTACCCGCACGGATCGATGTCGGCGAAGGGCGCTAGGTCCATGTCGACGTTCAACGCGACGCCATGATAGCTGCAGCCGCCGCGCACGCGCAGGCCGAGCGCGGCGATCTTCGCCGGCCCGACGTACACGCCCGGCGCCCCCGGACGCCGCGCTCCGTCGATGCCGTGCGCCGCGAGCGCGTCGATCACGGCCTGCTCGATGCGCCGCACGAGCCCGCTCACGGTCAGCCCGCGTCGCCGCAGGTCGGCGAGCACGTAGACGACCGCCTGGCCCGGGCCGTGATACGTGATCTGGCCGCCGCGGTCGATGCGCACCACCGGGATGGCCGCGCCGCTTCGCGGCAGGTGCGCCTCGCGCCCGGCCTGGCCCATGGTGTACACCGGCGGATGCTCGAGCAGCCACAGCTCGTCCGGAGTCTCCGGCCCGCGCGCGGCGGTGAACTCTCTCATCGCCTCGTAGGTCGGCACGTAGTCGACCAATCCCAGGTGTCGGGTGATGGGTGACGGGTAATGGGTGATGGGCGCAGGCCGCGTGCGCTCGGTCATCCGCCGCACGGCGTCCCGTCCATCACCCGTCACTCATCACCCCTTGATCGCCGCTCACAGCACCATCGTCACCATCGGATGGTCGCAGAGCTCCTGGTAGAGCCCGTCGAGCTGCTCGCGCGAGGTGGCGCGGATCGTCACGGTGAGCGACAGGTAGTTGCCCTCGCGGCTCGAGCGCATCTCGACCGTCCCGGGATCGAAGTCCGGCGCATGGCGCCGCACGACCTCGACCACCGACTGCGCGAAGCGCGACTGGCGCCGGCCCATGACCTTGATCGGGAAGTCGCAGGGGTATTCGATCAGCGATTCGACTTCATGCATGAGCGAGTCCGGCGCGCGCGATGCGCGCCTTGTAGTCCTGGTAGAGCTGGTACATCCTCGCGTACATCGGCCCCGGCCTGCCGTTGCCGACCGGCGCGCCGTCGAGCGCGGTTACCGGCAGCACCTCCTTCGTCGACGAGGACACCCAGATCTCGTCGGCGGCGCGCAGCTCCGCCTCCGGCAGGGGCCGCACCTCGAGCGGAAGCCCGGCCTCGCGCGCGAGGTCGAGGACGAGGTCGAGCGTGATGCCCGGCAGGATGCGGTGATCCTTGGGCGGGGTCACGATCACGCCGTGCTTCACCGCGAACACGTTGCTGGTCGAGGCCTCGGTCACGAGGCCGTCGCGAAGCAGCACGGCCTCCACGCAGCCGGCGTCGGCGGCCATCTGCCGCAGCAGGCAGTTCGCGAGCAGCGACACCGACTTGATGTCGCAGCGCTTCCAGCGGAAGTCCTCGGCGGTGATCACGCCGACGCCCTTCTCGCGCTGCTCCGCGGTCGGCTTGGACATGGGGTTCGCCATCACGAACACGGTCGGCTGCGCGCCGGCCGGAAACGCCTGGTCGCGCGGCGCGACGCCGCGCGTCACCTGGATATAGACGGCCTGATCGTCCCAGGGGTTCCGCTCGATGATCGCGCCGACGAGCTTCGTCCACGCGTCGATGGCGAGCGGGTTCGCGAGCCGGATCGCGTCCAGGCTGCGCTGCATGCGCTCGAGGTGCTCCCGCAGGCGCAGCGCGACGCGGCCGTAGACGGGGATCACCTCGTAGACGCCGTCGCCGAAGATGAAGCCGCGGTCGAGCACCGGCACGCGGGCCTCGGCGAGGGGCATGTACTCCCCGTTCAGATAGACTGTCTGCGACATCGTCGTCTCCTAGTCCCGCCGCGGTCGATCGCGCCGCGCGTGCGCGTCATTCCCACGGAAGCGGGAATCCGGCCGCGCTTGACCATGCTCCTCACGTTCGCCCTGGATCCCGGCGTGCGCGGGAATGACGAGATGCCGCATCCCGTCAATTGAACCAGAGGCGCATGGTGTCCCAGAGCCGGCCGAACATGCCGGCGATCGGCACGGTCTCGAGCGCGACCGCAGTGTGCTCGCCCATCGGCTTGCCGTCCAGCGTCAGGCGGACCGTCCCCACCGGCTGCCCCGCGCTCACCGGCGCGATCAGCGGCTGCCGGCTGACGAGCTCGGCCTTGATCTTCTCGGCGTCGCCCTTGGGCAGCACCATGTAGAGGTCCTCCGCCAGCCCCGCCTTGACCTCGTTGCGGTCGCCCTTCCAGACGCGCAGCGTGCTGATGGGCTGCTCCTTCTCGTACAGGCGCACGCTGTCGTAGAACTGGAAGCCGTAGTTCAGCAGCTTCTGGCTCTCCTGCGTGCGCAGGCCGTCCGACTTCGTGCCCAGGACAACCGAGATCAGCCGGCGCTGGCCGCGCTTCGCCGAGGCGATCAGGCAGTAGCCCGCGGCCTCGGTATGGCCGGTCTTCACGCCGTCGACGTTGGGGTCGAGCCACAGCAGCCGGTTGCGGTTCTGCTGCGTGATGTTGTTGTAGCGGAACTCCTTGAGCGCGTAGAGCTGGTAGCGCCCGGGGAAATCGCGGATCAGCGCGGCCGCGAGCGTCGCGAGATCGCGCGCCGTCGAGTAGTGGTCCGGATCCGGCCACCCGGTCGCGTTGACGAAGTTCGTGTCCTTCATGCCGAGCCGCTTCGCCGTGCGGTTCATGAGCTGCACGAAGACTTCCTCCGAGCCCGCCACGAGCTCCGCGAGCGCCACCGTGGCGTCGTTGCCCGACTGCACGATCATGCCGCTCAGGAGCTCCTCGACGGTGACCGGCCGCCGCGGCTCGATGAACGTCCGCGCGCCGCCCATGCGCCACGCCTTGTTCGACACCGGCACGGCCTGGTCGGGTGCGATGCGCTTCTCGCGCAACGCCTCGAACACCAGGTACGCGCTCATGAGCTTGGTGAGCGAGGCCGGCTCGGAGCGCTCGTTCTCGGCCTGGCCTGCGATCGCCTGGTCGGCGTTGAAGTCGAGCAGCAGCCACGATTTCGCGGCGACCGGGGGCGGCGGCGGGGCCTGGGGCGCGGCGGGTTGCGCGACGAGCGCGAGGAGGAGCAGTGCGGACGGGAGCAGGGACCTCATGGAGCGCGGCCGGAGGAGTGTTGCACGACAGACGCCGCCGATTATAGCAACGCAGACGTGCGCCCCGATCAGGTCATCCCCGCGCGGACGGCGATCCGGAGGCCCTTGCGCCGGACGTGGCCTCTCCCGCTCGGCACGCGGACGACAGCGGCTGTGCCGTCTAGCGCACGCCGCGCAGCAGCTCGGCCACGTGCCGCGCGGGGATCGCGTAGGAGATGCCGCTCGGATCCTCGAGCGCGGCCTCCTTGGTGCGCTTGACGAACACCATGTTGAGCACGCCCACGACCGTGCCGGTGCCGGCGTCGTAGAGGGGGCTGCCGCTGTTGCCCGGGTACGCGGTTCCGTCGAGCTGGAAGATCTCGAACGGTTCGCCCTTGAGCCGCCGCACGAGCTGCGGGTCGAGCCGGCTGGCGCGCACGCTCGGGATCGCCACCGGCGCCACTGCGCTGATCATCGCGCGGTGCGTGACCGGGAACGCCCCGAGCACCTCGCCGATCGGAAAGCCGGTGAAGAGATAGAACTCCCCCTCGCGCACGCGCGCCGAATCGCCGAGCTGCAGCGGCGCGAGCGGCGGGCCCTTGAAGCGCAGCAGCGCGACGTCGTGATCGGGATCGTCGGCGACCTGGGCCGCGGGGAACTGCGCGATGCGGCCGTCCTCGCGCCGCACGAGCACGGTGAGCGTCTCGAACTTCTCGCTGTCGACGACCGGGACGACGTGCGCGTTGGTCGCGACGAGCGTGCCGTCGCCGACGGCGAACCCGGTGCCGCGGAAGCGGAAGCGCGGGTTGCGCGTCGCCTGGAAGGTGCCGACCACGACCACGGACGCCTTCACGCGCGCGATGGTCTCGGCCTGCTCGGCCGCCGCGCTGCGCGCCGGCGCCCCGGTCCAGAGCATCGCTGCCGCCGCAACGGCGATGCAGGCGCCGGCGAGCCGCCGCCCAGAAGCGCTCATCGCGCGCTGCGGGCCGTCGCGGCCAGCACCGGCGAGGGCGCGACGAGCTCCTCGTCGAAGGGATGGTGCTCCATGCGCAGAGCGCTCATGATGCGGCGGACGTAGCCTTGCGTCTCCGGATACGGCGGCACGCCGTGGAAGCGATCGACGACGCGCTCGCCGGCATTGTAGGCCGCGAGGGCGTAGCTGACGCGCCCGCGATAGTACGAGAGCAGCCACCGCAGGTAGGCGAGCCCGCCGCGCACGTTGTCCTTCGGGTCGAAGGCGTTACGCACGCCGAAGCGCCGGGCGGTCTCCGGGATGAGCTGCATCAACCCCTGCGCGTTCCTGTGCGAGCGCGCCCGCGCGTCGAAGTTCGACTCCTCGCGGATCACCGCGAGCGCGAGCTCCGGGCGCACCGCGTACTGCGGGGCGAGCTCCTGCACGAGCGCCGCGACGCGGCGCTTGTGCGGCGGCCAGTCGGCTGGGATCTCGAACCCGGGCGAGAGCGCGGCCGGCTCGGGCCGCATGCATTCCGGCAGCGTCGCAGCCGGGGGGCCGACGCGCGCCAGCATGCGTTCGGCGTGCGCATGGCCCTGCGCTGCGGCGAGCGCGAAGAGGGCGGCGGCCGCGGCGTCGTCGCGCGCGAGCCCGCGGCCGTTCGCGTACATCCAGCCGAGGCCGTACTGCGCCTCGGCGTCGCCCGCGCGTGCGGCCTCGCAGTACAGCGCCGCGGCCTTCGCCTGGTTCTTGGCGACGCCCTCGCCGTGCTCGTGCGCGACGGCCAGTGCGACCAGCTCGCGGGCGGCGGGCGCACCCTGCCCTGCCGACGCGAGCGGCGGCGCTGCGGCGGCGCATGCGAACATCGCCGGCACCATCGCGCGCAGGCAGCGTCGCTCCATGCGGCTCAACCCTGCGCCAGCATCGCGGACCGGCGCTCGCCCGCGAGATTGCTCACGTACCACGGCAGCGCCTCGCGCAGGCCGGCGGCGAGGTCGTGCGTGGGCTCGTACCCGAGGAGCCGCCGCGCCTTCGACACGTCGGCCTGGGAGTGGCGCACGTCGCCTGGCCGGAAGTCGCGGTACTCGGGGCCGATCGCGCGCGTCTGCTCGAAGCGCTCGGCGAGCGAATCGCGCAGCATCCGGAACAGCGTATCGAGCGAGGTGCGGCCGCCGACCGCGACGTTGTACACCTGGTTCAGCGCCTCCGGCGCCTCGGTGGTCGCCGCGAGCAGGGTCGCCTGCACCACGTTCGCGACGTAGCAGAAGTCGCGCGTCGTCTCGCCGTCGCCGTTCATGAACACCGGCTCGCCGCGCAGCATCGCGCGCACCCAGCACGGGATGACCGCGGCGTACGGTCCTTCCGGATCCTGCCGCGGCCCGAACACGTTGAAGTAGCGCAGCCCGAGGAGCTCCATGCCGTAGCAGCGCCCGAATACCTCGGCATAGAGCTCGTTCGCGCACTTGCTCACGGCGTAGGGCGACAGCGGCCGGCCGACGAGGTCCTCGACCTTGGGGAGGCCCGGATGGTCGCCGTAGACCGCGCTCGAGGAAGCGTACACGACGCGCTTGACGCCGGTCTCGCGGGCGGCCGCGAGCAGGTTGACGAAGGCGTCGACGTTCGCGGCGTTGGTCGCGATCGGATCGGCGATCGAGCGCGGCACCGAGCCGAGCGCGGCCATGTGGACGATCGCGTCGGCCACGCGGCAGGCGTCGCGGCAGATGTCGGGCTGGGCGAGGTCGCCCTCGATGAAGATGTGCCTGAGCCAGGCGTCCTCGCCGACCGCCGCGCGCACTTCCTTCAGGTTCGCGCGCGACCCGGTGGCGAAGTTGTCGACGCTCACCACCGTCTGCCCGGCGCGCAGCAGCGCCTCAAGCAGGTGCGAGCCGATGAAGCCGGCGCTGCCGGTGACGAGCCAGCGCCGCGGCTTGCGCCTCAGCGCCTCCGCGAGGCGGCTCGCGCCGCCCGGCGGCGGCCCGTCGCTCGCGATTCGCGATTCGCCTTCCACGATCTGCGCCCGCTACAGACGCCAGACGTCGATGCCGCGCTCGCGCAGCGCCGCCGCGTCGGCCTGTCCCTTGACGTCGATGAACACCCCGCCCGGGGCGAGCTTGCCGGCGTAGTCGTCGACCGAGCGCTCGGCGAACGCCCGGTGCGCCACCGCCGCGACGATCGCGCCCGCGCGCGGCAGATCGCGCCAGTCCACGAGCCTCACGCCGTACTCGTGCAGCGCCTCCGCCGGGCTCGCGATCGGGTCGTGCACGTGCACCTTCGCGCCGTAGGACTCGAGCTCGTGGACGACGTCGATCACGCGCGAGTTGCGCAGATCCGGGCAGTTCTCCTTGAAGGTGAGGCCGAGCACGATGACGTCCTGGCCCTTCACCGTGAACCCCGCCCGGATCATGTTCTTCACCGCGCGCTCGGCGATGAACTTGCCCATGCCGTCGTTGATGCGCCGGCCCGCGAGGATCACCTGCGGGTGGTGGCCGACCATCTCGGCCTTGTGCGTGAGGTAGTAGGGATCGACGCCGATGCAGTGTCCGCCGACCAGCCCGGGGCGGAAGGGCAGGAAATTCCACTTCGTGCCGGCGGCCTGCAGCACTTCCTGGGTGTCGATGCCGAGCCGGTCGAACAGGATCGCGAGCTCGTTCATCAGCGCGATGTTGAGGTCGCGCTGCGTGTTCTCGATCACCTTCGCGGCCTCGGCGACGCGGATGCTCGAGGCGCGATGCACGCCCGCGCTCACCACGCTCGCATAGACCGCCGCCACGCGCTCGAGCGTCTGCGGCGTGTCGCCAGCGACCACCTTCACGATCCGCGTCAGCGTGTGCTCGCGGTCGCCCGGATTGATGCGCTCGGGCGAGTAGCCGACGAAGAAGTCGCGCTTCCACTGCATGCCGGAGTGCCGCTCCAGCACCGGGATGCACACCTCCTCGGTCGCGCCGGGGTACACGGTCGATTCGTAGACGACCGTGGCGCCGCGCTTGAGGTGCCGTCCGACCGTCTCGCTCGCGCCCACCAGCGGCCCGAAGTCGGGCTGGTGCGTCGCGTCCACCGGCGTCGGCACCGCGACGATCACGAAGTCGGCCTCGCCGAGCGCGGCGGGGTCGGTGGTCGGCGCGAGGCCCGCGGCCGCCTTGAGGTCCGCGGTGGCGACCTCCCCGGTCGGGTCGACGTGCCGGCGATAGGCCTCCACCTTCTCGCGCGAGAGATCGTAGCCGATCGTGCGGTGCTTCTTGCCGAGCTCGACGGCGAGCGGCAGGCCCACGTAACCGAGGCCGACGACAGCGATGACGGTCATGGCGTAAGGAGCCGTTGCAGAACGCGGTCATTCCGGCGCAAGGTCGTCATTCCCGCGTGCCCGTATCGGGGGCGGGAATTCGGGTCTGCGCCGGGCACAGGCTGGGCGCATCCCCGCTCGCGCGGGGATGGGGCATGCACGGGCGTATCAGAGGGTCGCAAGCAGCTTCTCCGCCTCGGCGCGCGCCGCCGGCTGCCGCTCGAGCTTCACGATCGCCTCGAGCTCCTTGCGCGCGGCGCCCTTGTCGCCTGCCTTGATCAGCGCCTTCGCGAGGTGAAGCCGCACTTCGCCCGCGTTCGGCGCCCCGGCCGCGGCCTTCTTGAGCAGCTCGAGGCCGCGCGCGACGTCGCCCCGCTCGACGAGCAGCCAGCCGAGCGTGTCCTGGACGGCCGGACTCTGCGGCGCGATCGCGAGCGCCTGCTCGGCGTATTCGACCGCCTTCGGATCGCCGAGCTGTCCCGACACCCATGCGAGGTTGTTGAGGGCGATCGCGTTCTTCGGCTGGATCTCGAGCACGGCCTTGTTGTGCCGGGCGGCGGCGGCGAAGTCCTTCGTGCGCAGGCTGCGATCGGCGAGATAGAGGTGGAACGCGGCGTCCTTCGGCTGCTCCTTCAGCCAGGCTTGCGCGAACGCGTCGGCCTCCTTCTGCTTGCCGGCGGTCACCAGCACGGTGTGCAACCGCGCCGCGACGGCGGTGGACTTGCCGTGCTTCAGGGCTTCGCGATAGGCGCGCTCGGCCTCGGGCCATTTCTTCTGCGCGACCTGCACGTCGCCCTCGAGCACGTAGCCGACGGCCTGATCGGGCATGCGCTTCTGCACCGTCCTCGCCTCGGCGAGAGCCGCATCGGGACGTCCCTGCTGCAATTGGAGCGCCGCGAGCTGCTGCCGCACCGGCACCAGGTCCGGATTGAGCTCGAGCGCCTTGCGCAGGCTCTGGATCGCCGCGTTGATGTCCTTGGACGCAAGCTGCGCGGCGGCGAGCCGCAGCAGCGGCGCCGGCGAGTTCGGCGCCGCCGACCCGAGCTTCCCGAACGTGGCGATCGCCGAGTTGGTGTCGCCCGAGGCGAGCTGGGCGAGCCCGAGGAGCTCCAGGAGCCGCACGTTCTCGGGGAACGCGGCCTGCGCCTGCTGGGCCGTGGTCAGGCCGTTCGCGGCGTCGCCGCCCTGCAGGTGGAAGCTGATCAGGGCGATGCGTGCGCGCACCGAGGACGGATTGGCAGTCACGGCCTTCTGCAGGAGCGCGCCGACCTCCTCGCGCGGCGCCCGCGTCGCCGTGAGCAGATCCGCGAGCCCGAGCAGCGCCGTCTCGTTCGACGGGTCCTTGGCGAGAATCGCCTCGTAGCGCTTGCGCGCCTGGTCGGGCTTCTTCTCCGCCAGATCGAGGCGGGCCAGGTTGTAGAGCGCGGGCGCGTAGTCGGGCTTGAGGGAGAGCGCGCGCTCGAGGTTGGCACGGGCATTGGGTGCGTCGCGCTTGGCGAGGTAGATCGCGGCCTTGAGGTTGTAGGTGAGCGGACTGTCGGGCTGCTTCTTCTCGAGATTCGCCGCGGCCGCGAGCGCCTTGTCGTACTCGCGGCTGCGCATGTAGTTGATGATCAGCGCGAGATCGGCCTGGACGTGGCCTTCGTCCGCCGCGGAGGCCGCCTCGAGATCCTGGATCGCCTGGTCCGTGTCGCCCGTGGCGAGCCGCACCTGGCCGAGGCGCGTGCGCGCCGCCGAGCTCTTCGGATCGACCGCGACGGCCTTGCGGAAGAACGTCGCCGCATCGTCGAGCTGGTTGTTGGCGAGGTACACCTCGCCGGCGAGCGAGAGCAGGCGCGGGTCGTCGGCGGCCTGCTTGAGCAGCGGCTGGAACGTCTCCATCGCGTTCTGCGGCTGCCCCGTGCGCAGGTAGGTCATCGTCAGCATGCGCCGCCCGTAGGCGAGCTGCGGGGCCTGGGCGAGCGCCTTGCGAAAGTGCGACTCCGCGACGGTGTACGCCTTCAGCTGGTACTCCACCGTCCCGGCGAGCACGAGCGACGGCACGTGGTTCGGGGCCGCGCGCAGGATCTGCGCGAGCGGTTCGCGCGCATCCGCCGGCCTGCCCTGCGCGACGGCGAGGAGCGCCGCGGCGAAGAACGTGCGCGGATCGCGCGGAGCGACCTTCTTCATGTCCGCGAGCGCAGCCGCGGCGCGGTCGAGCTCCCGCTCGCGTGTGAGCAGCCCGACGCGGCTGTAGTGCGCGGGCACGTGACTCGGGCGGATCCTGATCACCTCCTCGAACGCCGCGATGGCGCCGCGGCGGTCGCCTTTCGACGCCAGCAGCTCCCCCTTGAGCACGAGCGCCTCGACGAACTCCGGCGAGGTCGCGATCACCCGATCCGCGATCGTGGCCGCCGCGTCGGCGTCGCCGTCGAGCACCTTGACCCATGCTTGACCGAGCTGCGCCTTCGGGGAGCTCGGGTCGGAACGTACCGCGGCGGCGTAGGCGGCGCGCGCCTCGTCCGGCTTGCGGGTCTGGATGTAGGCCTCGGCGACGACGGCGAGGAGCTCCGCCTGGGCTGCGGCGTCGGCGAGCTTCCGGGCGGCGAGCTCGTCGATCAGCTTCGCCGCTGCGCCCTGAGCGAGGAGGGCGCGCGCGAGTGCGGGATACGCCGCGTCGGGCGAGTAGCCGTACTCGAGCGCGCGGCGCAACTCCTTCTCGGCGGAGACCGGATCGCCGGTGGCGAGCAGCGTCGTGCCGAGCAGATAGCGCGCCTCGGCGTCCTGCGGCGTCTGCTGCAGCGCGTTCTTGAGCTGGATCGCGGCGGCGTTCAGCTCCCCCTTCGCGATGTAGCTCTTGGCGGAGGCCACCATCGCCTCGGGCTTTTCGCTGCAGCCGGCTACGAGCAGGGCGGCGCACGCGAGGAGCGCGGCGAGAGGGCGGAAGCGTCGGGTTCGCAGATGCATGTCGGGTAACCGGTCGGGTTGTGCGACGGACTACTTGAGCCCGAAGCGGTTGATCAGATCGTAGAGCGTCGGCCGGCTCACGCCGAGGAGCTCCGCCGCCCGCGTCATGTTGCCGTTCGCGCGACCGAGCACCTTGATCACTGCGTCCTTCTCGGCGCGCTCGCGCACCTCGCGCAGGTTGAGCGCCTCGCCGTTGCCCGACACCGGCTCGAGGCCGAAGTCGGCGGCTTTCAGCACGTTCGAGTCCGCCATGATCACCGCCCGCTTCACGCAGTTCTCGAGCTCGCGCACGTTGCCGGGCCACGGCTGGGCGTCGATCGCCGAGAGCGCCTCGGGCAGGATCGTCATCGAAGCGCGGCGCTGCTCCTCGGCGAACTTGCGCACGAACGCGTGCGCGAGCAGGCTCGCGTCGCCCTTGCGGCTGCGCAGCGGCGGAATGTCGATCACGATCTCGGCGATGCGGTAGTAGAGATCCTCGCGGAAGCGGTTCGCGGCGATCAGGTCCTTGAGGTTCTGGTGCGTCGCGCACACGACGCGCGTGTCCACGGCGATCTCCTCGCGGCCGCCGACGCGCTCGATGACCCGCTCCTGGAGGAACCGCAGCAGCTTCGCCTGCAGCGCCGACGGCAGGTCGCCGACCTCGTCCAGGAACAGCGTGCCCTGGTGGGCGAGCTCGATCTTGCCCGGCGTCTGCTTCACCGCGCCGGTGAAGGCGCCCTTCTCGAAGCCGAAGAGCTCGCTCTCGAGCAGGTTCTCGGGAATCGCCGCGCAGTTGATCGCGACGAACCGCTTGCCGCGCCGGCCCGAGAGATCGTGCAGCGCGCGGGCGAGGATCTCCTTGCCGGTGCCGGACTCGCCGAGCAGCATCACGGTCGCCGTCGTTCCGGCGACCCGCTCGATCGTGCGGCAGATCTGCAGCATCGCCGGGTCGCCGGTCAGGAACCCCGCGAGCGAGCTCTTCGCCTGCGCCGCGTGGAGGCGGCGGTTCTCGTCCTGCAGGTCGTAGAGCCGGAACGCGCGGTCGATCGTCAGCCCGAGCAGCTCGGGCTCGAAGGGCTTCTCGTAGAAGTCGTAGGCGCCGAGGCCGATCGCCCGGACCGCGTTCGCGCGGTCGTTCTGGCCGGTGAGCACGATGACTTTGGTGTCGGGCGCGGCGTTCAGTATCTCGCGCAGCAGCGCGAACCCCTCGCTCGGGTCGTCCGGATGCGGCGGGAGCCCGAGGTCCATCGTCACCACCGCCGGCTCGTGGCGGCGGAGCTGCGTCATCGCGCTCTCGCGGTCCTCGGCGAGCACGGTTTCGTACCGGTCGAACGCCCAGCGCATCTGCTTCTGCAGCGCCAGGTCGTCCTCGATCAAGAGCAGCGGCCGGCGTTTCTCGCTCATGCGACTTCCCTGTCCGCGGTTGCCGCGGCGCGCAGCGCGGCCGCGCGCGGCAGGAACACCTTGACGAGCGTGCCGCCCTGCGGGCGGCTGTCGGCCAGGATGCGCCCGCCCAGCTCGCCGACGTACTGCGCGCTCTCGTACGCGCCGATGCCCATGCCGGTCGGCTTGGTCGACTGGAACGGCTTGAACAGGCGCTCGCGCACGAACTCCGGGCTCATCCCGACGCCGGTATCGCTGACCTCGACCACCGCGAAGTCGCCTTCCTCGTAGACGCGAAGCGCCACCTGTCCGTCGGGCGGGGTCGCCTCGAGCGCGTTCTGCACGAGATGGCCGATCACCCGCTCGAGCCGGTCCTCGTGCCCGAATGCCGTTACCGCCGCGGGCGCATCCACTGCGATCGCCGGCGTCTGCGAGGCCTTGCCTCGCGCGATGCGCTCGGCGAGCGCGGAGAGCGAGACCGAGCGCGGCGCCTCGATCGGCGTGGTCCCGGCGCGGAGCTGCAGCAGGAGCTGGTTCATCCGGCCGACGACGTGCTCGACCGTCGCCAGCATGTCCTTGCGGAACTCGGGCTTGTCCTGGTGGCGCTCGGCGTTCTTCAGCATCAGCGAGAGCTGCGCGACCAGGTTCTTCAGGTCGTGCACGACGAAGGCCGACATCCGGTTGAAGGCGTCGAACTTCTGCGCCTCGAGCAGCGCCTCGGCCGCGCGCACCTGGCCGACATAGCTCGCGGCCTGGCGCGCGGCCGTCTTCAGGAGGTCGCGCACCTCCCAGTTCACCTCGATCGGCGTGCGCGGCTCGGCGAGCACGGCGAAGCCGATCAGCTCGTCGCCGGAGAGGAGCGGCACGATCAGCCAGGCGCGCGCGATCCGCCCGAGCCATTCCGGCAGCGCGAGCTCCTCGTACTGCTGCGCCCGGCTGCGATGCTCGGCGAGGTTCACCACCCAGCCGGTGCGCTCCAGGAAGCGCACGAGCGGGCTCGCCGGCGGCTCGATCGCCGCGACCTCGGCGGTGTTCCAGCGCGCCGCCTCGCTGAACCCTTCCTGCCGCTTGAGGAAGAGCGAGCCGCCGGTGCTCTCGACGAGATCGGCGAGCGCCCGCACGCAGCGCTCGTTGAGGCTCGCTTCCGACTCGGCGGCGGAGAGCAGTCGCGTGAACTTGAGCCACTCGGCGCGGTAGTCGTAGCGGTAGGAGAAGAAGTGCTTGTTGATGAAGACGCGCAGCCGCGCGCGCAGGCTCCCGGAGGAGAGCATGACGCCGAACGTGAGCAGCGCCGCGAAGAGGAACGCGACCTGGACGGTCGTGCCCCACGTGCCGCCGAAGTAGCGCACCCAGTAGCCCGCCCCGGCGACCGCGAGCAGGTAGACCCCCGAGATCAGGAGCGCGGTCGAGTGGAACACCACGTCGCGCGACACGTGCATGTCGAGCGACCAGTCGCGGCTGCGCGCGGCGGCCACCGCGACGAACGGGATCGCGAGCGCGGCGACGATGCCGCGGGCGGCCCAGACGTGGCCGTTCAGTTGGCCGAAGAGGAGCGCATCGGCGAAGAGAAAGAGATCGAAGGCGAACGTCGCCCCGAGTCCCAGGTAGAGCGGCTTCATGTTCCAGCGGAGCTCGCGCGGCGTGCCGCGCAGCAGCTGCTCGATCAGCAGCAGGCCGAGGATGGGAAGCGCGAGCATCAGCGCGAAGCCGGCGCGCGACGCCGCGGTCGGCGGCGCGAGGGACATCGGCACGGATTGCGGCGTGACGAGCGAAGTTACGATGGCCACGGCCGCGAGCACGCCGATCCATCGCGGCGGCCCGCCGGAGGGCCGCTCCGGCGCTGCGGTGCCGGGATCGGCGAACAGCGTGAGCAGGAAGCCGATCCATGCCCCGATGCGCACGCCGTCGGCGATCCTCGCCGCGAGCCACCAGGCGTCGGTTTCCCACAGCGCGTAGGCGAAGCTCGCGCCCTCCCAGAGCGCGGTCGCACCGACCGCCGCGAGGAGCAGCGTGCCGCGCCGGCCGGGCCGCCAGCCGATGGCGAGCCGCAGGCCGAAGATCGCGAAAGCGAGCAGCCCGAGCCCGTAGCTCCAGGCCGCAGGGGTGAAGATCGCCTCCGTCGTCATCGGATGCCCCGTGATGCACGCCTGCTCATCTTAACGATTGACGGCGGGCAATGTAAGGCTTCTCGACGCGGCCGTAAGGCATTCCGACACTCTTTGCGAGCATCGATCTCGAGCCGCGGGCGGCGGATTCCGGCCCGCCGTGCAAGTGCCGCGGTCAGCGCGCGCCCTTCCCGCCCAGGACGACGCCGATCGTCTCGATCAGGATCACCACGTCGAGCGCCAGCGAGTGGTTCTTGACGTAGTACAGCTCGTACTGGAGCTTGCGCACCGAGTCCTCGAAGGTCGCGCCGTAGTTGTAGCGGACCTGCGCCCAGCCGGTGATGCCGGGCTTCACGCTGTGCCGCAGCCCGTAGAACGGGATCTGCTGCGTGAGCTGCTCGACGAAGTAGGGCCGCTCGGGGCGCGGCCCGACCAGGCTCATGTCGCCGGCGAGCACGTTGAAGAGCTGCGGCAGCTCGTCGATGCGCATGCGCCGGATGAAGCGCCCGACGCGCGTGACGCGGTCGTCGTCCGCCGCGGCCCAGCGCGGCTGGCCGTCATGCTCCGCGTCGGCGCGCATGCTGCGGAACTTGAGGATGTTGAACACCCGTCCCCGCGCGCCGACGCGCTCCTGGCGATAGATCACCGGCCCCGGGCTCTCGAGCTTGATCGCGATCGCCGTGAGCACCATGACCGGCGCGAAGATCACGAAGAGGAAAAGCGATGCGACCAGGTCGAACGCGCGCTTGAGCACGGTGCGGACGCGGCCTTGACGGAAGCCTTCGCCGAAGATCAGGTGGCTCGCCTTCAGCGACTCGATCGGGAACTCGCCGCGCGTGCGCTCGAAGAAGCTGGTGAGGTCGGTCACCCGCACGCCGCTCAGCCGGCACCCGAGCAGCTCGCCGAGCGGAAGCACGCCGCCGCGCCGCTCCTGCACCGCGACGATCACCTCGTTCACGCGGTAGCGCGCCACGGTGGCCTGCAGCGCTTCGGTCGTCGCCAGGACGCGCTCGGGCGGGACCGCGTCCTTCTCGGCCGAAGCGAGCGGATAGAAGCCGACGAAGCTCAGCGCGGGACCGCCCATCTCGGCCAGCGCCTCGGCGACGCTCCTGGCGCTCGCGCCGGTGCCGAGCACGAGCACGCGGTGGGCGAAGAGCTTCGAGTCGACGCTGTCCAGGAAGCCGCGGCGCAGCACGAGCATGCCGCCGAGCGCGATGACGATCGTGAGCCCGAGCGCATCCTGGTAGGCGTGGCCCTCGGGCACGAAGTTGAACGCGGCGTAGGCCGCCGGAACGCCGGCGATCACCGCGAGCGCGAGGCGCGCCGCCACGCCGACCGGCCGCGAGTCCGGGCCGCGCTGGTAGATGCCGAAGAGGTTGATCGCCGCGACCATCACGCCCGAGAAGAGCATCGCGGCCGGCACCACGTCGTACGGCGGAGCGAGGCCGCGGCGGTGGAGCATCACGCCCATGATGATCGCCATGAAGAAGAAGCTCGCCTCGAGCACCAGACGCAGCAGCGTCACGACGGGCAACTGATGCTGGAACAGCCTGACCAACGTTCTCTCTCCAATCGAGTACCAGGGGTTGTCCCTGCTTGTACCGCCGCACAGTTACAGCGCGCCGTGCACGAAGCGTCCCGAAACGCACCGCCGCCCGCGCAGGAGGCCCTTGCCCCGCCGCGAGGACGCGAAATCCCTCCCCTGTGCGCCTGCGCGCACTCTGGTCCGCGTCCTGCCGTCGTGTTGTTGTAGTTTTGGGGGCCAGCCTACCGGCTGCGCCGGACGCGCCCGGATTGCGGGCCGCGTCGTCCTCAGTCGGGCTCCGCGCTGGAACCCCGACGCCTGCGCTTCATTCGTGCAATTTCTGCTCCTGCCTCGATCCCGCGAGCCGTTCGACGCCCGGCTGAACCGAAGTGCCATTGCGTCCCGGCACGACCGAAGAATGGCACAGCGATTGCCTCTGGAATGTCAAAGATTGTTAAACCCACCGACAGTGAACGAAATGCCAACTAGTTCACACAGTGGCCCGGCGCCCGGGTGCTAGCGGGAGTCGGGAGGTCCCGACAGCGACGGGCGGCCCGCTACTCGCCGCCCGAGGCCTCCGACGGGCGCAGCGCGCGCCACAGCTTCGTGAGTGCGTGTCGCGCGAGCAGCGCGGGCGGCATGCGCAGCCAGTGCGAGCGCACGAATAGCGCGAGACGCGCGCCGCGAACCGCGAGCGGCGATGCGCCGTCGGGATGCGTCGGCAGCAGCGCGAGCGGGACCAGGCGATCCATCGGCAATCGCGGGATGCGCGGCGGGCCGAGAAACTCGTCGGGCAGAGCCGTGCCGAGAAACCGCTGCGCGTAGCGCAGCGCGTACGCGAGCGGGCGCTCGAGCCCGTGCAGCTTCGCGCGCTCGGCGAGCCGCTCCCAGAACCGGTCGGCCGCGCGAAGCTCCCCGATGAGCGCGTCGATGTCGACGAGGTCGCGCAGCCGCCCGGCGCAGTCGGAATCCTGGAAGAGCTGCGCGCACGCGTGCAGCACCTGGTCGGCCGGGCACAGCACGCGAAACGGCGAGTCGGCGAGAGGCATCGCGTCGGCGAAGAGCGCCGCCGCATCCGGCCGCGCGCGCCCGGTGAGCGGCAGGATCGTGTGATGCAGGTCGAGCTCGAGCGGATGCTCCGGGTAGCGCATCGGCGGCAGCTCGTGGCTCCACTCGCGGTAGTAGCGCTCGTCGTAGGGATCGAGCTGCTCCATCCGCCAGCCGGCCGCGACGAGCGCGCGCTCGGCCGCGTCGAGCGCGGCGCGCGGAACCATGAGATCGACGTCGGAGGGCAGGCGGCCCTCGGCGAAGGCGAAGCCCTGCGCGACGTACGCCGCGCCCTTCAGCAGCACGAGCGGCGCGGGAAACCCTTCGAGCGCGCGCGCGATGCACTCGAGCTCCCAGCGCACCATCTGTCCGCGATGGCGCGC
This sequence comes from Burkholderiales bacterium, assembly GCA_023383795.1. Taxonomy (GTDB): domain Bacteria; phylum Pseudomonadota; class Gammaproteobacteria; order Burkholderiales; family SG8-39; genus JAABRB01. The sequence continues at coordinate 107,367 of JAHDYJ010000001.1, read as the reverse complement.
GAGCGTGCGCTCGGAGTCGAGATGCAGGCGCACCTGATCCGGCACCTCCGCGAGCGCGCCCGCGCGCTCGAGGCGCACGCGCAGCTGCCCGAGCACCCGCGCCGCGCGCGCCACGCGCACCAGCGCATCCCACTCCGCGAGCGTCAGCGACCGCGCGCTTTCGGGCGCGGCGAGCATATCGAGCAGGGATCGAACGGGTGCGCTGCCCGGCGGGCGCTCTCGGGACATCACGCGATTCTAGTGCCGGGGTGGGCCGCGCCCCGCGTCAGGAATTCTCAGCTTCTCCGCCACACCCGCGACGGGCAGTGCGCCGCAGCGCGCACGAGGTCATCGTCGATCGTCAGGCGATGGCGAACGAGGAGCTGCGCGAGGAGGGCGTCGACGGTGCCGACCTGGACACCGGCACGACGGCAGCGGCGAAGACCGGCCGCGTTACGACTTTTTACCTTGCGCGCCGCCGCGCCAGCAGGATGAGCCCCAGGCCGGCCGCGAGCAGCAGGGGCAGGCTCGAGGGCTCGGGCACGCTCGCCGCGTCGCTCGCGATCGTCACGTCGACGAAGCTGATCGAGAAAGGCGGGTCGGCCGTCTCGTCGAACACGTCGCCCATGAACGTGAGACCGAGTCCGGCGACGCTGACGCCGGCCTCGATCACGAGCGGGTCGGTCAGCGTGCCATCGAGGATCGCGGTCACCAGCGCCTCGAGGTCGCCGTCGGTGAAATCCAGCTCGAGGGCGGTCGTATCGAGATCGGTGGTGCCGAGCGTCATCACGTCCGACGTGCCGTTGCCGTTGACGTCGACGCCGAGCGCGTACTTCGCGTCCGTGATCGTGTGCGTGACGGTGGCCGTCGCCGCCGCCGCGGCGAGGATCGCGTTGTACTGCTCGGCCTCGGTCGCGTCGCCCGGGAGCGCGGCGAGCGCGTCCAGCAGCGCGAGGAGGTCGAGCTCGCCCGCGATCTCGATCACGAGCGGCGAGAGGCGCGTGGGCGTCACCGGCGAGCCGGTGGCGAAGTCGCGGCCGGCGCGGGCATCCGCATCCTCGAGCGCGAGGTCGAGGTGCAGCGTGAACACGCTGCTCACGCTCACCATCAGCGTCGACACGTCGAAGCCGATCGTGGTCACGCCGCCGGACGACTCGGTCGGCGACGCGCTGATCGTCGCCGTCGCGTCGACGAAGCCGTAGCCGTCGACGCTGTCGCCGAGCGCGTTGCCGGGGTCGGAGGCGAGCGGGACGCTCCCGGTGCCCGTGCCGTCGAACACCGTGATCGGCGTCATCACCTGGACGACGCCGGCCTGGGTGACCTGCGCACAGGCAAAGGCAGCCACCGCGCTTGCCAGAAGCAGAGACCGTCTCATCGCTTTCTCCCCACGGATGTCACAGCGATCTGAGCGCGTCTGCAGCCTGGCGCCAGGACCGAACACGAAACCAAGCAAGCAACCTGCCGTCGGGAATATTTGCACGACCCTTCAATATGTTGAATGCATGAGGCGGCTCTCGACGCTCGGTCCCGGCAGCCGGCTGTAAAGCATTCCGACAGGGGTGTCGCCGGAGGACACGCCACCTGCTTGCCGAAACGATGCTTTGATGTCTCAACGTTTGATGGATTGATGCTATAATGCCTCGCATGAGAACCACACTGACCCTCGACGATCGGATCGCCAAGGCGCTGAAGGCCATCGCCCATCGCTCGGGCAGGCCGTTCAAGCAGGTCGTGAACGAAACGCTCGAAGCGGGCCTCGCTGCGCGCGAGGCGCCGCCCAAGGCGCGCCCCTATCGCCTCAAACCCGCATCGCTTGGCGGCGTGATGCCGGGCGTCGACCTGACGAAGGCCCTGAGGCTCGCCGCGGCGCTCGAGGACGAGGAGATCGCGCGCAAGCTCGAGCTGCGCAAGTGATCCTCCTCGACGCGAACCTGCTCATCTACGCCGTCGACGCCGACTCGCCGCATCACGCGCGCGCGCGGCGCTGGCTGGAGGAAACCCTCTCCGGCGATACCCGGGTGGGGTTGCCGTGGGCGGTCATCCTCGCCTTCCTGCGCATCACCACGCGAAGCGGCATCCTGCGCCGACCGCTTCCTCCGGACGATGCGATCGCCTACGTCGAATCGTGGCTCGGCCAGCCCTACGTCGAGGCCGTCGCGCCGGGCGAGAACCACTGGCCCGTGCTGCGCAGTCTGCTTCGATCGAGCGGAACGGCCGGCAACCTGACCGCCGATGCGCACCTCGCGGCCGTCGCGCTGGAGCACGGCTGCACCATCGCGACCGCGGACAACGATTTCCGCCGGTTCGCCGGCGTCGCCTGCATCAATCCGGTCGGGGACTGAGCTGCCGCCTTGGCGCATCGCCGTCGCGCTTGGGGGCCAAGCGGGATCGTCAGGGCGCGGCTGCAGGTGTTTCGACGAGCAGCGCCCGGATCCTCCCCACCGCCTCCTCGAGATCTCCGAAGCGCAGCCGGTAGCACGCGCACGCGCCGACGAGCTTCGTCACGGCGTCGAACGCCTCGGGGCCGAGGAGCTCGTAGTTGAACGAGTTCGTCGAGAGCTTCAGGAACGCGCGCGACTTCGGGATCGGCTCGAGCTCGGTGCCCGCGCCGCGCACGAAGTTCGGAAACAGGATCAGCGCCGCGCGCGCCGGCATGTTGCGCTTCGCGACGCTCTCGGCGCCGGGCGCGAGATGCGCGACCGTGCCCTTGCGCGTCTTGGGGAACGCGGGCCCGAGCACCGCGCCCGGCGCGAAGCGGCGCATCACCTCGATCGACTCGTTCTTGAGCGCGGTGGGGCGCAGGAGCGGCAAGAGCGCCGCGTCCGCGAGCCGCACGACGCCGAACTCGTCCGAGAGCAGCCGGAACCCGCGGTTCGCGAGCGCCGCCGTGAGCGTGCTCTTGCCCGAGCCCGGCAGCGCGGGCAGCAGCACCGCGGCGCCGTCGCGCTCGACGACGCCCGCGTGCAGCAGCAGATGCCGGTTGAAGCGGTGCGCGATCGCCCAGTTCATGCCCCACTCGAGAAGGGGCAGGTGGGTGTCGGCGGGGAAGGGCTCGAACGGCTCCTCGCCATCGAGCCGGAAGCTCACCTGCGCTCGCCAGTAGCGCCGCAGGCCGCGCGGGCGAACGAGGCTCGCGGTGACGTCGAAGAAGCCCTCGGCCGGCACGAGCGGAAACGCGGAGTAGACGATGCCGAGCGCTTCCGCCACCCCCGGCGCGTCCGCGCGCACCCGCGCGCGAGCGAGGCCGAAATCGAGGGCGAGGCCCTCGCCCGCGAGGCGTGCACGCAACTCACGGCTCCCGGCTTCGCCGATTGTCGTCGGGAGACGACGGTACGCGCCGTTCTCCGGCAAGGTGGATGCGTGCACGACTTTTGCTCGATTGATCGCAGGACCCGAACCGTTATCTCGCTACCACGCTGAAGCTTAAGTCTTTTTCTCTCCTGCGGCCGCGTCGTAATACGCGCGCCCTGAACCGAGGCGTATAGTTGTCAAGCATGCCGACACTCCGATCGCCCTAGCCGAACAGCGGCTCGGGAACTCCATACCTACAACACTGGCCCGGAACCGGGCCGATACCGGGAGCAAGACAAGGCATGGAACTCGCCGTTCCAGGCAGCGCGGCCGCTCCGCGCACGAACGGGGTGAAGGAAACGGGCGGGATCAGCGCGACGCGCCTCCTCGTCGTCCTCGCGCAGCTCGGGCTACTCATGCTCGTGCTGCGGCAGTTCCAGATCGAGAGCGCCGCGTTCCTGCGGCTGTCGCTGCTCGCGTTCGCCGGGTTCGCGCTCCACGCGGTGCTGCCGCTGCGCTACCGGCTGCCGTTCTTCCTCGCGCTCTCGCTCGCCGGCATCGCGCTCGTGCTCGGCCTCGAGCACGGCGCGTGGCTCGTCGGCATCGGCCTCGTGCTCGTCGGCATCTGCCACCTGCCGCTCGCGTTCGGCACGCGCATCGCGCTGCTCCTCGGCGTGGTCACCGTGCTCGTCGCGCAGCGCGCGAGCCTGCTCCCGGCGCCCTGGTCGGAGGCGATCTGGCCGATCCTCGGCTCGATGTTCATGTTCCGGCTGATCATCTACCTCTACGACCTGCGGCACGAGACCGCGCCGGCGTCGCCGTCGCGCACGCTGGCGTACTTCTTCATGCTGCCGAACGCGTGCTTCCCGCTCTTTCCGGTGATCGACTACAAGACGTTCCGCCGGAACTACTTCGACGAGGACGCCTACAAGACCTACCAGACCGGCGTCGACTGGATGGTACGCGGCGTGGTGCACCTGCTGCTCTACCGCATCGTCTACTACTACTTCACGCTCGCGCCGGCGGAAGTCCACGGCCCCGGCGACCTCGCGCAGTACCTGCTGTCGAACTTCCTGCTGTACCTGCGCGTCTCGGGCCAGTTCCACTTCATCGTCGGGATGCTCTACCTCTTCGGCTTTCGCCTCCCCGAGACCCACAACAAGTACTTCTTCGCGTCGAGCTTCACCGACTTCTGGCGCCGCATCAACATCTACTGGAAGGACTTCATGCTGAAGGTGTTCTACTACCCGGCCTATTTCCGGCTGCGGCGGTACGGCACCACCGCGGCGCTCGTCCTCGCCACGCTGTTCGTGTTCCTGATGACCTGGTTCCTGCACGCGTACCAGTGGTTCTGGCTGCGCGGCACGGTGCTCTTCGTCTGGCAGGACATCCTCTTCTGGACCATTCTCGGCGCGCTGGTCGTCGTCAATTCGCTCTACGAGGTGAAGCACGGCCGCGAGCGCAAGCTCGCCGCGACCGGCTGGTCCTGGCGCGCGTTCTCGACGGTCTCGCTCAAGACCGCGCTGACGTTCACGGTGATCTGCGCGCTGTGGTCCTTCTGGACCGCCGACTCGCTCGACGCCTGGCTCTCGCTCTGGTCCGCGGTCGGCCGCGGCTTCGCCGCCGACCACGGCGCCTCGCCGTTCCTGCTCCTCGTCCCGATCGCGATCGGCGCGGCCGCGGGCGCGATGGCGGCGGGCGGCGGCAGGAAGCCGAGGCCGGGCGCAAAGCGCGCCTTCGGCATTCGCGAGGCGGTCCAGCCCACCGTGACCCTCGGACTGCTGCTGGTCGTCGGCATCGAGGGCATCTACACGCAGTTCGGCCCGACCATCGCGACCTACATCCAGCCCCTGCGCTCGGGGCAGCTGAGCCGCCTCGACAACGCCGCGCTCGACCGCGGCTACTACGAGGATCTCCTGCGGGTGAACCGCTTCAACTCGCAGCTCTGGGAGGTCTACTCGCAGAAGCCGAAGAACTTCCTCGACGTGAACTTCGGCGCGCTGAAGCGCCACACCGGGGGCTTCGCCGGCGGCGAGCTCATCCCCTCGTTCGTCGCCTCGACCGAGTACGGGCCGGTCACCATCAACCGCTGGGGCATGCGCGACCAGGACTACGAGCGCGTGCCGGCGCCCGGGACCTTCCGCGTCGCGCTGCTGGGGCCGTCCAACGTGATGGGCTGGGGCGTCGGCGACGGCGAGACGTTCGAGGCGCTGCTGGAGGAGCGGCTCAATCGCGAGCGCGGCGGCGCCGGGCCCGCCCGCTACGAGATCCTCAACTTCGGCGTGCCGGGCTATCGCCCGCCGCAGCAGCTCGTCGCGCTCGAGAAGGCGCTCGGCTTCGGCCCGCACGCGGTGTTCTACGTCGCCGTCGGCCGCGAGCCGTCGCAGTCGGCGCTGCACCTCGCCGCGATCGCGCGCGCGGGCACGGCGATCCCCTACCCGGAGCTGGCGGCCATCGTGGCGAAGGCCGGCGTCGCGCAAGGGATGGAAGAGACCGAGGCGCGGCGGCGGCTGCAGCCCTTCCACGACGACATCCTCGCGGCGGTGTACGGGCGCATCGCCGACGAGTGCCGGCGCCGCGGCATCGTGCCGGTGTGGATCTTCCTGCCGCAGGTGCGGGAAGGCACCTGGCAGGAGGAGACGCCGCAGACCGTGCGCGCCGCCGAGGCCGCCGGGTTCGTGATCATCGACCTCGGCGACGTCTACCAGGGCCAGGACCTCGGAGCGATCCGCCTGGCCGAGTGGGACCAGCATCCCAACGCCCGGGCGCATCGGCTGATCGCCGGGCGGCTGTACGAGGAGCTGCAGGCGAAGCGCGGCGCGGTCTTCGCGGGCGAAGGCGCGGCGGCGCGGGCGGGCGGCACGGCCACTTCGAGAAAGGAATAGCGTGAGCGACGACGTCAAGACGGCGGTGAAGGAGTTCATCCTGTCGGAGTTCCTGCCGGGCGAGGACCCCGCCGAGCTCACCGACTCGACGCCGCTCATCAGCGGGGGCATCCTCGATTCGATCGCGACCCTGAAGGTCGTGCTCTTCATCGAGGAGCAGTTCAACGTGACCTTCGAGGCGCACGAGGTCGACCGGGAGAACTTCGACTCGATCGAGAACATCGCGCGGCTCGTCGGCACCAAGAGGCCGCAGGACCATGACCAGGCACGCAGCTCTGCATGAGCCGTTCGCCGCGGCCGCGCGGCGCTGGCCGGAGCGCACCGCGGTCGTCGAGCCCGGGCATGGCGAGATCGCCTACGGCGAGCTCGACGCGCTCTCCGACCGGTTGCGCGACCGGCTGCGCGCGCTCGGCGTCGCGCCCGGCGACCGCGTCGGCATCTACGCCCGCAAGTCGATCGACGCGGTCGCCGCGATTCTCGGCATCCTGAAGGCGGGCGCGGCCTATGTGCCGGTCGATCCCGGCGCGCCGCCCTCGCGGAACGCCTACATCCTCAACAACTGCGCGGTCAAGGCGGCCGTCGTCGAGAGCCGCTTCGAGCCGCGGCTTCGCACGGAGATCGAGGCGCTCGGCGTGGCGCCCGCGTTCGTCGCGATCGGCGAGGCCGGGGCGGGCGAGGGCCTGCGCCGCGCGCTCGACGCGGCGCAGGCCGCGCGGCCCGTGCCGGCAACCGACACCGTCGTCCCCGCGCCCGACGCGCTCGCCTACATCCTCTACACCTCCGGCTCCACCGGCAAGCCGAAGGGCGTGATGCTCTCGCACGAGAACGGCGCGAGCTTCGTCGACTGGTGCTCGGATGTCTTCGCGCCGAGCGAGGGCGACCGCTTCTCCTCGCATGCGCCGTTCCACTTCGACCTCTCGATCCTCGACATCCACGTCGCGCTGAAGCACGGCGCGACCCTGGTGCTCGTCGGCGAGGAGATCGGCAAGGACCCCGAGCGCCTCGCGGCGCTCGTCGCCGAGGAGCGGATCTCGATCTGGTACTCGGCGCCCTCGATCCTCGCGCTCCTCGCGCAGTACGGGAAGCTCGCGCGCCACGACTACTCGGCACTGCGGACCGTGCTCTTCGCGGGCGAGGTGTTCCCGATCCGGCACCTGCGCTCGCTCTGCGCGCAGCTCCCGAGGCCGCGCTACTTCAACCTGTACGGGCCGACCGAGACCAACGTCTGCACCTTCTACGAGGTGCCGGCCCCGATTCCCGAGGACCGGACCACCCCGGTCCCGATCGGGAAGTCGTGCTCGCACCTGCGGTGCAAGGTGGTCGATCCGGAAGGCCGGGAAGTCCGGCGCGGGGAGGAGGGCGAGCTCTGCGTCGCCGGGCGCGGCGTCATGCAGGGCTACTGGGCGCTGCCGGAGCAGACCGCGCGCGGCTTCCTCGTCGACGCGGCAGGCGAGCGCTGGTACAAGACCGGCGACATAGTGACCGAGCAGCCGGACGGCAACTACACCTACCTCGGGCGGCGCGACCGCATGGTCAAGCGGCGCGGCTACCGGGTCGAGCTCGGCGAGATCGAATCGGCGCTCTACCGCCATCCGGCGATCAAGGAGGCGGCCGTGGTCGCGGTGCCCGACGAGGAGGCGGGCATCCGGATCACGGCGTTCCTGAGCTGCCGCGAGGCGAAGCACCCCTCGCTGATCGAGATGAAGCGCTTCTGCACCGAGCACCTGCCGCTCTACATGGTGCCGGACCGGTTCGCCTGGCACGACACGCTGCCGAAGACCTCCACCGACAAGACCGATTACCAGCGGCTGAAGGAGCTCGCCTGATGGACTTCGCGCTCTCCGAGGAGCAGAAGCTCCTGCGCGCGAACGTCGTGCGCTTCGCGCGCGAGGCCCTGAGCCCGGGCGCCGCGGAGCGCGACCGCGACCAGGCCTTCTCGCGCGAGCTGTGGAAGAAGTGCGCCGAGATCGGCATCCAGGGGCTGCCCGTCCCCGAAGAGCACGGCGGCAGCGGCTTCGACCCGCTCTCGTGCGCGATCGCGCTCGAGGCGCTCGGCTACGGCTGCAAGGACGGCGGGCTCGTCTTCTCGCTCTGCGCGCACCTGCTCTCCTGCGTCGTGCCGCTGTGGAAGCACGGCAGCGAGGCGCAGAAGAAGCGCTATCTCAGGGGCCTGTGCGACGGCACGCTGGTCGGCGTGCACGCGATGACCGAACCCGGCTCGGGCTCCGACGCCTTCGCGCTGCGCACCCGGGCCGAGCCCGACGGCGAGGGCTTCCGCATCAACGGCACCAAGACCTTCATCTCGAACGGGCCGGTCGCCGACCTCGTGATCGTCTTCGCGATGACCGATCCGCAGAAGGGCTACCACGGCGGCGTCACCGCTTTCCTGGTCGAGCGCGGCACGCCGGGGTTCAGCGCCGGGGCGAAGTTCGAGAAGATGGGGCTGCGCAGCTCGCCGATCGGCGAGCTCGTCTTCGACGGCGTGCGCGTGCCCAGGGAGGCGGTGCTCGGCGGAGTCGGCGCGGGCTCGGCGATCTTCACCGATTCGATGGACTGGGAGCGCGTCTGCCTCTTCGCGAGCCACGTCGGCGCGATGGAGCGGCTCCTCGAGACCGCCGTCGCCTACGCGCGCACCCGCACCCAGTTCGGCCAGGCGATCGGCAAGTTCCAGGCCGTGTCGCACCGGCTCGCCGACATGAAGGTGCAGCTCGAAGCGGCGCGGCTTCTCGTCTACCGCGCGGCCTGGCGTCTCGAGCACGCGCGCAACGCCTCGCTCGACGCCTCGATCGCCAAGCTCTTCGTGAGCGAGTCGCTCGTGCAGTCGGCGCTCGGCGCGGTGCAGGTCCACGGCGGCTACGGCTTCATGACCGAATACGAGGTCGAGCGCGCGCTGCGCGACGCCGTCGGCAGCACCCTCTACTCGGGCACGAGCGAGATGCAGCGGAACATCATCGCGCGCTGGCTCGGGCTGTAGCGTCTCAGGGAGGTGTTGTTCCCCTCCTTTTCAAGGAGGGGTGCCCGCGTAGCGGGCGGGGTGGTTTGCGGCGCAGACCCCTACTCGCTGCGCTCCGCCAGCCCCAGCCCCTCGAGCTCCTCCAGCAGTCCCTCGATCTGTGCCACGTAGGCCTCGGGCGAAACCTCGGGATCGAGCGCGGCCGTGAGGTCGGCGGCGAGCGACTCGGCATCGCTCGGCCCGCGGCGCAGCGCCTCGACGACGTGCGCCGCCGTCTCGTTCAGCAGATGGGTTTCCCAGGAGAGCGGGTTGAAGACGACCGCCTCGTCGCCGAAGCGCTCGACGCGAACGTCCGGGTGTCCCGTGAAACGCCAGCGCGTCTGCGCGGCGCTGGTTTCGGCGCCCACGACAGGGCAGGGCTAGACGCGCTGCGCCTTGATCGAGGTCCAGCAGGACTTGGTGACGCACTTCCCGCCGTGGTCTTCCCAGGCGAAGCCGCACTGGTGGCCGTCGTCGTCGACGTAGCAGAGCCCGTACTTGCGCTCGCCGGTCTTCTTGTAGTCGCAGTTGGACACGGTGTACTTCGTCTTGTCGGCGTGCAGCTGGCCCGAGCTCTCTGTCACCTTCCAGAAATGGCTCTTGTCCGCGCCGAGGAAGTACTTGCCGTCGAGCTTCTTCCACGACCCGCTCGAATAGACCTTCAGCTCGTGCAGATCGCAGTTCACGCGCAGCCACTCGTCCGACGCCCAGTGCGAGAGCTTCTCCGGCTCGGGATACTGGCTCGCCTTCTCCGCGTCGCGCACCTTGCAAGCCGCGGCGCTCGACAGTGCCCACGCCGAAGCCGGCCGCGCGGTCAGCACGAGCGGGGCGGCAAGGGAGCCTTTCAGGAGCTGGCGACGGGTGGGTTTCATGGTTCCGCGGGAGAGCAGACTGGGCCTCAGGATCAAAGCAAAGCAAAGTCTACTCCAGCACGATCCGCACGACCCCGGCTGGATTGTGAAATTTCGTAAACTGCACGTGAAAACAAGACATTTCGGAGCCTTTGCCGCCGCGCCTGGAGGGAGCCGGCCGGATCAGCCGGGCACCGTCCGTAAACTCTTCCGACGGTCGTCGGCGCGGGAGCCTCGGCTTTCGCCGGATCCGGCGTGCCAAGCCTCATCATGCCGGCTTTGACCAATTCCGACCGGCCAAACGTGCAGAGCCCCGGTTCAGACCTCACCCGACCGAAGGGCGGCTGGCTGTTTGCGATCCTGGCTGCGCTGATCGCGTACGGCTCGCTCTACCCCTTCGGCTTCGCGATCCCCGCGACCCCCGCCGCGGCCTGGGCGGCGTTCCTCGCCGACGTCCGGCTGCCGGTCTCCCGCGGCGACGTCCTGGGCAACGTCGCCCTCTTCGTGCCGCTCGGCGCCATCGGCGTGATCGTTCTGCCCGCGCGCACGTTGCTCGGTCGCGCCGGCGCGACGCTCGCGCTCTCGCTGTCCTTGGCGATCGCCCTTCAGGCGGCGCAGATCTATCTTCCGTCGCGAACACCCGCGCTCGGCGACGCCGCGTGGAACGTGATCGGCACCGCGGCCGGCGTCGCGCTGGGTGCGGGCGTGGCAAGCCGCGTGACGCGGCTTCCCGCAGCGGCGTTCCCGCTCCCGGCGGCGATCGTCCTCGTCTGGCTCGCCGCCGAGCTCGTCCCGTTCGTACCCTCGCTGGACTGGCAAGGGTTCAAGGACTCGGTCAAGCCCCTGCTCCGCGGCGAGTTCGCGCTCGCGCCGGCCGCGCTGCATGCGGCCGGCGTGCTCCTCGCCGGGGAGGCCATCGCCCGCACGACCGACTCGCGGCGCGCCGCCGCCTTCGTGGCGTTGGCGACGAGTGCGGTCCTTCTCGCCAAGACCCTCGTCGTCACGCAAAGGCTCGACCTTTCGGTCCTGGCCGGATTCGCGTTGGGACTCGCCGCGTGGCTCGCGATCCGCATGTTGCCCGCAACGCGACGGGGCGCGTTCGTCGCCGTCGCGCTCGCGAGTGCGTACGTGATCGCCGCGCTCGCGCCGTTCGAGCTCGCGGCTTCGCCGAACCGGTTCGCGTGGATGCCGTTCGCAGGGCTGCTGAGCGGCTCGATGCTCGCCAACACGCAGGCGCTGCTCACAGCGGCGCTCGTCTTCGCCGGGCTGAGCTGGATCGCGCGCGAAGCGCGCGGGTCGGCGCGCGCCGCCGGCATCGGCGTCGCGGGCCTCGCGCTGCTCCTCGAACTCGCGCAGATCTACATCCATGGGCGCAGCCCCGGCATCACCGAGCCCATTCTCGCCCTCGTCATCGGCTACGCGGTCGGCGCGTGGCCCGCTGCGGTGCCGGCGTCCGAGCGCCGACCCGTCCCGGCGCCGGCCGCCGTCGACACGCACGACAGCCCCGAGCGGCGGGCGAGCCCGGGCTGGCTCGCGTGGGCCTCGAAGCTGGCGATCGCGTGTGTCGCCATCGCGATCCCGATCGCTGTCGTGCTCCGCCTTCCGGGGATCCCCTACAACGTCGCCGAGCTGTTTCGCGCGGGCGGCGCCTTTCCGGTCCTGCTGGTCTTTGCCCTCGCATTGCTCTGGACCGGCGCCGCGCCCGTCTTGATCTCCGAATGGATGAACGCAGCGCCGCGCCGCGACTGGCACCTTCCGCCGCTCGCATTCGCCGCGGGCCTCGCGTCGCTCGCGCTTCTGTGGCTGTCCGTCACCGCCGAGAGCGTTGCCGACATCGCCGGCTCGAGCAATCTCTACTGGTTCGTGACCAACAAGGACATCTGGGGCAGCTGGGCGCGGCACGCGTTCCTCGCGCTGGACGCGCCCGGCATCATCGGCTTCCTCGAGCGCTGCGTGCGCTACGCCGCGCTCTACGGGCCGGTCGCGACTTTTCCCGCATTCCTGTTCCTGGTGCTCGACGCCGCGCGCAAGGACCTGCTCGGCGGCCGGCGGATCGCGAAGTGGCTCGTCTCCGGGGGGCTCTGGCTGTGGCTGTGCAAGGGCATCGCTTTCGACTGGTCCTCCACCGACAACCTGAACGAGCTCATCGCCCGCGACGCGTTCTTCGGCCTCGGCGGCGGCGGTTACCTCTACCTGCTCGTCGTCCTGTTCGCCGCGAACGTCGTCTGGCTCGCGAGCATGCCGCTGCGGCCGGCCGCCGCGCTTGCGGGCGTGGTCGCGACGCTGGTTGCGCTGCCCTGCGGCTGGTGGCTGCTGACGCACGGTCTCGAGCCGCGGGTGGAGAAGTACGGGAACGTGTTCTCGGGGGCGCAGTTCCTGCTCGGACCGGACCGCGCGCGGCTGCTGGGCGAGGACGTCCTGTTCGTTCGCTGGGCTGTGGTCCAGCTCGGTGCGGTGATCGTGGCGACGGCGGGAGCGCGCATCGCGCGCGCGAGGCCGATCGCACGGGCAGGCAGCTGAGCCGTTCTTCGTGGGGTCGTCGGCATCGCGCGGCGGGCAGCGGCTCGAAGTGGGACATTTTGCACTTCATTGACAGTAATTCACCGTCGCGACTTCCGACAGCGACCGCGGCCTGCGTAAAATGGCTGACCTTGCGTCGTGCGAGTCGCACCGCGCCCTACGCGGAATGCCGCCGGGCGAAGCTGTCGACCGGCGGCGCCGTCGAGCCGTGCCGAAAGAATGTGCCGGCTTGGAGCGGCACATGGGATCGCAGCCTCGAACGGTGATGGTGAAGCATGCCCGAGGGTCCTGCGGCGTTGTCCAACGCAGGCATTGCGCGGAAGGATCGGTATCATGCTCCCAAGTCACCGGAGCCATTCGATTCCCGCGCGGGTCAGCCCGTAGTCGGTGTAGAGCGGTCATGGATTGGAATCCTCAGACGCACTATCAGGATCGGAAGATCGCCGCACGCTACGACGACGAGCGCTTCTCCAGGCTGACTGGACGCGTCTTCAACTGGCTCGAGAAGTCGAGCGTGCTTCGTGCGTTCGCCGACGTGCCCAAGCCCGGTCGAATACTCGATCTCCCGTGCGGCACTGGCCGTCTGGCAGAGCCGCTACTGGAGGCGGGATACTCCGTGATGGGCGTCGATATCTCGCCCGCGATGCTCGAGATTGCGGACCGTCGGCTGGCGCGATTTGGATCGCGATTCTCGTCCTTTGCATGCGACGTGCATCAGATGGCTGCGCGCTCCGAGCGCTTTGATGCAGCATTGTGCGCACGCGTGCTGATGCACTTTCCCCTGCCGGAGCAGGTGTCCTTCCTGAAGGCTGTCGCAGCCGTGACGATCGGCGATGTGGTTTTCACTCAGTCGCTGAGCACGCCGTACCAGCGTATGCGGCGAGCGGTCAAGCGGCTGATCGGCAATCCGCCGCCCGCCGCGCATCCGATCACGGAGGACGAGCTTCGGCGGCTTCTTGCCGGTGCCGGGCTGTGTGAAACCAGGCGGATACGACCGATGCCGTTGTTGACTGAGGAGATCATCGTCGTCGCTCGGCATTTGTCCTGAGCGAGAGGCGTCTGGTCCCCCTGCAGACGAACTGATCCGTGTGACTGGCGACGCGACTATCGGGCCGAGAAGCCCATCCCCCCAGCTGATCCCACTGGGCCCGATCGTCATCCGAAGGAACTCCCGCGTCTTCAAGGCTCGGGACGCGGACTCCGGGCGTGCACTCTGGGTGAAGATCTGCATCGATGATGCGACGGGCTCTCCCGTCCCGGAGATGGCGGTCGCGGAATTCGGCGCGCTGGCCCGGGTTCATGAGGCAATGGGCGCCGGCCGCTTCTCAGTGCCAGAGCCGATGGTGCTTCGCGAGCAGGCGGCCGAAATCGTCATCGAGTGGATCGATGGCCTGACCCTGAGGCAAGAGCTGGCGCGTCGGCCGTTCTCCGCCGCGAACGCCGAGCGACTCTGCTCGCTGGCGGGCCAATGGCTGAACGCGTTCCATGGCGCTCGCGTTTTGCCGCCGGGCGCGCTGGATCTGGACGACAAACTCGCGCAGGTCCACGCCATGGCCGAGACGAGACCGGTACCGGACCGGCTTTTTCGCAGCGCCGTCGAGTTTCTGTGCGAGGCGGCCGCGCTCGCTGGACGTCCGCGTCTTCCGAGGAGCTGGATACACGGCGACTTCAAGCCGGACAATCTGATGCTCTCCGGAGATCGCGTCGTAGGGGTCGACGTGCACGCGTCCTTCGAGAATGTCGTCGTGTACGACTTGGCATCCTTCCTAAATCAGCTCGCATTGTTCCTTTGCAGCCCGCGGTTCGTGCTACTGCGCATCTCCTCGGAAAGACTGCGCACCGTGTTCTGTCGGGAATACGGCCTGGACGCCGATCCCGCAGTTCGCCTCGCATTGCAATGGGTCATGCTGTTTCAACTGCTCGATATGTGGCGGTCGGCGGAAGCGGCATCCCGCTCCCTGCCCCGCCGCGTGGGACTTCGGTTTCTGGTCAGAACCTCCTGCGGCGCGCTTCTCAAGGAAGCGCGGTCGACGCTCGAATCCCTCGCCCGATGATCGTAGTCCTACCGGTCGAAGCCGCAATTGTCGAGATCGCCGTGAATGACCCTCACGTTCGAGACTAGCGAAGCGTCGCCGCCGCAGGACTGGGACGCCGCCGTCGAGGCCCTCGACGGCACGGTCTTCCACAGCTCGCACTGGGCCGAGCTGCAGAGGCAGGTGCAGGGCTGCCGGCCGGTGTTCGTCCTCGGCAGGGACGGGGACGCGGGCGGTGCCGCCGGCGTCGCGCTGGCGCTCTTCCGGCAGTCGAGGCGCCCGCTGGCGAGCTGGATCCTGCGAAGCCTCGAGCTCCCGGCCTATCCGGTCGCCAAGGGCGGCGACCCGGCGCTCGTCGCGGCGCTCCTCGACGAGACCGAGCGCTTCGCGCGGCGGCTCGGCTGCGCGCGCATCCTCGTCGGCTCGAACTTCTCCGGCGCGAGCACCCTCTCGCTCCCGTCGCGCGGCTATGCGACGACCGATCGGACCGAGTTCGAGGTGGATCTACAGGCCGATGCGGATGCGCTGTGGCAGGCGGTCAGGAAGGACCAGCGCGACCGCATCCGCAAGCTCGGGCAAGCCGGCGTCGAGTTCGCGTGGACCGCGGGCACCGACGCGATCGAGGCGCTTGCGGCCGTGCGCGAGTCCGCCCTCGAGCGACGGCTCGAGCGCGAGCAGGGCTTCGAGCTGCCCTCCGATGCAGAGTACTACCGGCGGCTTCACGCGGCGCTCCTCGCGCCGGGGGCCGCGCGGCTGCTGATGGCGAAGCAGGGCGGCGCGGTGATCGCCGCGATTCTCTATGCGACCTTCGCGCGCAAGGCCTACTCGGTGTTCAGCGGCAGCACCGAGGCGGGCTACAAGCTCGGCGCGCAGACCGGCCTCTACTGGTACGCGGTGACGACGTTCAAGGACGAGGGCTACCGCCTCCTCAACCGCGGCGGCGTGCCTGCCGCGGCCGCCGACGAGAGCCACCCGCTCCACGGCATCTACCGCTTCAAGCACCGGCTCGGGACGACGCCCGTGCTCTGCCGCTCGGGCGAGAAGGTGCTCAGCCCCTTCAAGGACGGCGTCGCGCGGCTGCGCGGCGCCGTGGCGCGGTGGCGGCAGCCTTCGCGCTCGCCCGCGTGAGTGTGAGCTCGAGCGGTTGGGCCGAGGAAGGGTCGCCGCCGGCTACCCGATGCGTTCGGGCAGCTCCATGTCGCCCCCGGGATGGTGCGTGGCCAACGGCTCCCGCGGAATCGCCGACCGGATGTAGAGCCCGTTCCCCTCGCGCAGCCACGGGAGGGCGTAGCGATGGATGGTCCCGACCTCGCGGTAGCCGCGGCGAGCGGAGAGCTTTCGCGAGGCATGATTCCCGACCCACGTGAACGTGTAGAAGTAGCGAAATCCCGCCGCGGCGAAGAGCCGCTCGAAGCGCTCGAAGCAAGCGTCGATGAGGCCGGTGCCGCGATACGCCGGGGAGGCCCAGATGTTGGACACCCGCGCCTCGTCGGGCAGCAGGAAACGCCACCGTGTCACCATTCTCCGGTTGTCGGCCGCGAAGACCGGCCACATGACCGCGCCGAGGTCGTCGCCGACCCATGCTGCATAGCAGTTTCGCATTCCGTAGACGATGCGATACTCGAAATGGCGCGGCAGCGGCGCAGGCATCGACCTGAACCGCTCGAAGAGCGCGTCGTCGACGCGCCGGATCTCGAACGCGAGGCTGCATCCTGCCGGGAGCGGCGGCTCGCGCAGGTCGCGCTGCGCGGCGACGAACTCCGTGTGCTCGATCAGGCGGCCCGCGACGGCGCGGCCGAGCCCGCCGAGCCCTTCCTTCGCGTACACGGCGGGGATCCGCCTGATCTTCTCGAGCACCCTCATGCGGACTCGCGGAACGGTCGATGGCTACGTGCCAGCGGCTGCCCTGACGGCCTCCGCGATCCGCCGGACGTCTTCCATCCGGACCGTCGGCTCGCACGGCAGTTCCACGAGCGACGGCCAAGCGCGCGCGGCGTTCGGCAGCGCGCCGCGCGCATGCCGCTCGTATGCGGACTGGAGATGCAACGGGCGGTAACTCCGGTCCACCTCGTAACCATGGTCGCGGAGCGTCTTCACGACGGCGAGGGCGGCGTGCTCCCCGCCGTGGAAGCTCACGACCTGGGTCAGGCACGCCGAACCCGCCGCGTGCGGCACCAGCCCCCACGAGACCTCGTCGCCGAGCAGCGCGCGATATTCATCGACGCGGGCGCGTCGCGCAGCGAGGTTGGCGTCGAGCGTGTCCAGCAGGCTCGAGGCCACGGTCGCGTCGAGATTCGCCATCGACCGTCCGGCGTATGCGGTCGCAGCTTCTGCCGGCAGCATGCGGCGTAACGCGACTTGCAACGGGAGCGACCAGCGGCGCCACCGGCGCCAGACCGTGACCCCTGCCGCCCGCGTCAGGGTGGATGCGAACGCCGGAGGCGCAAAGCGGACCGCGCGGGCCTGCTCGAGCACCGCACGCTCGCGCGACACCAGGACGCCGCCGCCGGTGCCGAAGCACACCTTGCCGTTGCCGAAGCTCACGATGCCGGCGTCGCCGAAAGTGCCCAGGCGCCTTCCTTCCACTTCCGCCCCCAGCGCCTGCGCCGCGTCGTCGACGACGACGAGCCCCCGCGCCCGGCAAAGCGCTTCGATCGCCTCGATCGGCGCCGGGTTGCCGAAGAGATGCGCGACGACGACCGCCCGCGTGCGCGAGCTCAGTGCGGCTTCCACGGTCTCCGGGGTCAACGTCAGACCCGCGCCGACGTCGGCGAGCACCGGCACAGCGCCGACCGCAAGGATCGGCGGAATGATGCTCGCGCAACAGAACGTCGGCACGACGACCTCGTCGCCGGCGTCGACCCCGGTGGCGCGCAGCGCGAGCTCGAGCGCCGCGCGCCCGCTGTTGCACGCGATGGCGGCCGGCGTCCCCAGGAACGCTGCCAGCCGCGCCTCGAGCCGCGCGATGTCCGGACCGTACACGACGCGCCCGGCACCGATGCAGCGTGCGAGGGCGGCGTACGTCCGCCCGCTCCAGAACGGCCGGCACAGCGGAACCCGGTAGACGTACGGGAGGCGGATAATGTCGCCCGCGCCCATCGCGGCCGCCGGCCTGGCGTCGGCGGCTCGAGGGGCTTGTGTGGAGGATCGGGTTTGCGGTCTCGCAGCCACGCGCATCGGGCGATCGCGCCGCGAACGTGCGGCACGACGGAGCATGCGCCGAATTCTGCCACGCGCCGATCCCGCCCGAGAACGACACAATTCCGCCTTCAGCGAGAATCGATGCGGACCACGATCTCCGTCAAGTTCGCCGGTGCGGCCGTCGTCGCCGCGCTCGCGGCGGCACCGGCCGCCCACGCGGTCGTCGTCGAGGCAACGCCCGCGGACTACCGGGCGCTGCTCGCCCGCCTGCAGCCGGGCGATGTCCTGCGGCTCGCCCCGGGCGACTACGTCCGGGGTCTGCCGATCCGCGGCCTCAACGGCGAACCTAGTGCGCCGATCCGCATCGAGGGCGGCGATCCGCGCAACCGGCCCCGCTTCGTCGCGCAGCCGGGCCAGAATACCGTGAGCATCGTCGATTCGAGCTACGTGGAGATTGCCGGTCTCGATCTCGATGGCGCGGGAGTTCCGGTTGATGCGGTCAAGGCCGAAGGGCGTGCCCGCTTCGCGCATCACATCACGATCGAGGACCTTCGCATCCTCGGGTACGGTGCTGGCCAGCAGATCGTGGGTATCTCGACCAAGTGCCCCGCGTGGGGTTGGGTGATCCGCAACAACGTGATCGTCGGCGCCGGCACCGGCATGTACCTCGGGAACTCCGACGGCAGGGCGCCCTTCGTCGGCGGCCTGATCGAAGGGAACCTCGTGCGCGACACGCTCGGCTACAACCTGCAGATCAAGCACCAGCGCGCGCGGCCGGA
Organism: Burkholderiales bacterium; assembly: GCA_023383795.1. GTDB lineage: Bacteria > Pseudomonadota > Gammaproteobacteria > Burkholderiales > SG8-39 > JAABRB01. Next base: position 88,896 of record JAHDYJ010000001.1, on the reverse strand, counting down.
CCTGCCGGACATGCCCTCCCGGCCGAGCGCGACCGTCATCAGGCACAACGTCTTCAGCAAGGCAAACAACGCCGCCGGTGCCGAGCTGGCGCGGCCCAACCTGCTCGTCGGGCATTTCCCGACCGAGGGGCCAGGCGCCGACGACCTCTACCTGATCTACGGCAATTTCTTCCACGAGAACACCACCGAGGCGCTCTTCCAGGGCGAGGGCAACGTCGCGCTCTACAGCAACGTGCTCGTGAACGCGTCCGGCAGCGCCGTAAGGATCCAGCCGCACAATGGGCGTCCCGAGTCGATCGACGTCTTCGGCAACACCGTGATCGCAAGGGATGACGGAATCTCGATCGTCGGCGGCAACCCCGAGCGTCGCCAGCGCGCGTTCGGCAACGCGGTCTTCGCCGGCGTGCCGATCACCGCCGATCAGGCGAGCGGCAACGTGGTCGGCGACCTCGCGGCGGCGGCCCGCGTGCTGCGCGACCCGTTCGCTCCCCTTGGCGAGCTCGACCTGGCGCCGCGCGAGCCCGAGGCGATTAGAGTGGACTGGCCCGAGGTCCGCGACCGGGCCACGCATGCGCTGCTCGATTTCGACGGTGTGCCGCGCACTTCGGGCACCGCCGGCGCGTATGCGCGAGGGTCGGCAAAGTGGCGGCTCGCACTGGAGCGCAAGCCGCTCCCGGCGGGGGTTCCTGGTTGCCGCCGAGACGCGCACGCAATTGAGCGACGAATGCCCTTGCCATCGCGGCTTCAGCGGTTACTATTGACCCGATGAGTCCGGCGCCTTCAGAGCTTCGGTGTCGTTCATCCATACGTAGGAGCACCCGATGGGGCAAAGAATCCGCTTCTCGGCGACGCTGGTTGCCGCAGCGGCGCTCTCTTGCGCGCTCGCGCTGGGCGCCGCGGCGCAAGACGCTGGGCGGGATTACTACACCGCCGGCGCATCCACCGAAGGCGCGCAGATGCTCCGCAACCTCGACCAGAATCATTACCGGCGGGCCGTCGGGGCGCTCGAGCGGCGGCGTTACGAGGGCGCGCTGGCCGACCTGGAGTTCATGCTCAAGTACGTCCCGAACCATCCGCGCGCCCTTGCGGGCATCTCCCAGGTGGCGATCGGAGTGCAACGCCCCGGTCTCGCAGAGCAGCGCTTCAAGGCGGCGCTCGAGCGCTATCCCCAGCACGACGAGACCTACGTGATCTACGGCGTTTTCCTGCACAAGCTCGGGCGCACGGACGCCGCGATCGCCCAGTACCGGAAGGCCCTCGAGATCAATGCGAGTTCGGGTTTCGCCCATTACAACCTCGGTTTGGCGTACGTCGACACCAAGGACTACGCACAGGCCAACGCACACGCCCAGAAGGCGTACCAGCTCGGCGTCAGTTTCCCGGGCTTGAAGCGGCAGCTCCAGGCCGTCGGGGCCTGGAAGTCCACCGAACCTTCGGTTGACGCCGCCAAGGATTCCGCCGGGGACCAGCGCGACCGGTAGCGCCGCTTCGCTGCTGCCTAGGAGCGCCGCTCGCTCTGCAGGATCCCGGCCGGCGCACCGACGGCAGGTACCGGACGCGCGGTTGCGGCGGTGGCAGGCTGCAAGACTGTCTTGAGCTCGCGCGCGAGGATCGCCGTCATCGCGATGTAGATGTAGTAGAGGTCGAAGTAGGCGACGTTTAGGAACGCGCCGCTGATCGCGAAGGCGATGATGCCGATGCGCAAGCCGTCCGCGTAGGTCGCGATCCACCCGGTATCGGGGAGTGCGCGCGCCTGTCTTCGCAGCCTCGTCAGGTGCAGGAGCGCGGAGGCCATCAGGAAGAGATAGATCCCCAGGCCGACGAACCCGTGCTGACCCAGTACCTGGAAGAACGCGCTGTGCGCCGACTGGGTGCCGCCGCCCAGATCCTGGAATCGCTCGTCCTGATAGCTGAACCATCTCGCGCGGTTCGGCGAGTACTCGTACTGGAAGCCGGCGCCGGTGATCGGACGGTCCTTCGCGATGTTCCAAGCGACGCTCCATGAGCGCAGCCGCGCCATCGCCGAGCCGTCCTCCTCGTAGGTCTGGATCGTCTCGGCGCGCTGCCAGAGCCGCTCCGGCGCGATTGTGATCACGAGATATCCCGCGGCGATCAGGAAGATCATCCCGCCCCACGCCTTCCGCGGGTCGCGCAACAGCAGCAGCGGCAACACGACGGCGAGGCCGAGCAGCGCTCCGCGCGAGTAGGTGAAGACGCTCGAGATCACGCAGCACGCGGCGGAGAAGTTCAGGAAGTACTTGAGCTTGCGGTTCTGCTCGTCACGCGCCAGCGCGACGAGCACGGGGATCGCCATGTTCAGGGCCAGGCCGAGAAAGGTGTTCCCGCCGATGAAGACGCCCTCCGGTCCTTGCACATTGTGGATGCCGCCGCCCCTGATCGTGAACACGGCGCCCTTGATGCCGTAGAACGCGAAGCTCGCGCCGATGACGAGCATCAGGGCCCGGATGCGATCCTTGCCGTAGATGAGCATCGTCGCGACGAACGTCATCAGCAGGATCTTGCCGAACTGCTCCCAGTACGCCCAGGCGGCCGCGGGTTCCCATGCGAAGAAGTTCGTGAAGGTGACGTAGCCCATGAACATCGCAACGAGCACGAGCTCGCGGTTCCACGGAATCGACTTGCGATCGCGGGCGATGAGCGTCCCGATCAGCGTGGCGACGGCGATCATCATCGCGAACGGCATGGTCCGCGCGAAGCCCCAGGTGAACATGTGCGGGTTCATCAGCCCGAGCCAGTACCAGGCGAGGATGCCGATCCACGGGCGCATGACGCAGACCGGCAGCAGGCCGAAGATGATCGCCGTGAGTACGATGTCTCGCATCGGGGCGCGGAAACGGTCACAAGAGCAGCCCTGCGGGGGCTGCTACTATTGCACCGCAGAATCATACCCTCAGTGACCCCCGAACTTGCAGTCGATTGGATCGCCGACGAGGCGGAATTCCTCGCCCTTCGCGAGACGTGGAACCGCCTGGCGCCGGCTGCGCGCGGGCGCGACCTCTTCCTGCGGCACGAGTGGTTCGACGCCGCCTGGCGGTGGCGCCGGGACGCGGGTTGCGCCCTGCGCATCGCCCTCGTTTCGCGGAGATCCGATGGGGTCGTCGGGATCTGCCCCCTGGTGCTGCAGCAGGCGCGGCACGCCGGGCTGCCCGCGCGCAGCCTCGAGTTCCTGACCGTTCCCGACACCCAGTTCTGCGATGTCGTTTGCGATCGAGCCGATGCCCCAGCGGTTTGCGCTGCGCTCCTGCGCGCGATGAAGGCGTGCGCGCGCGAATGGGACGTGCTCGACCTGCGCTACCTGCCCGAAGACGCCGTCGCGGCCGCGCTTGCGACGCCGGCCTCGCGTGCGCACTTCGAATGCGAGCGGTCGCCCTGGGACGCGAACGCCTACATCGACCTCGGCGAGTCCTGGGACGCGTTCTACGGCCGGCGGTCGCGGAGCCTCAAGAAGGCGAACAACCTCGCCGGCAACCGGCTGCGCAAGGCCGGCGGTCTCGAGCTGCAGTGGATGCGTGGCGCAGACGTCTCTCCCGAGCACGCCGATGCGCTCCTCGAACAACTCGTCGCGGTCTCGGCGCGGAGCTGGAAGGCGGACACCGGGCTCACGCTCGACAATCCGCGGCCCGGGGCGTTCATCCGCCGCCTGACGCACCACGCCCGCGAGCAGGGCTGGCTTTCCATGTGGTGCCTGCGTCTAGACGGCAAGCCGGTGGCGATGGAATACCAGCTCGCCTGTTGCGGCGAGGTGTTCGCCCTGCGCGCCGACTTCGATCAGGCGCTCGAGACGATCTCGCCCGGATCGTATCTCGGCGTGCAGATGCTGCAGCAGCTCTTCGCGAGCGGGCTGCGCCGCTACTGGCTCGGGCCGGGGCAGAATCCGTACAAGGCGCGCTGGACCGAACGCAGCGAGACTCTGTACAGGGTGGTGGCGTATAGCCCGACCGTGCGGGGGCGCATGCACAGACTGAACGAGCGGCTCGTCCGGCCGGCGGCGCGCAAGGTGCGCGCAGCGCTGCGCCGGGCGCCGCGCGCGCAGCCCGACCCGGCCGGAGCGGACAAGTGAGCGGCCTGTGCGGTTTCTTCGCGCCGGGCCCCGCGCCGCCGGAAGCTGCAGATGTCCTGGCTCGGATGTGCGACGCCCTCGCAGTCGGCCCCGGCGAGATGCAGCGATCGCAGCGCGTGAAAGGCGGCGGCATCGCCGCCTCCGGGCGTGACGGAGCGGTGAGCATCGCCGAGGCGGCGGAAAAGGGTCGCGTGTGCGGCATCGTCGGCCGGCCGCGCTGGGCCGATGCCGCCCTTGCTGCGGAGGCGGCCTGGGCGGGCTTCCCGCGCAGCTTCCTTGCGGCCTACAAGAAGCACGGCGTCGACGCGCTCGCGAGGCTCCAGGGCGCTTTCGCGCTGGCGCTGATCGACGAGGCGAAAGGCGAGGTGCTGCTCGCCGTCGATCGCACCGGAACGTGCCCGATGGCCTACGCCGCGCCGTCGGGCGGGCTCGTGGCCTTCGGTTCGCGCGTCGATGCTGTCGTCTCGCACCCGGGGATCCCGTTCGATATCGACCCTCAGGCGATCTACGACTACGCGTACTTCCACATGATCCCGGCCCCGCGCTCGGTGATCCGCGGCGTCTCGCGCCTGACGCCCGGAACGTACGCCCTGTTCAAGGCCGGCGACGTCCAAGTCGGTCACTACTGGCAGATGCGCTACGTCGAGGACGAGACGGCGCCTTTCGGCGCGCTCAAGGAGCGATTCGTCCTGTGCCTGCGCGAGAGCGTCGCCGGCGCCGCGGCCGCCGGCGCGGTCGGCGCGTTCCTGAGCGGCGGCACCGACAGCTCGACCGTCGCCGGGTTGCTCGGCGCCGTGCGCGGGGAGCCCGCGAAGACGTTCTCGATCGGCTTCGACGCCGCCGGCTACGATGAGATGGCCTACGCGCGGATCGCGGCCAAGCACTTCGGTACGCGGCAGTTCGAGTACTACGTCACCCCCGACGATGTGGTCGCCGCGATACCGATGATCGCGCGCGCGTACGACCAACCCTTCGGCAACGCCTCGGCGGTGCCCACCTACTACTGTGCGCGGCTCGCGGCCGCCGAGGGCGTCGCCTGCCTGCTCGGCGGCGACGGCGGCGACGAGCTCTTCGGCGGCAACGCGCGCTACGCGACCCAGCATCTCCTCTCGTTCTACGGCCGGCTGCCCGGATGGCTGCGCGCGGGGCTCGTCGAGCCGCTCGCCTTCATGACGCCCGGCGCAGGCGCGCTCCCCGGCGTGCGCAAGGCGCGGGCGTACATTCGCCTCGCGTCAAAGCCGATGCCCGCGCGGCTCGAGCACTACAACCTGCTCGAGCATCTCGGCCCGGCGAGCGTCTTTCGCGAGGACTTCCTCGCCGCCGTCGATCCGGGCGCGCCGCTGCGCCAGCTCGCCGAAACGTACGAGCGGACCGCTGCGCGATCGCTCATCAACCGCCAGCTCGCGCTCGACCTGAAGTACACGCTGGCCGACAACGATCTCCCCAAGGTCACGCGGATGTGCGACCTCGCCGGCGTGGAGTCAGCGTTCCCCATGCTGGACGAGCGCGTGGTGGAGTTCTCGGCGCATCTCGGGCCGCGTCTCAAGCTCAAGGGCACGCGTCTGCGCTACTTCTTCAAGCGGGCGCTCGCGGACTTTCTCCCGCGCGAGATCCTCGCGAAGACCAAGCACGGCTTCGGGCTGCCGGTCGGCCCGTGGCTCGCGAGTCACGCGCCGCTGCGCGAGCTTGCCATGGACAGCCTGGGTGACCTCAGGCGGCGCCACATCGTTCGCCCGGAGTTCATCGACGAGCTCATGTCTTCGCACCTCGAGCACCACGCTTCTTACTACGGCGTCATGGTGTGGGTGCTGATGATGCTCGAGCAGTGGCACCAGCAGCGAAACGCCCGGGCCGCCGCGAGCCCGCCCTCTGCGTTAGAGGGTCTCCGCGCCAGTCATCCCCGCGAAAGCGGAGATCCAGTGGATCGTTGATTCGCGCACGAGCTGGCCTCCCGCTTCCGCGGGAATCACAACTACCGCAGCCGGGGACCCGAAGGCTTGAGCGAGCCGAAGTAGCTCGCAAGGGCCTTCATCTGATTCTCGTCTAGCCGATGGGCGCCAGCCGCCATCGTCGGCTCGGCGCGCCCGCCATCCCGGTAGGCCTTGAGGACGAATATGAACTCCTCGGTCGGCCAGCCCGCGATCGAGGGGATCCGGTCGTCGCTGCCTTCGATCCGATGGCAGTTCGTGCACTGGGACGACAGGCGTTTCCCGTAGGCCTTCAATCTGGCGTCGTCGTCCGACGATTGAGCAGTTGCGAATGACGTGAAACCGGCGGCGATCAGGGCGCAGACCGCTGCCCGAACGCGTTTGAGCTTCATGGCTCCCCCTTCGGACGGACCTTCGAATCCAGCGTACAACACAAATCGGCCGCTTGCCAACCGTCGGGAATGTGAACGGTGACCGGGCGGCGGCCGCACCCGGATTGCACCGGCTCTCGACGCCCTCGCATGGCGGACGCGGATTGACGATTCGCCGGCCGCGGGGTAGCTTCACCGCCGAGGTCTCGTCTGCCGGCGCCGTTGGCCGGGCTCCCGCGCCAGCAGGCGCCGGAGAAGGGGAGGAGGGCAAATGAAGCGCTCGACGTTCGTGTTCTCGACGCTGCTGGTCCTGATGGCGCTGCCTCCAGGCGACGCGCGGGGCAACGAGTGGAGCAACCGCGGCGGCATGCTGAATCCCGGTGGTGGATGGTTCGACTGGGTTCAGAACACCGTCGACGGCCGGCACTGCGCCCTTGGCTACGGGGGCAGTCTGCAGTGCTACGACCCCGGGACCAACACGTTGGAGACGGTGTACGTGAACGCCTCGCAGACGCCCGACCCGCAGAACGGCGACCTGCAGATCTTCGGCTGGGATCACGTGAACCAGGAATACCTCGCGATGGACGGCGGACGGACTATCGGGCCGAATCCGATGGCCTTCAGCATGATCACGCGGACGTGGCGCATCCTGACCAATGCCGATTTCGACGGGATCGAGGCGCGAACCAAGTCCGGGGGCGCCGGATCGGCGACGTCGCCCGACCACGATCTGTTCGTCGTGTTTGCGGGGTCGCACACCGGCTATCCGGGGCGCAAGACACTCGTCCTCGATTTCCGGAACCGTACGTACAGGGAAGTGAATGCGCCCGCCTCGATGCCCGCGCGAAACCGCACGCAGGGACAGCTTCTGTACATTTCCTCGTTGCGCAGATTCCTTCTCTTCGGCGGTGTCTCCAGCGATTACAAGATACTCAATGACCTGTGGCTGTTCGATCCGGTGACGATGGCCTGGACGAGCGTGACGGCGCAGGATCCACCGTCGGGCCGGTACTTCAGCCAGATGGCTTACGACAGTATCAACGATCTTGTCTACCTCTATGGCGGGCACGGTGCTGTGGACGGCAGTGTGTCCGTTCTTCACATCGGCACGTGGGCATGGGAGCACATCCCGGAACCACCCGGGACTGTCCTTGTGGATTATCCGGGCATACGTCGTGTAGGCGCGGCGATCTTCGACCCCGGTGCGGGCTTCTGCTCGGGGTCGGGGGTTCTCGCCGGCACTGATTGGGTCCGTAGCGCGCAGATCTGGTGCTGGACCCACGCATTCGGCGACCCGCCGGATCCTCCGGAGCCGCCGCCACCCGGCTGGGTCCTGACGATCTCGACCCCGGATCGGGTGCGGTTCGAGTTCCTGCAGGAGCCGCCGACCGGCGCGGTCGTCTACGACTGCATCGGCGATGCGACGGTCATTGATTGCCAGAAGAGATGATCTACTGCAGAAGAGATCTCGTTTCTAGAACCTACTAGATTTCGATACCAGGCCGGCGCGCGTTGAGGAGCAGTCGCGCGCCGAACCTGGCGGGCTGGCGATCCCAAGGCGTGAAGCGCGGGAGCTGGAACACGTCGGAGTCGGACCGCGCCGCGCCCCAGGACGTGGTGACGGCGGCCGAGAACCCGACGCGCTTCGCGAGCGCCACGTGTCTCGGTGCGAAGTCCTTGGTGGGAACGCCGTTCGGATAGGCGAAGAGTCTCACCGGTCCGCCGATTGTTTCCTCCAGCACCGCCTTGCCGTCGGCCATCTCGCACTCGGCTTCCTCGTCCGGGATCCGGGTGAGGATCGGGTGCGTGACCGTATGGCCGCCGATCTCCATGCCGGCGGCGTGCAGGTTCCGGACCTTCTCCCTCGTCATCATCAGGCCGTCGGGGAGGGGGGTGCCGATGGTCGCCGCGATCCGCTCGACCGCTGCGGCGCGCTCCGCGGGTGGCCGGTGCTTGATCGCCCGCAGCAGCGCGTGCACCGCCGCGCGGCGCTCGGCGGTCGAGCCGAGCGGGAAGGGACCGAGGCCGATCTCCGCGAGCTCGAGCGCGGGCTTCGTCGCCCGTCGGATCGCCTCGACGACCGTGTCGTTCCACATGCGGCCGCCGTCGAGGAAGCCGGTCGCGACGAAGAAGGTCGCGGGAACGCCGAGGCGCTTGAGGATCGGCAGCGCGACGTCGTGGTTGTCCGCATAGCCGTCGTCGAACGTGACGCATGCGGCGCGGGCGGGCAGGTTCCCCGCGACGAGACGCTCGACGGCCTCGCGAAGCGGCAGGACGTTGAAGCCCGACGCAAGCAGTGCCATCTGCTCCTCGAACTTCGCCGCGTCGATCGTGCCGTCGAGGAGGGCGTCGGGGGTCGCGAGGACGCGGTGGTAGATCAGGATCGACAGGCGCCCGCGCGCGCCGCCCGGCGAGAGCACGCTCCCGAGCGCGCGGGCGAGGGCGGCGGCGATCGACTGCGGCATGGCGGCGCTCAGAGTCTGCCCGCGTTGCCCGCGGCGATGCCGTTGCGGCGCGCCCGGGCGTCCACCGTGGCATCGAAGATCGCGGCGAGCTCGCCGGTGAGCCGCCGCCGGTCGAACTGGCGCAGCGCCTCCATGCTCGCGTGCCGGCCGGCGAGCTCGCCCCGCTGCCACAGCGCGTAGATCTCGACGACGGTCTTCTGCAGCGCGGCGCCGTCGCGCGGATCGGCGAGCCAGCCCCCGCCCGTGCGCGCGATGACTTCGCTTGTCGCCCCTGGCAGCACCAGCGCAAGCACCGGGCGCATCGAGCGCAGGTACTCGTAGAGCTTGGCCGGCACGAGCGACACCGTGTCCTCGGAAGCCTGCAGCAGCAGCAGCAGGTCCGCGCTCGCAAGCGCCGCCAGCGCTTCGGCGTAGGGCACGCGCGGCACGAACTCCACCGCACCGGTGAGCCCGGTGTCCGCCACGCACTTCCGCATCCGCTCGGCGTCTGCATACGGCCCGCCGCCGATGAACCGCAGGAGGATCTTCGAAGCGTCGAGCCGCCCCTCGGCGTTCGCGCGCGCGATCGCCTCGAGCAGCGGGCACGGGTCGCGGAACTCGGCGTTGATGTTGCCGGCGTGCACCGCGACGAGCCGGTCGGTGCGCGCCGGCGCGCGCTCGGGCAGCGCGGCGAAGTCGGCCTCGTCGTAGCCGTTCAGGATCGCCGTGAATTTCTCCGCGCGCTCATCGGCGTAGCGCGCGTGCAGCAGGTCGCGCAGCTCGGTGGTGCTGGTGACGACGTGCGCGGCAGACCGGACGACCCTGCGCTCGAGGCGCGGCGCCGCCCACGCCACCACCGCCGGCGTCCCGCGCTCGGGCGGCTCCTCGTGCCACGGATCGCGGAAGTCGATGACGTGCGGCGCTCGCGCGCGCCGTGCGAGGGCACGGCCGATCAGGTGCGCGGTCGGATGGGGGCTCGTCGAGAAGACGAGGTCCACCGGGTCCTCGCCGAGGATCCTGCGGCCCGCCGCGACCGCCCAGGGGAACCAGCCGATCCAGGTGTCGGGCACCGCGAGCGCGGCCGGGTACACCCCGCGAATCGCGAGATGCCGCTTGGTGTTGAGGTAAGCCGTGCGTACCACCCGCACCGAGTCCGGCACCTGCGCCTCGAGTCGCTCATCGGTGATTTCGTAGGCCTTGCGCTCGAGCGTGAGGACGGTCACGCGCCAGCCGAAATCCGCCAGGTAGCGCGAGAACTTCAGGGTCCGCAGGACCCCGCTGCTGCTCGCCTCGGGCGGATAGTGGAAAACGACGAAAAGTGCGTGTCTCAATCCGCGGAGCTTCCGTATGATGCAGGGCGCTTAGGAGGTGCTTGCGTCCCAACGGCCGGAGCGCGGCCGATCAGCGCCAGGAACGCAATCCGGGCGCGAGACCACTGCCCTCGGGCCAAGCGGCTAACAATGGAGGCCAGGAATCCGGCGTAGACGGTGATCAGCCTGCGTCTGTAGAAGCGGTGCGCAAACACGAGTCGATTGCGGAGCAGAAAGTACTCGGACCGAACGCCCCGCTCTCCCTTCTCGTCGCGAGTGCCGATGCTCGCGCCGCCGACATGATAAATGACGCTTTCCGGGCAGATCGCGAGTCGGAACGAGCTTCTTCCCCGCTCGGCCCAGTCGATCTCCTCGAAGTAGAGAAAGTACGATTCCTCCATGAGCCCGACCTTTTCCAGATACGCCCGGGAGACGAGCATCGATGCGCCGGGAACGTAATCGACCTGCGACGGCGCGGGGGGTGCGGAAGCAACCTCGACCCCGCAGGCCAGCGAATGAGTCGTACAAAGCCATCGATTCAGTGTCCCGCCTTGTGTCTGGATCACGTTAGGCTTGTCATACGACCGCACTTGACTGCCGCAGATACCGATTCCGGGATCTCGTTTCATCGTACCGACGAGGGCGCTGAGCGCCTCGGGATCGACCACCGCATCGTTGTTTAGCAGCCAAGCGTACGCCATGTCAGCCTGCCCGAGGGCGAAGCGGAGACCGACGTTGCAGCCGCCGGCGAAGCCGAGATTCGCGCCGTTGTCGATCAGCACGAGTCTGGTTGTCGCTGGCGCACCCGCTTCAGCTTCGGCGCGCGCATGCTTCGCGAACGGTATCCGGCGTGCAGCGTCGGGCGTCTGCGGTATCGCGAGAAACCGCGACTCCCTTGCGCGCTCGTCGCCGTTTGCCCACGCGGCGATCTTCTCGAGCGAGCCGTCGTCGGACCCGTTGTCGCATACCACGACGACGAAATCCGGATACTTGAGGCGAAAGACGCTCGCAAGGCACTCCAGCGTTTCGCGCCAGCCGTTCCAGTTCAAGATGATGATGTACACGCGCATCTGGTGGAGATTGTGCCAGAGCCGTTCGCTCGCGTGCCCGCGCTCGTGTGCGCAGGCTGCGCAGTACGCCTCGGTATGCACCTACCGGCGCGACCGCCATAGTCCGATCGAATGGCGAAGACCGATCTGCTGACCCGCATCCGCCGCGCCGCGCGATCCGGCCGGGCGGCATTGCGTCGCTTCGCGGAGCCGTCCGCGGCGAGCGCGGTGCGACTCTGCTCCGACGCCGAGCTGATCGGCGCGCTGCGCGACGACCTGCCCGCGCTTGCAGGCGTGAGAGAGGCCGTGCGATCCGGCGATGCCGCACATGCGCGGGACCTGCTCGCCGCGCACTTCCGCGAGCGCGCGGCGCCGCGCTTCTTCCTGGACCAGGCCGAGGTCGCGCCGCTGGCGGCGCGGCTCGCGGCCGAGCGGCCCGACCGCCGCGCCCAGGCGATGCGGGCGGCCGGCGACTGGCAGCGCTACGTCTATTCGGACGGCGATGCGGCGCGGCGTGCGCCGGATCTTCCCGACTGGAACAGGCTTCCGCTCGGGCCTGGCCGCGACACCGTGGCGCAGCACAAGGCGCACCACTTGCTGGCCGCGGTGCAGCTCGCGCGCGCCCGAGCGTACGGCGCGCAAGCGGTTCCGGTGCTGCGACAGCTCGTCGAATCGTGGACACGGGCGACCGACGGCGTGCCCGGAGCGGCAGGTTACTCCAGCCCGCTCATTGCGGTGCACCGGTCGGTCGCGCTGACGTGGACGTTGGCGTTCCTCGCCGGCGCAGGCGACTCCGATCCCGCGCTCGAGCTCGGGCTCTTCAGGATCCTGCTCGCCGACGCGCGCTTTGTTCACGCGCGGCTCGGAACGTCAGCGCCGAACAACCACCTGCTCGCCGACGGATTCCTGATGTTCTACCTCGGCATCCTCTACCCCGAGTTCCGCGAGGCCGGGCAGTGGCGGCTCGACGGCGAGGCGCTCTTCTGGCGCGAGCTTCGCCGGCAGGTGTTCGAGGACGGCACGAGCTTCGAGCACTCGGTGCACTACCACGAACTAGTCTGCGAGATGCTCACCGCGATCGTGCTGCTTGCAGGGCGCAACGGGATCGCGCTCGAGCCGTGGGTCGAAGCGCGACTCGAGGCGATGCTCAGGTTCCAGGCGGCGCTCGCCGGTCCCGAGGCGAAGTCCTTCGCCATCGGCGATTGCGTCGAGACGCACCTTTTCCCGCTGGACGAGTTCGACGGCGTCGGCGCAGCCGCGCATCGAGAGATCCTGCGTGCGCTCTTCGACGGGCGCGTTGCGGAGTCGCGCGCGAATGCGCCGGGGCGCGAGCGAGCAGAGTGGCTCCTCGGGGGCAAGCTCGCCGGCCCCGGCGCGAGCGGCGTCGATGACGCTCCGATCGCGTTTCCCGACGGCGGCTTCGCCGTCCTGCCCGACGCCGATCTCGACGGCTGCCTCGCCTTCCGGACCGGCCCGGTTCCCGGCCGTCTCTCGAATCCCGGGCACATGCACGCCGACCTCTTGTCGGTTTATCTGCGGCTCCGCGGCCACCCGATTATCGTCGACGCGGGAACCTTCACGTACCGCTCGGCGAGGGAGCGCTGGCCCGAAGGCGAGCCCGCCTGGCGCGCGCACTTCCTGGGAGCGGCCGCGCACAACGCGCTCTACATCGAAGGCCGCGATCCGCTCGATCGCGGCCCGGGCGACTTTCCGTCGGGCGGGCTGAAGGCCGCAGTCGAGATGCGACCGCTCGCCACGGGCGGCGGCCTCTCTTGGGCGGAGGCCACGGTGGAAAGCGAGACGCCCTACGGCGGCCACGTGCGAGGCGTGGTGCACGTTCGCGGTCACTACTGGGTCGCGTACGATCTGCTCCCCGCGGCCGCGATCGCGGAGCGGGCGTGGCTCTCGCTGCATTTCGCTCCGGATGCGACCGCGGGGCGTCACGACGCGCGCGCGATCCTCGCCCGGGCCGGCGATGCGCGGCTGCTCGTCGCCTTGAGCGCGGCACACGGGGATCTGCAACTCGTCGAAGGCTCGCGCGAGCCGCTGGCGGGCTGGGTGTCGCCGCGCTACGGTGAGCGTTCTCCGGCGCCTGTTTGCCGCATGCAGACGACCGGTGGTCCCATGATTGCCGCAACGCTGATCAAGCCGGCCCCCACCGATGCGGCCGTTCCCACCGTCGAGGTGACGCAGACGGGCGCCGCGGTGGGCATCCGGATCATCTGCGGCAATCGCGTCGACTGCCTCGTGCTGCCGCGCGGCGCGCCTACCAGTCTGTTCGATCTCGACTTCGCGGGCACCGCGCTGTGGCTGCGCACCGAGGACGGGCGGCCCACCGAGCTTCGCGCGATCGCCCTCTCGCGCCTGGAGTCGAGCGTCCACGGCATCGTCGCGCGTGGTCGCCGTGAGTCGCGCGATGTTCGCCTGAAGTTCGGGGCCGATGGCGGTCTCGAGCGAGACGGCGAGATCGATGTGGTGCTGAAGTAGCCCCCGGCGATGGACGAGCACCCGACGCCCGATCTGCGGACCGCCGTCCTGAAGGGCGCGGCATGGTCCGTCGCGCTGCGGTGGGCGATGCGCCTGCTCGGGCTCGTGAGCACCGTGATCCTTGCGCGGCTTCTCGCGCCGGCCGATTTCGGCCTGGTGGCGATGGCGATGCTCGTCGTCGCCTTCGTGGAGGCGTGGCTCTCGTTCGGCGTGGCCCTGGCCTTGATCCAGAACCAGGCCGCGACGCGCGAGCACTACGACACCGCGTGGACGCTGCGCATCATCCAGAGCGTGGTGGTCGCCGCTGCCATCGCGGCCGGCGCGCCGTTCGCCGCCGACTACTTCGACGAGCCGCGTGTCACACTGGTGCTCTGGGTGCTCTGCCCGGCGATCGTGGTCGGCGGCTTCGCCAACATCGGTACCGTGGCGTTCAGGAAGGAGCTCCAGTTTCACAAGGAGTTCCGCCTGCAGGTTACCGGCAAGGTGCTCGGCTTCGTCGTCACCGTCGGCGCGGCCCTATGGCTTCGCAGCTACTGGGCGCTGGTGATCGGCACGGCCGCGAGCTACGCGGTGGCCTGCGCGCTGAGCTACGCGCTGCATCCCTACCGACCGCGCTTCTCGCTCGCGCGCATCCGCGAGCTGTGGTCCTACTCGCAGTGGATGCTGGTGCGCAGCATCGGCCACTTCGCCGAGATGCGCGCGGACGAGGTGATCGTCGGCGGGCTCGGTTCGACGCGCCAGATGGGGCTGTACACGATCTCGGCCGAGATCGCCCGGCTGCCTGGGAGCGAGATCGCCGCACCGCTCAACCAGGCGCTCGTGCCGGGCTTTGCCAAGATCCAGGACGAGGCGGGTCGCCTCGCAGCGGCCTATCTCAACGTGCTGGGCACAGTGGCCGCAGTAACAGTACCGTCTGCCGTTGGCCTTGCGCTCGTTGCGCAGGAGCTCGTTCCCGTGCTTCTCGGAGCGCAGTGGGTGGATGCCGCCGTCCTGCTCGTGTTTCTGGCGCTCTGTAACGCCGTCAGCACTGGCCAGTCGTTGTCGGTGAGTCTCTTCCTTGGAATTGGGCGACCGGGTGTGGCGGCCGCCTGCTCCTGGGTCAGTGCGGTTCTGCTGGTCGGGATTGCGCTCCCCCTCGTCGGCACGCACGGGGTGGAGGGCGTGGCGATCGGCAGACTTGCTGCGGCGGTGGTCTTGATGATCTTCGTCTTCGCGGCGGTCACTCGCGTCAGCGCGGTCACGACCCGGGGTCTGGCAGCTCGCCTCTGGCGTCCGATGGCCGCATCTGCAGTGATGGCGGTCGCAGTAATCGCAGTGCCTCACCTCGGTGGCGCCGCACTCGTTGTCCTGATCGCAAAAGTGCTCGTGGGGGTAGTGACGTACTGCGCCGCATCGCTCCTCGCCTGGCGGGTGGCGGGATACCCCGATGGTGCGGAGCGCTTCTTCCTGGGACAGGTCCGCAGGGTTCTTGGGCGCCCTGGCGGAGGCCGATAGGTGCGATTCGGCTACACGCTGATGCGTGACTGGCCGCCGCTAGCGTGGCTCGCGGCTTGCAGACGCGGCGCGCTGGTCCCGCAGGTATTTCACGGCCGCGACGTCGAGGCCACGGACGACTGGTTCGGCGAGGTGGCATGGCCCGGCGACCATGCGGCCGGGGCGTTCGACCGGACCGATCTCGTAGCGGGGAGCGGGGGGCGGTTCCGCGAGGGCAAGGTGGTCTTCGTTTCGGCGGGCTCCACGGTGGACCGGCTTCATGCCCTGAACGACGCGAAAACGACGTGGGTCTCGAACTCCCTGCCCTGCGTGCTCGCAGCTTCGGGGGCAAGCCTCGATCCGAGCTACCCGCATTACTACCGCGACCTGTCGAGCGTGGTGCGCGGACTCGAGCGCTACGTGCGCACGCTGCGCACCTCTGCAGGCCCGCTCGAGCTTGTCTACTTCGACAATCTCGCCTGGGACGCGATGGCGCTATCGCGCGAGCCGAAGCCGCGTACCCTGCGCGATTTCTCCAGCTTCGCCAAGTACCGTGCGTTCCTCGCGGGGAGCCTCGACGGGCTTGCGGAGAATCTCGCCGCGGAATCGAGAGCGCGGCGCTACCGGATGCTCGGCACGCTGTCGACGGGCTATGACTCCTCGACGGTCGCCACCCTGGCGCGCAACGCGGGCTGCGAGGAGGTTCTCTGCTTCGATCGCGCCTGGCCCGAACGCGACCGCGAGCGCGCGCTGCGCGAGCGCTGCGGTGAAATCGACAGCGGGGCGGAGAACGCACGGGTGCTCGGCCTGCGCCCGGTCGTCGTGCCGCTCGACGGTTGGCGCGCGCTCGAGATGCCCGAGGTTCCGTTTTTGGCCGTCAACGGCATGGGCGAGGAGGTGCGGTTCAAGACCGCGGAGCAACATCTCGCCGATCGCGTTCTGCTCACGGGCTACCACGGCGACAAGATGTGGGCAAAGCAGGCGTACGACCTGAGCCCCGACATCGTGCGCGGCGATCCCTCCGGCAGTGCGCTTGGCGAGTACCGCCTTTGGACCGGTTTCCTCCATTGCCCGGTGGCGTTCTGGGGGGTGCGTCAGATCGCGGATGTGCACGCGATCACCCACTCGGCCGAGATGGCGCCCTGGGACGTGCCGGGGGACTACAGTCGTCCGATCTGCCGTCGCATCGTCGAGAGCGCCGGCGTACCGCGTGAGCGCTTCGGCACGCGCAAGCTCGCCGCATCCGTCATGCTGCATGACGACCCGGCTTTCCTCACCCCGGCGGCGCTGGCGGACTACCTTCGTTGGCTTGCCGAGAACCGAGGCGCCTGGCTGCGCCGGGGCGCGCTCCCGCCGGTGGCGCAACCTCGAGCTCGATCGGTTCGTGATCCGCGCGACGGAAGGAACGGCCGCGTGGATGAAGCGGATGCCAGGACTGTGGCGGCTTCCTTCGCTGCTCGAGCTGGGATACGGACCTACGCGCCTGCGCAGCGCACTCTTCCCGTGGGCGGTGGCGAGGGCGATGGACCGTTATACGTTGCCGTCGTAGGCGACTCGAAGTGCCTACAGTCCATCCGGCCTGTACAAGTACACGAACCCGGTATCGATGGGCCCGTTGTAAATCGCGAGGCACTTGAGCGGCGCTACCCACTGGATGCGTTTGTAGGTCGCGAATCCGCGGGTGTCCGCAACGACCGTATCGCCGTGCATCGTGATCTCGGTCACGAGCCAGGGATTAGTGAGCGGGCTGCTGGCGGGTGGCTGGATCTTCCAGATCTTCTGCGGCTGGAAGCCCATCAGCCGGCTTCCCTGGCTGTAGAAGTAATAGCAGTCGAGATCGGGCACGTATGCGAGCCCGGCGTGAAACGCGTTCCCGCGCGTCCATCTCCTGCCGGAGACGGCTTGCAGGTTGAGGCCTGCACGGGTCGTCGAGCTGTCCACTGCGATCGCCCACATTTCCCCTGGAGCCGGGTCCGGCGTCGTGCTGGCCGTCAGGCCGAGGAAGAGCCGGCGGACGGGGTCGAAGCACGCGGACGATTGATTCGGAAGCGTGCCCGCCCAGGGCTTGGCCACGTGTCGCCTCATCCGGAGATCGAGATAGCCGAGGTCGTGCCAAACGCGTTGTTCCTTCTCGTCGTACCCGTGGATCGGAATGCGGCTGGAGGGCAGCATCGCGCGATTCGCGCTGAACCGGCCCCAGGTCTTCGTATCGAGATCGAAGTAGTGCGCACGGCCGGTCGATCGTGCACCATAGACAGCGGTGCTGTGCGGCCGCACGAACGCGCCGCGCTTGTTGCCGACCACGCTGCCGGGCAGCCAGAGGGTGCCGTCGTAGTTGTGCGGCACGCCCGGCGTCGTACCCGCGGGCAGCGGCCCCGCGCCGTACTCCGCCACCGCGGGACCGTGCTCGCACTCTTCTTGATTGAAATACAGAGGGTCCATCGGGTCCCGGAGATGGTCGCGCGTCTTGTCCCCGCTCATCGCGGCCGAGGGGTCGCTCAGCCGTGCCCATCTTCTCGCGTCGAAGTCGAACGCGTACACCTCGGTTCCGTAGTAGTCCCCGTCCCCGCCGTTGTTGAGGAGTAGCGCGCCGTAGCTCGAGTAGTCGCGGGCGTAGGCGCCGCTCCCCCACGCCAAGGTCACGGCCGCCACTCCGACTATCCCGCTATGCGGACCTCTTGGCGCGGCGACGCTCGCCAGGAGATTGACCGCCGCGCCGCTCGCGTCCTCGGTGAGCGCTTTCGCGTTGCCGCTCGCCGGAATCCACGCGGAGTCGGATCTCAGCGTGTAGTGCCAGTACTCCGAGAGCTGTCTCCCATGGACCTTGTCGCTCGCGCTCCATCCGATGACGATGACGCCGCTCGGATGGCGGTTGTTGTGCTGCGGCCGGTAGCCGGCGCCGTCGCGCAGGAGCGGGTTCGGCGGACCGTCGCTGATGGCCCCGGTCTTCCTGTCGACGAGGTAGGCCTTGGGCTCCTCGGTCCAGATCAGGAAGGCGTCGATCTCCGGAAGGTGGGAGAAGTCCTGGTCCGGGTAGGTGGCCGCCGGAAGGCTGGCGAGGACGCGCCCCCGATAGGTGCGCGTGTCGATCTCCGCGATGTCGCGCGTGACCCCCGCGAGACCGCCGACGCAGTAGAGCTTGCTGTCGAGGAGGTGGATGGTCTCGCCTGCTGTGGGATGCCAGTTCCCGAGCCCTTGGACGCGGTTGCGCTTGTACTCCCCGGTGCTCGGATCGAACTCCATCAAGCCGGTGCCGAAGCTTCCGTCGTAGTAGGCCGCGAGGATCAGATCGCGCGCGACGTCGTACACCGAACGGTTGTGCTGTCCCCCGCCGAGAGCGACGTGCACCTGGGCCTTGTCGGGGCCGAATGGGGTCAGCCAGTCCCGCTTGCGCGGATCGAACGCCTGCACGATGCCGGAGGTCGGGATGCCGGTGTATCTGGTCGCCTCGTCTCCGGTGATCCCGCCTTGATACCCGGACGTGAACCAGAACAGCTTGCGCTTCGAATCCCAGCACACGGCAACCTCGTCCATGTGCACCGGATAGTGTTGCCCGGCCTTGCCCCAGAACGGATAGGCCTGCTCCCAGGCCCGCGTTCTGGGGTCGTAGGTCAGCAACGCATTCTGGCCCGACTGGAGCGGTTGCCAGCGCGACGGGTAGTCGCCGCCGAAGATGTAGAACTTCCCGTCGTCCGGGCAAAGCACCCAGCGACAGTGCTTGGAAGTGACGGGAATTGCGGGATTCGCATCGGAGGCGCTTCCGGGCAACGCGAATCTTTCCCGGGCCCAGCGCAGGATTGCGCGCCCGGTGGCGCTCTCGACCGCGCCGGCCCGCGCCAGGCGGACACGTGGGGCGAGAGCCAACGCCGCCACGCCCGAAGCTCCGAGCACGACCTGCCTGCGACGCCTCGAGACCCTGCTCACCTGCCGTTCTCCTCCGCTCGGGCGGTCCGATCTAGGACACTGTACTCTCCGAGGGGGTCTCCACGCTTCTTGTTCCGCGCTTCGCGCGGATCTCGAGCATGAGAGCGTCCGCGAAGAACTTCGCGGCCCAGTTCAGGTACTCGTACCTGCCGTACTCCGCCCAGATGGGATGCGATCCCTTGATGCCGCCGCGAACGCCGGGATCGGCGGCTTCCAGATCCTGGGTGATCGAGAGATAGCGGTTCATCCGCTCGGCGGCGCGTAGGTAGCGCTCGTCGCCGGTCGCCTCGTGCAGCCTGAGCCAGACGATCGCGGTCTGTGCGTCGCCCGTGAGGCAACTCCAGCGCGCGGACCCGTTCCACGCGGCGTCGAACCGGCCCGCGAGGCTGCCGTCGGTGCGCTGGCGGTCGAGAAGCGCCTCCGCTGTGCGCCGTGCGGCCGCAGTGAAGCGCTCGTCGCCGAGCGTGAGGCCCGCTTCGAGCAGCCCTTCCATCGTGTAGGCGATCGTGTGCAGCAGGGGCCGATCGTTGTCGTCCAGGCAGCACTCCTCGAACCAGCCGTTCGGCCGCTGCTTCGTCAGGACGAACTCGAGGTTGCGCACGACCGCTTGCCGGTATGCAGCATCGCCGGTGACCGCGTGCGCCTCTAGCAGACCCCACGCCGTGCGCGCGTCGTACACGTTTACTCCAGCCCTGGCGTAACGCGAGCCGTGGCGTCGCCACGCGCCGTCCTCGTCCATCGCCGCGACGAGGAAATCCGCGCCGCGCCGGGCCGAGCGCAGGAACGCCTCGTCGCCCGTTTCCCGGTAGGCCGCGGCCCAGCCGAACAGCACCTGCCCGGTGTTGAAGATCGCCGGCGTTGGCGGGAAGCCGATCACGCCGCCCTGCACCGCGCCGTTCTCCATCTGGATCTCCGCTTCCCACCGCGCCATCCGGATGGCGCGGTCGCGGCACTCGCGCTTTCCGGTCAGCGACGCATAGGCGAGAAAGGTCGGGATGATGTAGCCGGTGGTCTCGGGATACGAGGCGAGCCATCCCGCTCGTCCATGGCTCTTCATGTGCCGCAGCGTATAGCTCCGTGAAACGCCGTCGTCCGGCGTGGCGTCCTGGGCACGGCAGAGCCACGCCATCGCGGCGTCGAGATGCTGTTCTGGCGCTCGTGGCGGTCCCGTGCGGCCGATGAGATCGCGGGTCGCACGAGCGAGTCGCTTTATCCAGGGCATGAGAGGAGTGCAGGCGGATGTCGTCGAGTTGGGTGTTCTATCGCCGGGCCGTGAGCACGTACGCGTGGCTCACGGCGCTCCCCAGCCACGGCAGGGCCCCGAGCAACCAGCGAACGACGCGCGATTCCAGCAGCGCCTGCGCGAAGCGGAGGCGCTCGGGCAGGATCGGCACCCACGAAATGCGCACCGACCGGAATCCGCCCTCGCGAAGGGCGCGCTTGAGGATCCCGACCGTGTCGTACCGGAGGCGGGTTTCTTGTCCGCGCGCCTTGGCGCGCCAGCGGCCGAACAGGTTCGGCAGGCAGCGTGCGTTGAGCGCGTCGACCCAGAGCTCGCCATCCGGGCGCAGGACCCGCGCAAGCTCGGAGATCGCTCGTTCGGGCCCGGACAGCGACTGCAGGACGCCGAAGCAGACGACACCATCGAAGGAGTCCGACCGCAGTGGAAGCGCGGTGACGTCGCCCGCAACCCAGAGAAGCGGCTGCTCTTGCGCTCGCGAACGAGCCTTGACGAGCGAGGGCAGCGAATAGTCGAGCGCGAGCACGTGTTGCCCCGACGAGGCCAGCGTTCGCGCGTAGGTTCCCGCGCCGCATCCGGCGTCGAGCCAGAACGCGCCGGCGGCGGCCGGGCGCCAGGAACGCGCGAAGTTCCGGAACCTCGCCTGCAGGCCGGCCTCGCTCCAGCCGGCGATGCCGGCGTCGTCCTCGTGCTCGCGGCCGAACGTCTCGAAGCGGCGGCGCCAGGCGGTCTCGAAATCCGGTCTCATGGCAGATCGACTCGGCCGACGATCGCGGTGTCGGGCCGATGGGGCGCCGTGGCGGAACGCTCGCGTCGCCCTCGGAGTCCGGCTTCCACCAGCAGCAGAAGGTTCCAGTAGCGCTGGAGCTGCCGCGCGATGACGCCCTCTCGAGCGTCGAAGCGGTCGAGCCAGCCCGCGAGCGCAGCGGTGTCGACGATGTGATCGATTGCCTCCCCGCAGTCGTCGAGAAGCGATCGCAAGCGTTCGACGTGCTGCGCCTGCAGCGCCCGCACGTCGATCTCCGGCGGCGCGAGGCGGCGCTTGAGATCCGGAAAGCGTCCGACGACGAAGTTGACGAGCACGCCGCGCGCCCGGCGATAGAGCGACGGGCGCCGGGGCGGCGCGAACAGCCGCGGAAACCGGTCGCGCGCGTACGCGAGATAGAGCGCCTGGCCTCGCATGTCCGCGTATTCCAGGTTCGACCAGAACTCGACCATCTCCGACGTGTAGAGCAGCGGCGCGACCGGAATCGCGTCGGTCAGGAAGTTGATCTGCGAGGCGGTGATCCGCCGCTGGCGCGAGAGCAGGTCGAGGTGCAGCGCCTTCTGATGCGCGAAGGCGACCTGCACGCGGCTCGCCTCCTCGAGCGCGTTTCGCACGACCTCGCGCACGGCGCCTCGCCACTCGGGGCGGAGCATGTCGGCGCCCGGCCACGAGCCGTCGTCCCGCGCGTCGAGGCTCCACGCCGTCCAGTTCGCGAGCCAGTCGCCGCCGGTGCGGTCGACGAGGTGGCTCCCCGAGAGCGCATCGCCCAGGAACCCGAGGACGACCTGGCCGCCGAGCGCGCCCAGCGTCTGCCGCCAGTCGTGCGCCCAGCCCGCGCCGTACTGGTAGCCCGCCACGACACCGAGCCGCTGCACGCCGGCGCGCCAGGAATCCCAGGACGTGCGCCGGTCCGTCGTGAAGAGCGTGTGCGCGAGCCCTTCCCTGCGGCAGACTGCAGTTGCGCCTTGCACGTCGTGGCTCCCCGGGAGCCCGAAGGTCGCGCACGCCGGGCGCTGCCCGTGTCGAAGGAGCACTCCCAGGCCGTATCGGGAGTCGTTCCCCGCGGAGAGCGCAACGGCCCAGGGCGGCGCGCCGTCCGGCATCGACCAGATCCGGTAGCTCGCGTCGAGGATCGCATCGAGCGCCTCGAACTTGGCGGCGCGCGGCGCGCCGGCGAAGCGGTCGCCGTAGGCGGGCTGGGTCGCGTGGCGGCGCGAGGCGACCGCATCGCCGCTGAACTGCAGGACCTCGCCCGGCGAGACGACCCGGATCGCCTCGAAGCAGGTGGCGTCTCCGAGCGGGTAGGTCATGGTCAAAGAGAGGAGGCAGGCGGTATCGTCCAGGCGCGGCTGCGCCGGCAGCGAGCGGGCGAGCGCACCGAAGTCGCTCGAGAGCGCCACGCCGCCCGGCACCCTCGCCCAGTAGAGCCACGCCACGCCGAGACGGTCGCACACCACCTCCAGCCGATGGCTCTGCGCGTGATATCCGAGCGCGATCCAGTAGCCGTCGAGCGAGGCGAGGCGGTCCACGACGGCGGACCAGGCGAGCTGCGCGATATCGCTCGCGAGCGCGTCTCGGCCGGCGGGGCGCCCGACGACCGCGACGCGGACGCCGTCGCTGGTCGTTCCGATCACCGTGGCGGCCGCCGGCCCGTCGTCGCCGCAGCGGCGCAGCATGAAGCCGGGCGCCTGCAGCACCGTGCGGGCATCCGAGCTCTCGTCGATCTCGCGCTCCAGGGCCGCCAGCACGTTCGTGCCGCGTCCCTCGGGCGCGGCCGAATAGAGTCCGAAGACGATCGTCATCGCTGCATCGCTCTCGTCAGCGCGTCGCGACGTTGCTGACGACGTAGCGGAACTTGCCGGAACCCTCCGCGGCGATGTGCGGCACCTGCTCGGTCACGATCTTCACGTGCTCGCCGAGTCGCGCTTTCAACCCCTTCTCGACGGCGCCACGGACGTCTTCGCAATATCCCTTGCCGGGGACGAGCAGCACCCGCGTCACGTCGATGCTCTCCTGGATGATCTTGAAGGACTCGATCGCGGGATTGTCGCGGAGCACGTAGATCAGCGCGAGGCCGTGCATCACGGTGCCGTCCGCGGCGACGACGAAATCCGTCGTCCGCCCCTGGATCTCGCCGAGGAGCGGCAGACCTCGCCCGCAGGGGCAGGGCCGGTCGTCCAGCACGCCGATGTCCCCCGTGCGGTAGCGCACGAACGGGAAATCCCTGGTCGCGAGGTGGGTCACGACGATCTCGCCCGCCTCGCCCGAGGCCGTGCGCGAGCCGTCCGGCCGCACGGTCTCGACGACGATGTCCTCGGCGGTGATGTGCATGTTGCGGCTCGGGCACTCGTGCGCGACGAAGCCGGCGTCGCGCCCGCCGTAGCCGTTGGCGATCCGGCAGCCGAAGACCCGCGCGATCGTCTCGCGCTGGTCGTCGTAGAGCTTCTCGGCGGTCACGAACGCGACCTTCACGCCGAGGTCGTCCATCCTCACCGCCCGCCGCTCGGCGTGCCGGGCGATGAGCGCGAGCGACGAGGGATAGCCGAAGAGCATCGCCGGGCGCGCCGCGCGGATCGCGGCGACGAACGCGTCGAGGTTCGCTTCCGACATCTCGAACGCCGGCAGCAGCCGCGTGCGAAGCAGCCGGTCGCGCAGCGAGCGCAGCCGATCCTGGGCGCCGAGCTCGATCGGACTGCCCCAGACCACGATCTCGGGATCGCCGATGTCCACGCCCCACCAGCGGGTCGCGCGCCACTTCGCCGCCACGTCGTGGCTGACCCGATCGCGGCCGATGTAGAAGACGAGCGGCTCGCCCGAGGAGCCGCCGGTGTTGTAGCGCTTCAGGCGTTCGGCATCGCGTGCCTTGAGCGCCTCGGCGTTCGCACGGATCAGCGGCTTGGTCAGGAACGGCAGCCGCTCGAGATCGGCCCGGGTGCGCACCGACGCGGGATCGAACTTCGCCTGCGCGAAGAGCTGCCCGTAGTACGGCACCTCGGCGCCGATCTCCACCAGGAACTCGCGCAGGCGCTGCGCCTGGAGCGCCCGGATCGCATCGGGCGCCAGCCACTGGCTCGATTCGAGCGCCCGCAGCCGGCGCGCGCTGTCGTGGCCCTTGGCCCGCTCGTGGAGCGGAAAGAGGACGCCGGAGACGAGACGCGTGTACGGGCCGGGCATGCGCGGCGCCTCTCACTTCCCCGAGGGGGCGACGCCGCGCTCGGCCGGTGCGCCGTCGCGGCCCAGGCACGCCATGTAGACGTCGAGCAGGCGCGGCCGCACCCGCGCCCATGCGTGGGCTTGCACGGCGTCGAGCCCCGCGGTGCGCAGGCGCGCCGCGAGCTCCGGCTCCTCGAGCACGCGCAGCGCGGCCTGCGCGAGCGCGTCCGCGTCCCCCGGCGGCACGAGCAGGGCGCTGACGCCGTCCTGCACCACGTAGGGCACGCCGCCCACGTTCGTGCTCACGATCGGCACGCCGCTCGCCATCGCCTCGAGCAGCGAGATCGGCATGTTGTCGACCCGCGAGGGGTTGAGCAGCAGGTCCGCCGTCGCGTACAGCTCCGCGATCCGCTCGTTGTCGAGCTGCCCGGCGAAGCGCACGGCGTCGGCGACGCCGAGTTCCGCGCAGAGCCGCTCGAGCGCGGCGCGGCAGGGGCCGCTCCCGGCGAGCGTGAGGCGCGCGTTCGGATGGCGCGCGCGGATCCGGGCGAGCGCGCGGACCGCGCTCGCGTTGTCGTAGATCTCCTCGAGGTTGCGCGTCACGATCAGGTGCGGCACCGGCGCGCGCGGCGGTCCGGGCCGGAACCGCGCGAGGTCGACGATGTTCGGCACGATCTCGGCGCGGATGCCGTGCGCCGCGAACACAGCCTGCAGGAACCCGGACGGCACGACGAGCGACGCTGCGCGATCGAGCGTCGGCTTGACCCAGCGCGCCTGCCGGGCGAGGAACGCCTCGGCGCCGCCGCCCCGGTAGTTGACGAGCGCGGGCTTGGCGCGCAGGCGTGCGATCCACACCGCCGGGGCGGCGAAGAGATGCCAGGCCCAGCCCGAGTTCGCCATGACGTGGAAGAGATCGACCCGCCCGGCGCAGCGCCAGAGCCGGACGAGATACGGGACGAGCCGAAAAAGCGCGCGAATCCCGCGCACGCGCGCGATCCACGCCGGGGCGTAGGGCGCGTTCACCTGGACGAGCTCGACCCGAAGCCCGCCCTCGGCGAGAAGGCGCGCGAGCTGGCGCGTCTGGTTCGCCATGCCGCCCGCGGGCGGCGGCAGCGGCCCGACCAGCCCGACCGAGACGATGCGCTCGGCCGCGCGCTCCGGCGCCGGGGCGCGCGACGGACGCTCTGCGCTCACCAGCACAGCCCGATGTACCTCCCGCGCAGGTCGTCGCGGCGCCCGATGTTCACGAGGTCGAGCACGATCTGGTTGGCCTGCACGCGCTCTTTGAGCATCCGGACGGTGTGCGCATCGTTCATCCCGACGACGAGGAGATCGGACTCGCCGATCACGTCCTGGAGGTCGTCGCACATGAGCGAGCCGATGTGCGGCACGTGCTGCTCGATGAACCGCCGGTTGGCACCGAGCAGCCGCGAAAGCTGGACCTCGGGGTCGTAGACCAGGAGCTGCAGCCCTTTGCCGATGAGTTGCTCGGCCAGCGTCACGAGCGGGCTTTCGCGCAGGTCGTCGGTGCCCGACTTGAACGAGAGCCCGATCATGCCGATTCGCTTGCGCCCGGACTCGAGCACCTTTGCGATCGCGCGCTCGATGTGCGTGCGGTTGGAAGGCAGGATGCCGCCGAGCATCGGCAGCTCGACGTCGCGCATCTTCGCCAGGTAGATCGTCGCGCGCAGGTCCTTCGGCAGGCACGAGCCGCCGAATGCGAAGCCGGGCCTGAGGTAGGCTCGCGAGATGTTGAGCTGGGTGTCGCGGCAGACCAGCTCCATGACCTCGAACGGGTCGACGCCGAGCGCCTCGCACAGCCGCGCAGTCTCGTTCGCGAACGCGATCTTGAGCGCGTGGAAGTTGTTGCAGCAGTACTTGAGCATCTCCGCCGCGCGGATCGACGTGGCGTGGAACTCGCAGGGCAGATGCCCGAAGAGCGCCTTCAGTGCGGCCACCGGCGCCTCGGCGGCGGCGCCTACCACGGTGAAGGGCGGTTTGTCGTAGTCGCGGATCGACGAGCCCTCGCGCAGGAACTCGGGCTGGAAGCAGGCGTGGAAGCCCACGCCGTCGCGCTTCCCGGACTCGCGCTCGAGGATCGGGCGCAGAGTCTCCTCGACCGTCCCCGGGACGAGGGTGGAGCGAAACACGACGACGTGGCCGTCGCGCTTGGTGCGCAGCGCCGCACCCATGTCGTGCGCGAGCCGGACGATCGCGCCCTGATCCTGGCTGCCGTTCGCCGCCGAGGGCGTACCGACGCAGACGAGCGAGAGATCGGTCGCGTGCACCGCTTCGGTCACGTCGCGGGTGACCGAGACCCGCCCGCTCCCGGCCGTCTCGGCCATGAGCTCCACCATGCCTTCCTCGACCACCGGCGTCTTGCCGGAGGCGATCAGGTCGAGCTTGGCCTGGTCGATGTCCACGCCGACCACGCGATGACCGTCGCGCGCGAGGCACGCAAGCGACACTGCGCCGACGTATCCGAGGCCGAAGATGCTGATGTTCATGGGGCTGGTCTCATGGCCGGTCTGCGCCGGACGGTTGTCGTCATTCGCTGCGTCAGGCGGCCGCGCCCTGCGGGTCGCGCCGGTAATACAGCAGACCGCTCTCGCTCGCGCGCGCGAAGCCGAGATCCTGTAGCTTCTTTCTAAGCACGCCCGGATCCTTTCCCTGAATCCTGTGTAACTCCAGGGTGATCTGGGCAATGCGTCCGGAGACTTCGGAGGTCAGCGACTCCACGATGTCGTACTCGGCGCCTTCGCAATCCAGTTTCAGATACCGGCACGCGTCGATTGCCTCCTCGCTCATGAGATCTGCCAAGGTGATCATCGGGACCGTCCGTGAGGCCGCGACGTGTTGCGGATGCGAGTAGATTGAATTGAAAAGCGCACTGTCTGATCGGATGAAGAAGGGGATCGAACCTCGATATCCGCCTATTGCAACGCATCGGGCGGTGACGTTGGTGGCGTCATTGAGCTCGATATTCCGCTCCAGCTGCCGAAAGGTGCGCTCGTCAGGTTCGACGGCAATGACGCGTCCGGTCGGCCCAACCCGCCTCGCGGCGATCAGAGCGAAGCACCCGACGTTCGCGCCGATATCGATCACGGTGTCGCCCGGGCTTATGGTCTGCCCGGCGCTGAAATAGTCGTCTCGAATCGCCACCTCGTAGAATCCGTAGCGGTCCCCCATTCCGGGCCTCAGCTCCAGAACCACCGAACGGCTGGAGACTCGATAGGGGCTTCGCTGTACGCCAGCGTAGTCCAACAGCAGCGGGATCGGATTCCGCGTATGCGTAAGGATCGCTGTCAGCTTGGAAACTGCCGATACCATGGCTTCCAGTCTATCTGCGGTGCCTACGCATGGCGGCAAGCGCGAACCAGTCGGGCAAGGTGTACAGCCCGTTCCAGCGGACCGAGAGCGAGTCCGCGTCCTTATATAGCTCGGTGATGTCGCGCGGCAGCCCGGCCAGACCGTTCGTCTTGAGGCTTCGCCCGAGGAGCTGGAACTCGAATCGACGGCGGCCGTAGCGGACCGCGCGCTTCCAGTAGCCGCGCCAGTCCGCAGGGCGCGAAGGCGACATCGACTCGAAGACGAACCCGGCGTCGGCGCAGGGCACGATCCGGGTATCGTCGAACTTGTTGCGCTTCGGGTCCAGATCCCACTTGATGAGCGCGCCGATCAGGCCGTCGTCGCCCTCGAGCTTGAGCGGGATGCGCACCCCCGTCTCGCGGAGGCGCTCGACGAAGCTTCCGCGCAGCGAGTAGAGATTCGCGACGAGGCCGCGCTTCTCGAGGATCTCGCGCCGGTCGGCCTCGCCGCTGCGCCCGCTCATCGGCACGGCGGAGGCCGCGTGCGCGCGCGGATCGCTCTCGAGTGCGCGCGCCATGGCGCTGAACGAGCCCGGCACGGCGCGCGCGTCGCCGTCCATGAAGAAATAGACCGGCCGGCCGGGCGCCTGCGCAGGCACCGTCTCGTGGATGAAGACGTTCCACGCGTTGCACTTGTCGCCGAGCGCGATCGAGATGACATGGACGGCGGGGCGGCGCGCGCCATACTGCCGCACGATCTCCTCGGTGCGGTCGGTGCAGCCGTTCGCCATGACGAAAACGTCGAACGCCCGCCCGGGCTCACTGTCGAAGATGCTGTCCAGGCACGCGGCGATGTGCCGCTCCTCGTTGTGCGCGAGCACCATCACCGGCCATGGCGCGGCCGCCACCGGTGTGTCTTCCGTTCCGACCTGCTGTTGTGCCACCTATGCCCTCGTGACGTCCACGGCGCTCTGCGCATGCGCGCCCGCCGCCGGACGATGCGTTGATAGGGTGCGCTCGACGATCCGGTCGAGCCGCTGCATGGACTTCTCCCAGGCGTGATGCGAGAGCATGCGCGCCCGGCTGGCCTGCGAGAGGCGCCGGCGCTCGCCCGGATCCTCGAGTATGCGCAAGATCGCGTCGCGGTACTCGGCCGGCGTTCCCGCGACCAGGAAATGCTCCCCGTCCGCGGCGTCGACGCCGCCCGCCGCGACGCGGCTCGTGACGACTGGGACGCCCGCAGCCATCGCCTCGAGGATCTTGTTCTGCGTGCCGCGGGCGATGTTGAGCGGCGCTACCGTGAGCGCCGAGCGAGCCAGATACGGGCGCACGTCGGGCACCGAGCCCGTGACGGTCACGCCGGGGAGCTCGCCGAGCCGGCGGACCGCGGGCGAGGGATCGGCGCCGACGATCAGGAGCTGCAGGTGCGGCCGCCGTGCGCGCAGCAGTGGAAGCGTGTTGCGGCAGAAGTCGAACATGCACTCCTGGTTCGGGTAGTAGTCCATCCGCCCGACGAACGAGATCGTGTCGGGCTCGTACGGCTCGGCGGCGGGCGCGAAATAGGCGCTGTCGACGCCGTTCGGGAACCAGTCGGTCGCGGCGCCGGTCCGGTAGCCTTCCAACGTCTCCCATTCTGCGCGCGTGGTTGCGGTGCAGAGGTCGAACCGGCGCGCAAGGCGCTTCTCCTCGGCGAGGAGCTTCATGCCCTCCCACCGGTAGCCGAGGCTCAGGGGAAACGGCCTGTAGCGCGCGTACTCGAGCCACTTCTGCGAGTCCATGTCGCCGAAGTCGAGGATCTTCGGAACGTCGCGAACATCCGCCACGTAGTGCGCGACCGACGAGCAGTGGACGAAGACGAGGTCGAACCGCCGCTCGCGGAGCAGGCGCCGGATCGTCCGCGCCAGCTCGGCCGAGTGGAAGTACGACGCCGAGGCGGTGATCGGCGTGGGCAGGGTCGCGAGCATCCGCGCCCACTGGACCGGCGAGCGCACCGTGGCCACATGGTAGCCGGCGCAGAAGGGCGCGATGCCGGCCGCCTCCGCCGCCTCTTCGCGCGAGCGCGCGAGGGAGGCCACCGTCACCTCGTGCGATGACGCGAGGTGTCGGATCATGTTGAACGGCCGGATCTTCCCGCCGCGCTTCGGCGGATACGGAAAGCGGTGGCAGACGTAGAGGATCCTCACGCCACCGCCTCCCTGAGCTCGCCGGCGACGTCCTGCGAGGCGCGGCCGTCGAGGTACACGCGGCACCAGATCTCGAAGTTGAGCAGCGCGAGCAGGCGATCGGTGCCGTCGACGCGGTTCGCGCGATGATCGTCGATCAACCGCCGGATCGGCGCGTGGCGCAGGAACCCGCGCGACTCGACGCTCTCGCGCGAGAGCGCGGACTCGAGCAGCTCGAGAAGCTCGGACTTGAGCCAGGCGCCCATCGGCGCGCCGAAGCCGCGCTTCGCGCGGTTCAGGATCTCAGGCGGAAGCACTCCGTCGAGCGCCTTCTTCATGAGGTGCTTCAGCTCGCCGCCCGCAACCTTCACGCCGCCCGGGATGCGCGCCGCGAGCTCCACGAGCTCGTGGTCGAGGAGCGGCACCCGGCACTCGAGCGAGGTCGCCATCGTCATCTTGTCGGTGAGGAGCAGCAGGTCGTCGGGGAGCTGGGTGCGGGCGTCGACCGCGAACATGCGAGCGATCGCGTCGCTCCCCGTCGCGGCCGCGAAGGCCGCCCCGAGCGCGTCGACGCGCTGCTCCGACGCCGCTGCGAGCAGCTCGTGCGCCTCTTCCTGGCCGAACACCCCCACGTACGCGCGGTAGCGCTCCTCGAAGGGCAGCTCCGCCGCGCCGAGGAAGTGCTTGGCGTAGCGCGAGAGGTTGAGGAGCTTCGAGTGGCGGTCGCTCGGGAGCCGTCCGGCGAGCGCGACGGCCGCGCGCCGCAGCGGGGCGGGCAGCAGCCCGAAGTACTTCATGTACTGCTCGCCGAGGTAGCGCCGGTAGCCGCCGAAGAGCTCGTCGCCGCCGACGCCGGAGAGGATCACGGTCACCTCGCGGCGCGCGAACTCCGCCACGAGGTACGTGGTGACGAACGCGCTGTCCGCGATCGGCTCGTCCATGTGCCACAGGAGCTTCGGCAGCAGCCCGACGACGTCGGGGCGCACCAGGATCTCGTGGTGATCGGAGCCGAACCGCTCGGCCACCTGGCGCGCGTACGGGAGCTCGTTGTAGTACTGGTCGGCGGCGCCGCCGTCGAAGCCGATCGAGTACGTGCGCACCGGCGCGCCGCTGTGCCGCGCCATGAACGCGAGCACTGTGCTCGAGTCGATGCCGCCGGAGAGGAACGCTCCGATCGGCACGTCGCTCACCATCTGCATGCGCACCGACTCTTCCATGCGCGCACGGACGCGCCGCGTCCAGTCTTCGACCGAGGGTGCGGGGTCGACCTCCACCGGCGGCGACCAGTAGGCGCGGATCTCGACACCGTCCCGCGCGACGCTGATCAGGGAGCCGATCGGGAGCTTGGCGATGCCGCGGAAGATCGAGAGCGGCGCGGGCACGTAGCCGAGCTCGAGGTAGGCGCGCAGCGCGGCCGGCTCGACCTCCGGCCTGACGCCGGGCAGCTCGAGCAGCGCCTTCGCCTCGGAGGCGAAGGCGAGCCGCCGGCCGTCGTTCAGGTAGTAGAGCGGCTTGATGCCCAAGCGGTCGCGGCCGATGAGGAGCCGGCGCTTGCGCGCGTCCCACAGCGCGAAGGCGAACATCCCGTTCAGCCGCGACACGAAGCCCTCGCCGTGCTCTGCGTACGCGTGGACGAGCACTTCGGTGTCGGACTCGGTCTTGAAGCGATGCCCCTGCGCCTCGAGCTCGCGGCGCAGTTCGCGGAAGTTGTAGATCTCGCCGTTGCACACGACCCAGAGGGTTCCGTCGGCGCTGCCGATCGGCTGGTGGCCGCCCGCGAGGTCGATGATCGACAGGCGCCGCATGCCGATCGCGCAGTTGCCGTCGGCGTGGTGGCCCTCGTCGTCGGGACCGCGGTGGGCGGTGATCCGTCCCATCGCGCCGAGGAGTCGGGTGTCGACCAGCGCGCCGGTGAAATCGAAGATGCCGTGGATGCCGCACACGGTTCAGTTCCTCACGGGTGCGGTCGAGCTCATGCGGCAGGCTGCAGTTCGGGCGCGCCCGGCAGCAGGGCGCGGTAGACGTCGACGTAGCGCTGCACGCTGCGGCGCCAGGTCCGCTCCTCCTCGACGAAGCGGCGGCCGGCGGCGATCATGCGCGGCCATTCGCCGCGCCGGTCGAGGGCGGTCGCGAGGGTCTCGGCGAGCCGTGGCGCGCTGCCCGCCGCGAAGAGGTATCCGGTCTCCCCGCCGCGGACGAGCTCGCGATGGCCGCCGACGTCGGAGGCGACGACGATGCGTCCTTGCGCCATGGCCTCGAGCGGCTTCAATGGCGTCACCAGCTCGGTCAGGCGCATCGAGCGCCGCGGGTAGACGAGGATGTCGATGAGGTCGTAGTAGCGCTGCACGTCCTCGTGCGCCACGCGCCCGGTGAAGACGATCTGCGCCTCGACCCCGAGGCGGGCCGCTTGCCCCTTGAGGGCTTCCTCCTGCATGCCGCCGCCGACGAGCAGCACCCGCAGATCGGGATGGCGGGGACGGAGCAGGGCGAACGCTTCGAGCAGGAGGTCGAGTCCCTCGTAGCCGTAGAACGAGCCGGCGAAGCCGAGCACCGTGCCGCGGCCGAGGCCGAGCGACTCGCGCAGCGCCGCGTCGGGCGCGCGCCCGGCGCGGAAGGCCTCGACGTCGACCGCGTTGGGAATCACCGTGACCCGCTCGGGCGCGATGCCGCGCGCGACGATCTCGCCGCGCAACCCCTCGCAGATCGTCGTGATCCGGGCCGCGCGGCGCAAGGCGTAGGTTTCCAGGGCACGCGACGCGCGGTAGCGCAGGCTCCCCTCGCGCGTCGTGCCGTGATCGACGGCGGCGTCCTCCCACAGCGCGCGCAGCTCGTAGACCACCGGGATGCCGAGCCGCCGTCCGACCCGGAACGAGGGCAGCGCGTTCAGGACGGGAGAATGGACGTGCATGATGTCCGGGCCCACGCGGCGCGCGACATCCGCGATCCGGCGCGCGAGGGCGGACATGAGCTTCAGCTCGCCGAGCGCAGGCACGCGGTCGAGGCCGCCCTTGGGCATCGGCGTGCGATGGAAGTGCCAGCCTTCGACCGTCTCCGCGGCCGCCTGGCTCGCGTAGTGCTTCGGCGAGGTGAGGTGGAAGGTCTCCCAGCCGAGCGCGCGCTGCTCGCGCAGGATCGCTAGCGTGCGGAACGCGTAACCGCTCTGCAGCGGCAGCGAGTGGTCCAGCACGTGCAGGATGCGCAGGCTCATCCGGCCGCCCGCAGCGTGGCCGGCGCGGGGCGGGCCGAAGCTTCGTGCCCGAGGAACGCGTCGAACATCAGGAGCGTCCACAGCGGGGCGCTGTAGTCGCGCACGCCCGACTGGTGCGCCTCCAGCAGATGCCGGAGGTAGGCCGGGTTGCAGAGGCCGGTGTCGAGCAGCCGCGGACCGAGCACGGCCTCGCGCACGCGGCTGCGCAAGGGGCCGCGGAACCACGCGGCGAGCGGCACCGCGAAGCCCATCTTCGGCCGGTAGAGGATGCCGGCGGGCAGGTGCGGCTCCATCGCCTTCTTCAGGCAGTACTTGCCCTCGCCCCCGGCGACCTTCAGCGCCGAGGGCAGGCTCGCGAGCCATTCCACCAGCGGGTGATCCATCAGCGGCTCGCGCACCTCGAGCGAGTGCGCCATGCTGGCGCGGTCCACCTTGGTGTTGATGTCGCCGACGAGGTAGGTCTTCAGGTCGAGGTACTGCACGAGCGCGAGCGGGTCGTCGCGGTTCGCGCGCTCGGCGTGGCGGTGGAAGACTTCCACCGCGTTGTAGCCGCCGAGCTCGGCCTTCAAGGTGTTGCCGAAGAGCTGCGCGCGCATGTCGTCGCGCAGGATCGACACGCCGTGGAAGTAGGCCTCGACCGAGTCGCGGGCGAGCGCCTGGAAGGTGCTCTTCGCGCGGAAGACGCGCGGCGCCCAGTCGGCCTTCGGGTACATTCGGCCGAGGAGCCCGAAGACCGGGCGCCGGACCGAAAGCGGTAGCGCCGCGCGCATGCGCTCCTCGCCCACGTGCATGCGGTAGCGCCGGTAGCCGCCGAAGCTCTCGTCGCCGCCGTCGCCCGAGAGCGCGACCGTCACGTGGGTGCGGGCGAGCTGGCACACCCGGTAGGTGGGGATCGCCGAGCTGTCGGCGTACGGCTCGTCGTAAGTGGCGGCGAGCGTGTCGATCAGGTCGAAGTCGTCGCTCTCGACGCGGTCGACGTGGTGGCGCGTGCGGTAGCGGTCGGCGACCTCCTGCGCGTACCTGGATTCGTCGAACGCCGGATCGGCGAACGCGATCGAGCAGGTCTCGACGGGCTCGGTCGAGAGTCCGGCCATCATCGCCACCACCGCGCTCGAGTCGACGCCGCCGGAGAGGAACGCGCCGAGCGGCACTTCCGAGATCAGGCGGAGCGCCACCGACTCGCGCAGCCGGCGAACCAGCTCCTCGCACGCCTCGGCCTCGCCGATGCGGTTGTCGACGGTGAAGCGGACGTCCCAGTACTCCTGCGGTGCGGGGAGCGCGCGGCCGCGCACGACGGTGAGCGTGTGCGCGGGCGGGAGCTTGCGCGCGCCGCGGTAGATCGTGCGGGGCTCGGGGACGTAGCCGAGGGCGAAGTACTCCTCGATCGCGTACGGGTCGAGCGCGCGGTCGAGGCCGGGGTGTGCGGCGAGCGCCTTCAGCTCCGAGCCGAAGATCACCGTGCCGTCGGCGAGCGCGGCGTAGTAGAGCGGCTTCACGCCGAGGCGGTCGCGCGCGAGGAAGAGCGTCTCGCGGTCGCGGTCCCACAGCGCGAAGGCGAACATGCCGCGGAAGCGCCTGACGCACGCCTCGCCCCAGGCCTCCCAGGCGTGCACGATCACCTCGGTGTCGCTCCGGGTGCGGAAGACGTGGCCGAGGCGGACGAGCTCGGGGATCAGCTCGCGGTAGTTGTAGATCTCGCCGTTGAAGACGACGCAGACCGTCCCGTCCTCGTTGTAGAGCGGCTGCTGGCCCGTGGCGAGGTCGATGATCGAGAGGCGTCGGTGGCCGAGCCCGAGCCCGGGCTCGAGATGAAAGCCGCCCTCGTCGGGGCCGCGGTGGTGCTGGATCTCGTTCATGCGCTCGACGAGCTCGCGCGCGATCTCGCGCTTGCCGCGCACGTCGAGCACGCCCACGATGCCGCACATCGCTCTGCTAGGCCCGGGTGAGCGAGGGATGCGGCACGCCGCGGCGCTGCAGTTGGCGCCGGTAGAGCCGGTCATAGTCGGCGACCATGCGGTCGAGGCTGAACTGGCGCTCCGCGCGGTTGCGGCCGGCGCGGCCGTGGCGGCGCAGGACCTCGGGATGGTGCAGGTAGTCGAGGATGCGCGTGGCGAGCGCCTCGCTGTCGGCCGGGGGCACCAGGCGCCCGGTGAGACCCTCCTCGACGAGCTCGGCGTTGCCGCCCACGCGCGTCGCGATCACGGTGAGCC
Organism: Burkholderiales bacterium; assembly: GCA_023383795.1. GTDB lineage: Bacteria > Pseudomonadota > Gammaproteobacteria > Burkholderiales > SG8-39 > JAABRB01. The sequence continues at coordinate 53,782 of JAHDYJ010000001.1, read as the reverse complement.
CGCTCGCCATCGCCTCCAGGATCGTGTTGGAGATGCCCTCGGCGAGCGAGGGAAGCACGAAGCAGTCGAGGCCGCGCATGATCTCGGGCACGTCGGCCCGCTCGCCGGGGAGCCACGCGAGCTCGCGCATGCCGGCCGCGGTGAGGGTGCGCTCGACCTCCGGCCGCAGCGGGCCGTCGCCCACCATGACGAGGCGCAGCCTGGCGCGCGCCGGCGGGTTGCGCTCGATCGAGCGCACGAACGCGCGGGCGAGGTTGACGGGATCCTTCACCGCCTGCATCCGGCCGACCGTGCCGACGAGCCACAGCCCCGGGTCGGCGAACGGGCAGTCCGCGACGCGGGGGCGATTGGCGCCGCCCGGGAAGAAACGCGCGGTGTCGACGCCGTTGTAGAGCTGCCACACGCGCTCGCGGTCGATGCCGACGCGCCGCTGCAGATAGTCCTGCAGATGCTGCGAGAGCGCGACGTACCCGGTGACGAACGGGCTGAACGCGCGGCGGGTCCACCGCAGCCGCACGCTCTCGCCGTCGAGATCGGCGGTGTCCCAGCCGTGCTCGCCGTGGATGCGCACCGGCGCGCCCGCCGCCCACGCGGGCAGCGTCGCCTCGAGCGCGGCCATGTTGCGCGTGTGGACGATCGCCGGCTTGAGCCTGCGGACGAGACGATAGAGGCGCGGGTACATCCCGACGAGATGCCCGGGCCCCTTGTCGAGCGCTTCGTAGAGGACGTCGCTCCGCTCGATGCGGCGGCAGAACTCGGGCGAGACCTCGGTGAGCGCGACGACGCCGTGCCGCCACGCGTCGTGCGGCAGGCGGTTGATCAGGTTGACGACGCCGTTCTCCAGGCCGCCCACCGCGAAGCGGTAGACGACGTGCAGGACGAGCGGGCGACGGTCGAAGTCAGGCATGGCCGCCGTTGCCGCACAAGCCGAATGCGAGGCCATCGCCGCGCAAGCGGGAATCCAGGCTGACGTCGTGCATCGACCCGCTCCACATGCTCAATGCCTGGTCGCCGCGCGCAGCGCGCTCATCACGGCGGGCGCCATCTCGCGCGCGAAGGCGTCGAGCGCCGTCTCTCCGCGCGCCGCAGGGTCGGTCTTCGGCGTGTAGATCACGATCACCGCGGAGTGGTCGGGATCGAGCGTCACCTTGGCGAGGGCGAGCAGCGCCTTCGCCAAGGCGTCGCTCGCGGTGAACCGCCCGTTCACCCAGTACCACGCGCGCGCGGCGAGCGGCTGCGGCCCGCCCGCGATCTCCGCCGCGCGCACGGTGATCGAATCGCCGTTCCAGTCCATGGCGCGCCGGCCTTCCGCGACCTTGACCCATTGCTTGTCGTTGGGGGGCACGAGCTGGTTGTGCGAGACGATGAGCTCGTTTCCCTGGGTCTGGCGGCTGTAGAGGGCCACGTACACGCCGACCACCCGGCCGTCCTTGGCGAACCACTGGTGCGCCTCGCGTTGCGGGCCCACGTAGTGGGGCGTCCAGACCGGGTCCGGAGCAGGTGCGCTCTGCCAGCCGGCAGCGCTCTGCACCGCGGGGATCCCGGCCGGGGCGACTTGCGCCCGCTCTTCGAGCGCGGCGCCGAGCGGCCGCCAGAGCGCGCCCAGCGCGAGCGCCGCGACGATCGCGAGCGCGACCGGCGCGGCGCGATGCGCGGCCGGCGCGGGCGCCGCCGGGCGTGCGGGCGCCGCCGGCGCGTCCGGCTCGTCCTCGCGCCAGAACGATCCGATCCAGAACATGACCAGGATGACGACGCCGAAGAAGATCCAGCCGTAGAGGATGTGATCGACGCCGACCGCGAGCGTGTTGCCCGAGAGATGCCCGATCATCACGATCATGTAGGCGCGCAGCCAGTTCGCGATGATCGGCACGACGATCGACACGCCGACGAAGAGGAGGCGCCGGCGCAGCGAGCGGTAGGTGAGATAGGCGTACAGCGTTCCGGCCATCAGCGAGGCGAGCAGATAGCGGATGCCGCTGCACGCCTCGACGACCGACCACCGCCCGGAGGGGATCGCGAAGTGGTTGCCCTCGCGGAAGACCGGCACGCCCGTCAGCCGCAGCGCGGCGACGGTCGCGTCGGCCGTGCGGTCGATCAGCATCGGCACGAGGAACTCGCCGACCGGGACCGCGAAGAAGAGGAACGCGAGCGGGAACGCGATCGCGCGGGCGATCGGCAGGCCGACCACCGCGACGATGCCGCCGAGCACCATGAAGAGGAGCGCGAAGTGCTCGAGTCCGAGGACGCCGGCGAGGCTGCCGAGCATCCAGGCGAAGCCGGCCGCGGCCACCAGCGCGAGCGCGGGCCAGAAGGGCCGCACCGGCAGCCGCGCCAGCGCGTCGCGCTCGCGCCACACGAGCCACAGGAGGATCGGAACGACGACGTAGCCGTGCGCGTAGGTCTCCGAGCGCCGCCAGATCGCCTCGATCGACTGCGCCGTGGGCCAGAACGCGGCGATCAGGCCGAGCGAGACGAGCGCGGCCGCGATCGCGGCGAGGCGGCCCGCCGTGGCGGTTCCGACCCGCTGCTCGGGAGCGAAGTGCATCTCGGGCTTCACCTCATGCTCCGGCTTCGTGGAATCAGCCGAGGCTCCGGACGATGTACGGCCCGAGCGCGTTTGCGAGCCCGATCGGCAAGCGGCGCCACGCGGCGATGAAGGCGCGGTACTTGGGATTGAGCGGATTGTTCTCGGGGATGCGGTCGCCTTGCAGGAGCGCGTACTCGTAGGCGAGCGGGGTCGGCTCGAAGCCCCAGTTCTTCTTGAAGTCGAAGCTGCCGGTGCCCTGCTTGCTGCGGCCGTAGTCGAAGACCCGGTAGCCCCGCTCGCAGCCGTCCTCGAGCAGTGCCCAGTACTTGAAGTCGTTCGCGGCAAGCTCGCGCGCTCGCTCGTGGTCGCCGGCGTAGTAGGGCAGCACCTCGCCGCGGAAGTAGAAGGTCAGCACGCTCGACACCGGCGCGCCCTGCGGGTCGACCACGGTGAGGACCTTGCAGGCGTCGCCGAACGTTTCCTTCAGCAGCGCGAAGTAGCGCCTGGGAAGCGCGGGCGTGCCGTGACGGTGGACGTTGTCGGCGTAGAGCGCGAAGAAGCGGTCCACGCTTGCGTCGAATTCGGCGCGCAGGCCGCGCTGGATGCCCTTGCGCACCATCGCGCGCTGCTTGCGGGGGATCGCGAGCATGTTCGCCTCGACGTCGGGCAGGATCTCTTTCCGGAAGGTGACGTAGAGGTCCTGCCGCGGCCAGTCGGGCTCCTTCGCCTCGCGGTGGCGCAGCTCGAGGTGGCTCGCGCCGCGCTCGCGCGCGAGGTCGCGGGCGGCGGCGTGCAGTGCCGCCGCCGCGCCGGGGTCGGTCGCCGCCGAGCCGCCGTAGACGCAGAAGGGGAGCGAGGCGAGCGAGTGGCCGAAGAGGAAGCTCTTCACCTCGGCGAGCGGAAGCACGCCCACGAGCTCGGTCTCGCGCTCGGCGACGAGGTAGTGCGTGCGATGCCGGAAAGCGCGCTCGATCACGTCCTTCCACTCGATGCGGTGGAAAAACGTCGCTTCCGGGCAGCGCTCGACGAAGGCCGTCCAGCGGTCGCGGTCGGCCGCCGTGTAGGGGCGGACCGTGAGCGCCGGGGAGACCTCGGAGAGGGACATCTTCATGGCGTTACGTCGCGTGGTTCGGCGTCAACCACCCCGCCGGCTTCGCCGGCACCCCTCCTTCCCAAGGAGGGGACGCGCTGCGCGCGAACCACCCCGCCGCGCTGCACGCGACACCCTTCCTTGAAAAGGAGGGGAAACTCCTCTCCCCTCCTCTTTGAGGAGGGGTGGCCGCGCAGCGGCCGGGGTGGTGCCGCGCACCCGACTGCTCGCCGGCGCCGATCCCATTCATCCACGCCGCTCCAGGAAGACCCGATCGACCCTGTCCCAGCGGAAGTCGGCGAGCAGGCGGCGCAGCCGCTGCTCCGTCTGCTTCAGGTTCAGGTAGTGGCGGAAGCGCGTCTTCGCGCCGATGCCGTGCACGCGCGGCTGCCCGGGATCGACCTCCCACGGGTGGAAGTAGAAGATCGCCGGCTGGCCGTCGATGTTGTTCACGCGCCGGATGAACCACCGCGAGACCGGATAGGGCATCAGCCGGAAGTAGCCGCCGCCGCCCGCCGGGAGGTTGTGGCCGAGCATCCGGGTCGTCGTGACCGGAAGCTCGAGCAGGTCCGGATGCGGGCGGTGCGGGAAGCGCGGCGCGCTCGGCATGCCGTAATGGTCGTGCTTGATCGGGTAGATGCTCGAGCTGTAGCGGTAGCCCGCCTCGGCGATGCACTCGAACGCCCAGTCGTTGCGGCCGCTGATGGAGAAGCTCGGCGCGCGGTAGCCGAGCACCCTCGCTCCGGTCGCGTCCTCGAGCACCGCCTTGGCGCGGCCGATGTCGTCGCGGAACTCCCCGGGCGCGAGCTCGCTCGCGCGATGGTGCGCGTAGCCGTGGCTCGCGACCTCGTGGCCCGCGTCCGCGATCCTGCGCACCAGTCCGGGGCAGCGCTCGGCGACCCAGCCCAGCGTGAAGAAGGTGGCGTGCACGCCGTGCTCGGCGAGCATCGCCAGGATCAGCTCCACGTTCTGCTCGACGCGCACGGGTATCCGGTCCCACTCGTCGCGCCCGATGTGCGGCGCGAACGCCGAGACCTGGAAGTAGTCCTCGACGTCGACGGTGAGGGCGTTGACGATCCGCGTGCGGATCGGCTCGGCGGCGACCACGGTCAGGCTCCGGCGGGGACTTTGCGCTCGGCGAGCCAGCGCGCGAGGTGCGCGGCGATCCGCTCGGCGGCGTGCCCGTCCCAGAGCTCAGGCATGCGGCCGCGCTTGCCGCCGGTGCGCAGGATCTCGTCGAGGAGCGAGAGGACGAGCTCGCGGTTGCGGCCCACGATGGTGTTGGTGCCCTGCTCGGCGGTGATCGGCCGCTCGGTGTTCTCGCGCAGGGTCAGGCAGGGCACGCCGAGCGCGGTGGTCTCCTCCTGCATGCCGCCCGAGTCGGTGAGGACGAGCCGTGCGCCCCCCATCAGGCCGAGCATGTCGAGATAGCCGAGCGGAGGCAGGACGACGAAGCGATCGGTTGCGAGCAGGCTTCCGAGCCCGAAGCGCTCGATGTTCTGCTGCGTGCGCGGGTGCAGCGCGCAGACGAGCGGCAGGCGCTCGCTCGCCTCGCGCAGGATGCCGAGCGCCTGCGACAGCGCCTCGGCGCGGTCCACGTTCGAGGGGCGGTGCAGCGTCACGACGCCGTAGCCGCTCGGGGCCGCGGCGGCCGCGGTCGGCGCGCCGGCGCGGCGCAGCGCCTCGGCGGGCGAGGGGGCGCGCTCGCGGTTCGCGACGAGCGAGTCGATCATCACGTTGCCGACGAAGTGGATCCGCTCGGGCGCGATGCCCTCGCGCGCCAGGTTCCCGTGCGCGGCGCGCTCGGTGGTGTAGAGCACGTCGGCGATCTGGTCGGTGAGGACGCGGTTCACCTCCTCGGGCATCGCGCGGTCGAAGCTGCGCAGCCCCGCCTCGACGTGCACCACCGGCACCAGCTTCTTGGCCGCGACCAGGCTGCAGGCGAGGGTGGAGTTGACGTCGCCCACCACGATCACGCAGGCGGGCTGCTGCGCGTCGAGCACCGGCTCGAAGCGGCGCATGATCTCGGCGGTCTGCACCGCGTGCGACCCCGAGCCGACCTCGAGGTTCACGTCGGGCAGCGGCAGCGCGAGATCGGCGAAGAGGCGGTCGTTCATCGAGGCGTCGTAGTGCTGGCCGGTGTGCACCAGCACCGAGCGCGGCAGGTCGGGCCGCGCGCCGAACGCCCGGATGATCGGCGCCATCTTCATGTAGTTCGGCCGCGCGCCGACCACGCAGAGGAGCGGGCCGATCGCGCGCGGGAAGTCGCCCATCACTTCTTCTCCTGCGTGCCGGGCGGGTTCTGCTGCCCGGCGTCTTGCTCCTGGCCGGTCTTGGGCCGGTTCTGCCCGCCGTGCATCACGCGGTAGAGGAGATCGAGCGTCGCCGAGAGCGTGCGCTCGAGGCGCGCGACGCGCGACTCCATCTCCGGGATGGTGGGCGCTGCGCCCTGCCGCTGCGGGAGATCGAAGACCGGGTGCGACATGAGCGGGCCGCTCTCGGGACCGGACGCCGCCTTCGGCTTCGGTGCGCTCCCGCCGTTCACCACCTCCATGCCGGACTCCTCGGTGATCTCGCGGATCACCACCGCCACGTCCTGGCGGTTGAACGCCTGCTTCTCGACGAGGTAGCCGGCGAGCATGAGCCGGTTGCAGAGCGTGTTGATCTTGCGCGGGATGCCGCCGCTGAACTCGTGGATCAGGTCGAACGCGCTCGACTCGAACTTCGGCCGGCTGCCGTTCCAGCCCACGCGGCGCAGGCGGTGCTCGACGTAGGCCTGGGTCTCGGCGCGATCGAGCGCGCCGAGGTGGTAGGAGGCGAGCACGCGCTGGCGCAGCTGCTGCATCTGGCTGCTCTGCATGATCTCGCGCAGCCCCGGCTGGCCGATCAGGAAGCTCTGCAGCAGCGCCTGGTTGCCGAGCTGGAAGTTCGACAGCATGCGCAGCTCCTCGACCGCCTGCGCCGAGAGGTTCTGCGCCTCGTCGACGATCAGGAGCGCACGCTTGTGCGCGAGCACGAGCGCGGTGAGGTAGGCCTCGATCTCGGCCAGGATACGCGCCTTGTCCTCGTGCTTGACGCGGATGCCGAAGGCCGTGGCCACCGCGCGCAGCAGGTTGTCGGCGTCGAGCTGCGTGCTGACGAGCTGGGCCGCCTGCACGCGGTTGTGGTCGAGGTGCTCGACGAGGTTGCGCAGCACCGTGGTCTTGCCCGCCCCGACCTCGCCGGTGATGACGATGAAGCCCTCGCCCTGCACGAGCCCGTACTCGAGATACGCGAACGCGCGCTTGTGCCCGCGGCTCGCGAAGTAGAACGACGGATCGGGATTGAGCTGAAAGGGCTTCCCTGACAGCCCGTAGAAGGCTTCGTACATGACGGCGACCTATCTGTAGGTGTAGTCGATGCCGCCGTAGACGGCGGCCTCGCGGTACTCAGAGAAGGAGGCGTTGCTCGGGTCCTGCCACTGGTAGCGCACGCCGGCGAACCAGGAAGTGCGCGGGCTGAGGCGCTTCGTGTACAGGGCCCGCAAGATGGTGTAATCGGTCTCTCCAGGGGTTGCTGTCGTTCGGAACTTCGTGTGGTTGCGCAGCGCGAGGAGCGACACGTCGCTGCTCCCGGTCAGCCGGTACGTGTAGTTCAGCGAGGCGCCCCGCTGCTCGTAGGACTGGGTGGTCGCCAGGAAGGGATCGAGCGCCGTGCCGGCGCCGGTGATCGGCTCCTGGTCGGTCCAGTAGACGGTCAGCACCACGCTGTTGCGCGCGCCGTTGAGCGAGACCGCGGCCTCGACGCGCTCCCGTAGCAGGACCTGGTTGCTGTAGAAGGCGATCGGCTGCGTGAGGAACAGCGGGAGGCTGGTCTGCTGCAGGAACTGGAGCACCGCCTGCTGGCGCTGAACCGGGTCGGGAAAGCGGCTCGTGAACGCGGCATCCACGACGTCGAACACGAGACCCGTGCCGAGCTGGAGCTGCTGCGTGGAGGTGGTGACGTCCCGCGACCCGGTCAGGCGCAATCCGACGAGGCGATGCCGGTGCTGGATGTTCGCCGAGAACGAGTCGCCGAAGAACCGGTTCTCCCAGTAGCCGTTGACGCTCGTCCGCGCGGTCGGACGCCAGTCGAGGCCCGCGCCGTAGATCCAGTCGGAGTAGGGGTTGAGCGAGAGGTTGTTGCTCTCGTAGCCGCCGCGTCCGGAGACCTGGAGCTCGGGCGTGAGCTGGTAGGAGAGGATCGCGCGGCCGACCTGGATGTCGAACGGCTCCTGGTTGTTGTACTTGTAGTAGGTGCCGTTGTACTCGACGGCCCAGCCTAACCTCCGCTCGACGCCGGCCGGTCGGCCGACGCTGCCGATGATTTCGGAGATGTAGGACTCGCGCAGGCCGCTCCGGCTGTAGTCGGTCCAGGTGTTGTTCCAGCGCAGCAGGTAGTTCGTGTCGCGGCCGAACGTGCCCTGCAGGTACGGATTGAGGCGGTAGACGTAGGTGGTGACGCGGTTGCCGGTGTCGAGCGAGTTGTCGATCGTGATCGGCCCGAGCGGGGAGAAGAAATTCTGCAGGATGTTTATCCCGCCGTCGACGTAGAAGAACCGTTCGATCGCCTCGACGTTGCCGAACAGGTTCATGTTGCTGTAGTAGCTGTCGGACCGCCCGGCGCTCGTGTAGTAGTTGGCGCTCAGCTCGTAGGACCCGTTCACCGAGTAGCGCGAGCCCCTTCCAGTGAAGCCGATCCGGGGAGCGACGCTGATGATTGCGGAGCTGTTTTCCGTTCCGGGCGCGGAGAGTCCGACGTTGTCGGTGTAGGTGATCGTCCCGCGCACGCCGGGCTCGAGCCTCCACTGGTCGGCCGCGGCGAGGCCCGGGACGAGCGCGAGCGCCGCGGCGAAGATCAGCGGAACGGCGTCGGATCGCCCGTCGCTCCCGCGCGAGCGGGAATCCAGTCCGCGGCGGACCGCACCCCAACGCCCGCCGGATCCCCGCTTGCGCGGGGATGACGCAAGCAAGCGCGAGGATGGCGCTCCATCGCCGGCCAGGCCGCCCCTGGCGTGGCTCGGGATGCCACGCTCCGGGACGATCATGCGCGCTTTCTGCCTTCGCCGCTGCGGTAGCTGTAGTACGACCCGAGCTCGGACTCGACCGCTTTGTTCAGCACGGTCATCACGACCGGGCACGCCTCGATCTTCGACAGCGCGTCCTCGACCGTGCCGCGCGGCGTGCGGTCGGCCTCGACCACCATCACGATCTGGCCCATGTGGGCGGCCAGCGAGCGCGATTCGGTGGTCGCGAGGAGCGGCGGCGAATCGAACAGGATGATGCGCTCGGGGTAGCGCGCCGCCAGGTCCCGGATCAGCCGCGCCATGCCGTCGCCCGCGAGGAGCTCCGAAGCCCGGTCGTGCGCGGTGCCTGCGGGCAGGATCGAGAGCCGCTCGACGTTGGTCTTGAACATGACGTCGCCGACCTCGAGCCCGGGGGTCGTCAGGAGATCGATGAGCCCCTTCGATTCGCTCAACCCGAGCGTGTGCATGACCCCGGGGGCGACCACGTCCCCGTCCACGAGGAGCACGGTGCTGTCGACCTCCATGGCGATGCTCAGCGCCAGGTTGACCGCGACGAAGGTCTTGCCCTCGCTCGCGAGCGAGCTCGTCACCATGATGAGGTTGCCGCGCTCGACCTTGGGCGCGCCCTTGCCCTGTGCGTTCGCGAGCAACGGCCGCTTGATCACGCGCATCTCGCCCGCGATCTTGGAGTTCGAGGACGCGGGCGTGACGAGCCCGGCGGCCTGCAGCCGCTCGAGGTCCAGCGCGACGCGGCGCGACTGCTTCTTCGGCGCGCCGCCCGACGGCGCGGCCTGCTGGGCGTCCACTGGCGCCGCGGCGCCCGGCGCGCCCGCGGCGGCCGCGCCCTCGGGCTGCGCGGAACCGGGAGTGATGACCGGGACCTCGATTCCCGCCTTGCGCAGTTGCTCCAGCCGCTCGGCGGCCTGCTCGATGATGCTCACTGGTTCACCTCACACAACAATGCGGCCCGTGAGGACCAGGAACGCGATGCCCGCGCCGTAGCAGGCGAAGAGCCCTGCGAGCGAGCCGAAGAACGCGAAGTTGAGCCGCTGGCGCCTCGCCAGCAGCTTCCTGTCGGGAACGAGCGACACCGAGCCCAGCACCGGGCGCCCCGCGATCGCGCGCAGCGCGCGTCCGTCGTGGAACGTCGGCCGGATCTGGCTCCAGGCGAAGCTCGCGGCGATGCCGGCGCCGAGCGCGACGACGAGCGCGAGCGGCAGCAGCAGCAGGCGGTTCGGCGCCACCGGCTTCGGTGACACGCGCGGGGGGTCGATGATCCGGAAATCGGCGGTGCCGGCCGCCTCCATATCGCTCGCCATCGAGGCCGACTCGCGCCGTGCGACCAGTGCCTCGTAGTTGCGCTTCTGCACGTCGTAGTCGCGGTTGAGCTGGGCGAACTCGGCTTCGACCTGCGGCAGCATCTGCTGCGACGCCTGCAGGCGCCGGTACTCGGCCTCGTACGCGCCGACCTTGGCGCGCAGCGCGGCGACTCTCGCCTCGGCCTCCGCGTGCGCGATCTTGAGCTGCTGGTAGACCGGGTTGCGGTCGATCGAGCCGAACCCGGATTTCGCCGGCGCGTCCTTCTTGCGCGCTTCGATCTCCTTGGCGCGCTGCGCCTCGAGATCGGCGATCACCCGCCGGGTGCCGACCACGTCGGGATGCTGCTCGGTGTACCGGCGCAGCAGCTCGTCGAGGCCCTTCTTCATCGCGTCGATGCGCGCGTCGAGCTCGGGGATGATGCCGGCCTGCGATCCCGCGGCGCCCGCCTGGCCGTCGGGCAGGAACACCGGATCCTCGCCGGCGAGCTCGCGCTTCAGCGCATCGCGCGCCTGCTCGGCGGCGCCGAGCTCCATGCGTGCGCCGTTCACCTGCTCGGCGAGGGCCGTTATGCGCCCGAAGTAGTCGCGGCCCTCCGGACCCATGAGCCCCATGTATTTCAGCTTGAACTCCTTCAGGCGGTTCTCGGCCTCGGCGAGGCGCTGCTCGTAGGTGCGGATCTGCTCCTCGATGAACCGGCGCGCCTGGGCGGTGTCCTGGCGCTTGTCGCCGAGGGTGGACTCGACGAAGATCGAGAGCAGCGACTGCACGATCTTCCTTGCGTGCTCGGGATTCGCGTCGCGGAAAGACAGCGTGTACAGGTTCTCGCGGCCGATGCCGGAGATCCTGATCGTGCGCATCAGCTCGTCGATCGCCCGCTCGCGCTCGCGCTGCGACCGGAGCTTGAGGTCCATGTCGGTCATGCGGATCAGCTTCTCGACGTTCGGCCGGCTGATCAGCGTGCGGCTCAGGATGTTGAGCTGCTGGTCCACGTTCGGCTGGATCGCAAGGCCGGACATGAGCGGCCGCAGGACCGACTGCGTGTCGACGTACACCCGCGCGGAGGCCTCGAACTGGTCGGGCATGCGCAGGAGCGCCACGGCGCCGACGACGGCGACGATCCACGCGATCGCGAGCCCGAGCCAGCGGCGCTGCCAGATGCCGCGCAGGATCTCGGTCAGTTGACGAACCAGTTCATCCATCGATCGTCATTCCCTTAACAAACACAAACGCGCCGGAGAGCCCGGTCTTTCGGAACCCGCACTCCCCGCCCCCGATGACCCGAGGGTTCGCGGGAATCCGGGCCGTGCCCGATCTAGCAGCTATCTCGAAATCGCGGCCGTGCTTCGTCCCGAGCCGAGGTCGTACGAACAAGGGGCGCCGAGGGGGAAGGGAAGGGGCCCCCTCATGCCTTCCCGCCCCTTGTATATCCCCGAACGAACAAGGGGCCCGAGGGAAGGGTTGGGACCCTTCCCTTCCCAACCGCCCTTGTAGATCCCCTCTTTCGCGACCGCATTCTCATCTTGAGATAGGTTCTAGGGCTCCCTCGATCCCCGCATGCGCGGGGATTACCTCATCCTTGCTAGAACCAGCTCTCCGGTATGACGAGAACGTCGCCCGGCTTCACGTCGACGTTCGCCGAAACGTCGCCGCGCTTGACGAGGTCCTTGAGCCTCACGCTGTAGATCTTGTTGCCCTCCGACGTGCGGAGGATGCGCGCGTTGTTGCCGTCGGCGAAATCGGTCAGCCCGCCGACCGCGATCATGACGTCGAGCACGGTCATGTTCTGGCGGTAGGGCAGCACCTGCGGCCGCGTCGCCTCGCCGATCACGCGGATCTGCTCGTTGAAGGGGCCGACGAAGTTCGTGACGATCACCGTGACGACCGGATCGCGGATGTACTTCTCGAGGGCCTTCTCGATGTCGCGCGCGAGCGTGGTCGGATCCTTGCCGAGCGCGGGCAGGTCTTCGACCAGCGGCGTGGTGATGCGGCCGTCGGGCCGCACCGGCACGCTCATCGAGAGCTCCGGGTTGCGCCAGACGATGATGTTCACGGTGTCGAGCGGGCCGACGAGGTAGCGGTACTCCGGCGTCGCCGCGCTCGCGGGCGCGGGCGGATGCTCTGAGGTCGCGCAGCCCCCGACGACGAGCGCAGCGGCGACGAGTGCTGCGGAAACGACCTTGCCTGGGAAGCCAAACCCATGGGTACGCATGCCGCGCTCCCTATTCCGTAGTGAAATCAGTGAGTAAGATCCTAGACTTGAACGGCTTTATAAACAAGACCCTTCGTGCAGGGCCGAAAAAATTCATTGTAGCCTCGGCCGACAGGGCGAGCCACAGTCGAAGCGGCTTAGGACGGTGGAATAAGCCCGCAAAAGCGCAGATTTAACAATCTTTTACAGAGAAAGGCTTCGCCTGCCCGCTGCCCCGGTGCAGAGTCGGCGGCATGGACAATACCGTGTCAGTCGGTCTTACGCACGCAGCGATCCCGGTCGAAGGGCGACTCTTGCGCACATTCGGGATCGCGCTGGCCATCATGGCGGCGCTCGCCCTCGCGGCGCCCGCCTCCGCCCAGCGTCCCGAGCAGGCGTTCCGCTTCTACGACGACGCGCTGAGCCGGTACGAGAAACGGGACCTCGGCGGCGCGATCGTCCAGCTCAAGAACGCCTTGCAGCAGGATCCCAACCTGCTCGCGGCGCACGTGCTGCTCGGCAAGGCGCTCCTCGCTCAGGGTGACGCGGCGGGCGCGGAGGCGTCGTTCGGGCGGGCGCTGCAGCTCGGCGTCGACCGCACGGAGATCGCCCTGCCGATGGCGCAGGCGTTGCTCGCGCTCGGCAAGCATCAGGAGCTGCTCGAGCGCGTGCCTGCGGCCACGGCGCCGCCCGGGCAGCGGGCGGAGCTCCTCGTGCTGCGCGGCCATGCGTATCGCGCGATCGACGAGACCGCGCTCGCGCGACGCTCGTACGAGGAGGCGCGCGCCGCGGACGCGCGCTACGTGCCCGCGGTGCTGGCGCTCGCCGAGCTCGAGGCGCAGGCGGGTCGGCGCGACGAGGCCGCGAAGCTCGGCGAGCAGGCGATGGCGCTCGCCTCGCGGGATCCCGGCGCGCTGTTCTTCAAAGGACGGCTCGCGCTCGCGATGGGCGATGCGCGCGACGCGCTCGAAGCCTTCGGGAAGGCGCTCGGGGTAGACGCCGCTCATGCGGAAGCGCGGCTCGCGCGCGCGGCGCTGCTCATGGACCTCGGACGGATGGACGAGGCCGGGCAGGACATCGAGGTCCTGGCGAAGCAGCGCCCGCGCGACCCGCGCGCGATGTACCTGCGCGCGGTCTACTCCGCGAAGCGCGGCGACCAGCGCCGCGCGCGCGAAGCGCTCGAGGAGCTCACCCGCACGGTCGATCCCGCGCCGCACGAGGTGCTGCAGCGGCAGGCGCCCGAGCTGCTGCTGCTCGGTGGGGTCGGGCACTACGGGCTCGGCCAGGCGGAGAAGGCGCGCCGCTACCTCGAACAGTACGTCGCCGTGCGTCCGAACGACGTCGGCGCGCGGCGGCTTCTCGCCTCGGTGCTGCTCGCCCAGCGCGAGGAGCGCGCCGCGATCGAGCAGCTCGAGGCCGCGCGCCGGCGGGCGCCGGGCGACCCGCAGGTGCTCGCGCTGCTCGGCGCCGCGCACATGGCGCGCGGCCAGCTGAACGTCGCGTCGCGGTACCTCGAGGACGCGCTGCAGGCGACCGGCGGAGCGGCCGACGTGCACACGGCGTTCGGCGTCAACCTGCTCGGCCGCGGCGAGAACGACCTCGCCATGCAGCACCTCCAGGAGGCGTTCAGGAAGGATCCCGGCCAGGGACGCAGCGGCGTCGCCCTCGTCGCGATGAACATCCGGCGCGGCGAGACCCGGCAGGCGGTCGAGGTCGCGCAGGCGGTCGTCAAGCGCGAGCCCGGCAACCCGCAGGCGCTCAACCTGCTCGGTGTCGCGCACGTCGCTGCCGGCGACACCAAAGCCGCGCGCGCGGCCTACACGCAGGCGGTGGCGGCCGACGCGACGTTCGCGCCGGCGCAGCTCAACCTCGCGCGGCTCGACGTCGCCGCCGGCGACTATACGGCGGCGCGCAGCCGGCTCGAGGCGCTCCTCAAGCGCGACGCCAAGAGCACCACGGCGATGTACGAGCTTGCGCTCGCCGAGCTGGCTGCCGGCCGCCAGGCCGAGGCGATCCGCTGGCTCGAGAAGGCGCGCGCCGTCGAGCGCGGCAACGTGGCGGCCGCAGCGCGCCTCGTCGATCTCTACGCGGCCGCGCAGTCGCCGGACAAGGCGCTCGAGGTCGCGAAGGACATCAACGCCGCGCGTCCGGAGAATCTGGACGCGCTCGGCGCGCTCGGACGGGCCTACGTCGCGGTCGGGAACGCGAAGGAGGCGCAGAGCGTCTTTGCGCGGATGGCGCGGCTCGCGGCGTTCGAGCCCGCGCGGCAGACGCAGATCGCCCGCTACCAGATCGCGGCGAACAATCTCTCCGGCGCGGCGTTCAGCGCCGAGAAGGCGCTCTCGGGCCAGCCCGACTACGTGCCGGCGCAGGTGATCCTCGCCGAGATCGACTTGCGGCGCGGCGAGCCCGAGAAGGCCGAGCAGCGAGCGCGGGCGATCGTCAAGCGCGCCCCGAACCAGGCAGTGGGATACCTCCTGCTCGCCGACGCGGCGATGCTGCGCAAGCGCTATCCGCAGGCGCTCGAGCAGTACCGTGCCGCGCTCGACAGGCAGCCGGGCACCGACGTCGCGATGCGGCTCTTCGTCGCCTACGTCGAGTCGGGCAACGTGGCCGGCGGAATCGCGTTCCTGGAATCGTGGCTCGCCGAGCATCCGCGGGACCGCGTCGCGCGGCGCGCGCTCGCCGAGGGCAAGCTCCGCGCGGGCGACCTCGCCGCCGCGCGGACGCAGTACGAGCAGCTCCTGAAGGAGCAGGGCGAGGACGCGGTGCTGCTCAACAATCTCGCGAACATCCTGCTCGCGCGCAAGGATCCGAAGGCGCTCGAGTACGCCGAGCGCGCGCACGCGCTCGCGCCGAACGACGCGGCGGTGCAGGACACGCTCGGCTGGGTGCTCGTCGAGCAGGGACAGGTCGACCGCGGCATCCGTCACCTGCGCGACGCGCGGCTGCGCGATCCGCAGAACCCGGAGATCCGCTACCACCTCGCGGCCGCGCTCGCGCGCGCCGGCCGGCACCAGGACGCGAGGCGGGAGCTCGAGCCGGTCATGAAGGAAGGCACGGCGTTCGCGAGCCGCGAAGTCGCGGCGGCGCTGTGGCAGAAGCTCGCCGCCCAATGACAGCCCGCCGCACGGGTCATTCCGGCACAAGCGGGAATCCAGCCGGGCCGTCGCACGGCTTTACAGGTCTGTCCGGCGGCGACGACGGCGAGGCCTTAACAGTTTGATTTAATGGAAATAAAACCCTCGGCATGCCGCTTGCTTTGGGTTGGGAGTCGGAGGTCTCAAACAATGAATGCAAAAAATCTCGTCTGGGCCATGGGTTGCGCGGCAGCGCTCGCGGCGGCGCCCGCATGGGCCGAGGTCAAGTGGACGTTCAACTTCAACAGCAGCACGAACTGCCTCGGCCAGAACGCCACGGCGGCGTGCAACTTCGGCAACACGCGGCACGCGTCTTCGGTTTCCGGCAGCCCGCTGCCGCTGCCCCCGACGACCGACGTCACCGCACAGGCGTGGTCGAACACGCAGGGCTCGGGGAGCGGACCGCTGCAGACCGCGTACCTGCCGGCGTGGGGCAGCAGCGGCCTCGGCGTGCAGAACCGCGACATGGCGAACGCACCCAGCCCGGCGCCGGCCGGCCTCGGCGACGGCGGAGACGGGGTGGAAGGCAACTCGCCCGAGCACGCGATGGACAACAACCAGCGCTACGACTCGATCCTCTTCAGCTTCGACGAGAGCGTCAAGCTGACCGGCGTCGAGATCGGCTGGAGCTCCAACGACTCCGACCTCTTCGTGCTCGCGTACACGGGGGTCGGCTCGCCGACGCTCGCCGGATTGAACTACAGCCAGCTCACCGCGAACGGCTGGGATCTGATCGGCAACTACTTCGACTTGGCGACGAACTCGAAGAAGACCGTCAACGAGTCGGGCGTGTCCGCCAACCACTGGCTCATCGGCACCGGGTGCTACGACCAGAACGGGTCCGGCGACGTGAGCCTCTGCAGCGCCGGCAACAAGGATTACGTGAAGCTGCTCGCGGTGTACACGACGCCCGGCGACAACAAGGTGCCCGAGCCCGCGTCCGCGCTGCTCTTCGCGATCGCCGGCGCCGGCCTGTGGCGCTTCCGCGCCGCGCGCCGCGGCGCGTAGCAAGCGCCGCGAGGGAACGACCCGCCCAATCCCCGCCGAGTGCGGGGATTTCTTTTTGTGCACGTCGTGTCGGCCCCCCGGAGCCCGCGCCACGGCGGGACATCCGACGCGCGAGTAAGCTTCCAGGTTTGCGCGCCCGCGCGCATGCCTGGGCATGGACAATAAGATCCTATTCGTCGCGGAGGCGGTGACGCTGGCGCACGTCGCGCGGCCGCTCGCATTGGCCGCGGCGCTCGACCCGGCCGAATTCGAGGTCGCGCTTGCGTGCGATCCGCGCGCGCGGTGGGCCGTGAGCGCCTTCCGCGGCGAGGTGCGCAGCATCCGGTCGATCGAGCCGAGCGCGTTCCTGCGCGCGCTCGCCGTCGGCCGCCCGGTGTACGACGAGCAGACGCTCGAGGAGTACGTTCGCGAGGACCTGGCGGTGCTCGAAGCCGTCCGGCCCGACGTCGTCGTCGGAGACTTCCGGCTGTCGCTCTCGGTGAGCGCGCGCCGCGCGGGGATCCCCTACTGGAACCTCACCAACGCCTACTGGAGCGCCTACTACGCGTGCCCGCGCTACCCGATTCCGAGCCATCCGGCGACGCGGTTCCTGCCGATCCCGCTGGCCGACGCGGCGTTCCAGCTCGTGCGGCCCCTCGCGTTCAAGCGCCACGCGCGTCCGCTCGCCCGCGTGCGGCGCCGGCACGGACTTCCCCCGCTCGGCGGCGATCTGCGTCGCGCCTATACCGACGGCGACCGCGTCCTCTATGCCGACGTGCCGGAGCTCTTTCCGCTGCGCGATGCGCCGCCCGAGCATCGCTTCCTCGGACCGATCCTGTGGTCCCCGCCGGTCGCGCTTCCGGAGTGGTGGTCGCGACTGCCACGGGATCGGCCGCTCGTCTATGTCACCCTGGGCAGCTCGGGGCACCAGGCGGGCCTCGACGCGACGCTCGAAGCGCTGTCGCAGGTCGACTGCACGATCGCGGTCGCGACGGCCGGCCTCGAGGCGAGAGGTGCGGCCCCTCGAAACGCCTACGTCGCGCGCTATCTGCCCGGCACCGAGGTCGCCGAGCGGTCGAAGCTGGTGATCTGCAACGGCGGCAGTCCGACCAGCCAGCAGGCCCTCGCGGCGGGCGTGCCGGTGCTCGGCGTCGCGAGCAACCTGGATCAGTTCCTGAACATGCGCGCCATCGCCGCCGCCGGCGCGGGCCGGCTGGTCCGCGCCGACCGTGCGAGCGCGCCGCGAATTCTGGCCGCCGTGCGCGATCTGCTCGCCAATCCCGCGTATGCGGAGTCGGCGGCCAAAGTCTCCGCCGCCTTCGCGCGGTACCGGGCGGGCGAGCGATTCCGCGCGCTCGCCCGGGCGGCTACGCCTTGAGCCGGGCCACGCAGCGCAGCGTACCCCCGTCGACCCAGGGACTCGCCAGGACCTCGGCGAGCGCGAGGAGCGGAAAGCCGATGCCGAGCGCGACTTGGCTGAGCGCCAGCGCCCCCATGTCGCGCACGGGTTGCCCGCCGCGCAGAAGGTCCCTCGCCGCCACTTCGCCCGTGTTGAAGTCGTTCAGCAGGTTCCGTCGCCGCAGCACCGCGTTGAGCGCGCTCTGCACGGCGCCGAACGCGTCGTACTGGAGGTTGCGGGTGGTCTGCCGCTCGATCGCGAAGCCGCTCGTCTCGAGCATCCTGCGCAGCGTCGCGGGATCGAAGTGGTAGAGATGCCGCGGCACGTCGTAATGGAACCAGATGTCGCCGAACGCTCTCGCGTACCAGCTCCCGATGTTGGGAACTTCGACGACCAGGAACCCGTCGGGGCGCAGCAGGGCGCGAATCCGCGCGAGGCTGTGCTTCGGATCGGTCAGGTGCTCGAGGACGTGAAAGAGGGTGACGACATCGAAGCTTCCGTCCTCCAGCGGGGCGTCCTCGACCGGCACCTGGTGCACCGGAATGCCGCGGCTCCGCGCGTACCGGCCGGAGACCTCGGAGAGCTCGGTGCCGCACACTTCCCAGCCTGCGTCGCGCAGCGCGGCGAGGAGCAGGCCCTTGCCGCAGCCCACGTCGAGCACTCGGCCGGTGCGGCCGCCCAGCAGCGCGCCCACGAGCTTCGCGCGCGGCCGCGCGTCCATCTTCTCGTAGCCGGCCGGCTCCGACTGCTGGTGCACTGACGGGTAGTAGCGCGGCAGCTCCGCGGGCTCGGGCTGCGGATCGACGTAGACGAGCCTGCACTCCCGGCAGCGCACCACGTCGAAGGTCTCGCCGCTGATGTGGTCGGTCGGCCGCGAGTAGCGGACCGGGGCATCGGCGCCGCACAGGGCGCAGGGGACGTGGCGCATGAGCCGGGAGGGTTGGCGGGCGAGGACAGGCTGCGCAATCCTAACCGCTTCGGGCGCCGCGGCAATGCGCGGAAAAGAAAAAAGCCCGCAGCTCTTCGCTGCGGGCTCCGGGAAATCGACCGGGTCTCGCGACCCGGCGTCGATCGCCTTAGCGCGCGATCCGGCGGCGGGCGAATCCGGCCGCGACCAGCATCGCGCCCAGCAGCGCCAGCGTGCCCGGCTCGGGGACCACGTTGATCTGCAGCGGATCCTCGCTCGCGAACTGCCACGGGCTGACGTTCTGGTTCACGCTGAGCTGCCCGTTGCCGACGATGTCGTTGCACGCGTAGGTGCCCGCGACCGGGAAGCAGACGCCGAACAGGTTCTGGAACGCGGTCAGCAGCGGGTCGCCGGCCTGCAGCCCGCCGAAGATGCCTTCGGTCGGGTCGTTGATCGGGTTCACGCCGGCGATGTTGAACGCCGGGCCCTGGAGCAGGATGTCCCACGCGCTGTAGAACGTGCCGGTGCCGAAGTTCGCCAGCCCGCCCCCGATCTCCGCCTCGGAGTAGGTGTAGCCGTCGTTGTCGACCGGCGCATTCGTGGCGCCGACGCCGAACGCGGCCCAGAGCGAGCCGTCGGTGGCGGAGGCGATCGACAAGAAGGTCGTCGTCCCCAAGCCATCCCCCACGAACGGCGACCCCGCACCCGTATCGACCCAGATGCGCGCCACCTCGCCCGCACCGAGCACGCCGAAGGGGTCCACCGGGGTGGTGCCGAGGATGATCCGGTCCAGGGCGCCGATCGCGTTGAGTTGCACGGCAGCGACCGCCTGCGCGAAGTAGCCGGTGAAGGTGTCGATGCCCCCGGCGGCGACGTTGTCCGCGCTCCACGTGGTCACCCCGGAAGCGACGTGCGTGACCTCGCGGGTCGCGAACACGCCGGCGAAGATGTCGCCCTGCAGGATGTTGTTCGGGATCGACGGATCGGCGCGCTGGAAGCCTACCGGATCGTTCGCGGGATCGAACGCGAGGCAGCCGCCGCTCTCCGCGCAGGTGGCCGTCGAGCGGTAGACGTTCTCGCGGTTGAGGATCTCGATGTCGTGCAGGCCGTTGAAGAACACCACGGCGTTCGCACCGAAGCTCGCGAGCGCGAGCGCCGATCCGATCACGATGCGCTGGAAGTGGGACCGTTTCATTTGTGTTTGCTCCTAGCTGCTATTCCAGATTGATCCGGCTGCCGCCGCTTCGCTCGCGACATTGGCCTTCACCCCAGGGGTAGCAAGAATCGGCCCAACTTGGCGCACTTGACTCAAGCGTTTGAAAATACACGTATAAATACCATGTCGGGAAACGGAGACACGCCCGGGGAAAGGCCGCCTGTAAACCGAGTCGACGGCCTGGACGCGACCGGCTGGCACCCTCACGGAAGAGGGCCGTTTCCGACCCGCTCCATGGCCAAAGGCAACGCGCGGGTTTGTTTGTCGCGGCATCGAAGGGGGCCGTAGCGGCAGATCGCTCCGGCGGGCCGCCGGGTGGCCGTAAGCGAGGCCGACACGGCCCCGGGCCGAACGGGGGCGGGTCGGCGGCGACCGCTCACTCACTCCGGACCGAGCATCAGGTCGGCGAGCGGCCGCCGCACGGAGCGGGCCCGGGGCGGCGGGCCGGCGCCGATCCTGGCCAGGAACACGGCCCGCTCCGCGTGCTCCTTGCCGAGAATCGCCTCGAGATCCACGCGGACGCGCTGGGCGCCGTCCCAGACCCGGTCGACCCGCGAGAAGCGAGCGCCGGACCTCACGTAGCGCGCGAAGATGAGCGGTGTCATTTCCGGCTGCAGATACAGTCCGAGGCGGGTGCCGGTGAGCCAGAGCCGCTGCATCGCCCGGCCGGCCGCGACGAAGTCGTCGATCGCCGCCGGCGCCCGGTCGGCGACGATCGCCAGGTGCGCCGCGCAGGCGAGCCCCGGGAGCAGGTCGAGCTCGATCCGGGGCATGACCGTCCCGGCGAAGTACTTGTTGGCAAACTCGACGCGCTCCCAGCTCTTCATGACGGGCCGCATCAGCCAGAGCGAGACCGGGCTCAAGCCGAGGGCCTGATCGGGTACGCGGTCCGCCGAATATCGTGCGCCCCACTCGATGATGTCGCGATGGACGAGATAGGCCTCCGGCATGATGAGGCGCAGCTTCGCGTTGCGGAACAGCAGCCGCGCCATGCGGAACCGGTTGCCCCGGCCCTCCTGCCACGCAACGGTGTAGCCCGGCGCCACGGCCTGCTCGAGCGCGGCCTTCTCCGCGGCCGACAGCGGCCGGGTGCGCATCGGCCGTCGTTGCACGGCACGCTCGCGGATCGCCGGGATCAGCGGATCGGGGCGGATCGCCGGGTCCGGCCGAAGCCGGACGTCGAATGCGGGCGTCTCTTCGCCCGACTCGGCGCGCCGGCGGACCTCCGCACGCACTCCGAACTGCGTCGCGGCGATGCCGATGTTCTCCAGCAGCGCACCGATCGACATCTGGCTCGGGCGCCCTTCGACGTCGTAGACGCAGTGCTTCCGCGTGTCGAAGCCGTGCACGACGAAGTGGTCGTCGGCATGCACCCGGAAGCGCCACGGCTGGGTGTTGTCGCCGCTCGGCGCCCAGCGCGCGAGGTCCAGGATCTCTTCGACGACGCTCATCGCGCGGCGCCTGCGGATCAGGCTCCGGACCGGCGCCGCAGCACGCGGCGCGCGACCGCCATCGCCAGGCGCTGCAGCGGATTGCCGTTGCCCCACGGCCGCCACGTGTAGGCGACCTTGCACCGATACGCGTCGAACTGCATGGCGCGCGGCGCGGCGATGACGCGGCCGCGGCCGAGCAGGATCTTCAGCGCCTCGGTCGCCGCGATGCCGGCGCAGAGCTGGCACGCCATCGTCGTCGACGGCCCGCGTCCCGCGCGCAGGTCGACCGCGCGCGGATCGGCGAGATAGCCCCGCTGCAGCATCGCCGGCGAGAGCCCCACGAGGAAGCGGAGCGCCATCTCGTCCTCCGAGCATCCCTTCCAGCGGAAGTACTCCTCGAAGGTCATGCCGCCCGGGAGGAAGGTGAGCAGCGCGGCGCCCATCCCGAGCGGCGCGACGGTCACCGCGGGGACCCCGCGCGACGCGCACGCCTCGAACACGAGCCCGCGCGCCGCGAAGGCGAAGAAGTCGAGGCCGTCGACGTATATGTCGGCGTCCTCCAGGAACGCCGCGACGTTGTCGCGCGTGACGCCGTCCGGGAAGAGCCGGAGATCGAGCTCTGGATTGATGTCCCGGGCCATCTCCGCCATGACGTCGAGCTTGCGCCGCCCCACGGTGTTCGCCGTCGCGCCCACCTGCCGGTTGAAGTTCGCGACCTCGAACACGTCGCCCTCGGCGAGGTTGAAGGCGCCGATGCCGAGGCGCGCGAGCGCGAGCAGATGCGCGCCGCCGACGCCGCCGAGCCCGGCGATCGCGACGCGCGCGCGCCGGAGCTTCTGCTGCTCGGCGTCGGTGACCCACCCGATGTTGCGCGAGAACGCAAGCGGGTAGTCGAAATGCGAGGTGGTCGGATCGGTGCCGGAGCCCATGGCGGCGACTGCGTCGCGTCTGGCGCCGATGATACTATTCGCGCGCCCGGCGAAGCGACGCTCGGGCGGTCATTGGGTCGACTTCCGTCGCCCCTCGGAGCCCGGTCGGTGGCACTGATGCTCGCCCGCAGCGCGGAAGCCCTGAAGATCGACGGCTGGCTGGCGATGCGCAACGTGTTGCGCCAGCGGCGGCGCAGCTCCATCGGCGTCGCATCCGTCGCGTTCGGCGTGATCGCACTGCTGCTCGCGGGCGGCTTCATCGAGTGGGTGTTCTGGGGCATGCGGGAAGGCACGATCCGCTCGCGCCTCGGGCACGTCCAGATCATGCAGCCGGGCTATCTCGAGTCCGGGACCGCCGATCCGTTCGCCCATCTGCTGCCGGGAACCTCTCCGGTGCTCGCGAAGCTGGAGCAGGATCAGCGCGTGCGGACGGTCGCGCCGCGGCTCGCGTTCAGCGGTCTGGCGAGCTTCGGGGACGCGACGCTCTCCTTCCTCGGCGAAGGCATGGATCCGGCGCGCGAGGAGGAGCTCAACTCGTCGGTCGTGATGATCGCGGGCGAGCGGCTGTCGGTCGACGATCCCAAGGGCATCATCATGGGATGGGGACTCGCCGCGAATCTCGGGACGAAGGTCGGAGACACCGTGGTGCTGCTCGCGACCACTGGCTCGGGCGGCATCAATGCCGTCGAGGTGAAGGTGCGCGGCCTCTTCTCGACCGTGACCAAGGCATACGACGACGCCGCGCTCCGGGTCCCGCTCGCCGTCGCGCGGGAGCTCCTGCGCGTCAAGGGCTCGCACACGTGGGTCCTGCTGCTGGACCGGACCGAGCGTACGGAGGCGGTGGTGACGGAGCTGCGGCGGGAGCTCCCCGCGCGCGAGCTGCAGGTCATTCCGTGGTACGAGCTCGCCGATTTCTACAACAAGACGGTCGAGCTGTTCTCGCGCCAGGTGGCGGTCATGAAGCTCATCGTCGCGGTCATCATCGTGCTCAGCATCGCCAACACGATGACGATGAGCGTCCTGGAGCGCACCGGGGAGATCGGCACCTCGCTCGCCCTGGGGGTTCCGCGCATCCGCGTGCTCAGCCAGATCGTGCTCGAGGGCCTGCTCCTGGGCGCGATCGGCGGCGTCGGCGGAATCGTGGTCGGCTTCACCCTCGCCGAGCTCATCTCCTGGGTGGGCATTCCGATGCCGCCGCCGCCCGGGATGGCGCGCGGCTTCAGCGGCAAGATCCTCGTGACGGGCGGGCTCATGTCCGAGGCGTTCCTGCTCGCGCTCGTGACCGCGCTGGCCGCCAGCCTTTATCCGGCCTGGAAGGCATCGCGCATGGTGATCGTCGATGCGCTTCGCCATAATCGCTGAGGCCGCGCTCGTCGGCCGGCTGGCGGCGCGTAACCTGTGGCGCCAGAAGGCGCGGACCGGGATGGCGCTCGGCGCCGTCGCGTTCGGCGTCGCCGCGCTGGTCCTGAGCGGCGGCTTCGTCCAGGACATCTACGTCCAGCTGGGCGAGGCGATCATCCACTCGCACTCCGGCCACTTGCAGGTGGCGAAGGCGGGCTACTTCACCGCCGGCTCGCGGTCGCCGGAGAAGTTCCTGATCGCGGACGTCGAGGCGGAGAAGCAGCGGGCGGCTGCGCATCCGGAGGTCCAGAACGTGATGGCGCGGCTCAGCCTCACCGGCCTCCTGAGCAACGGCCGCAGCGACGTCCCGGTCGTCGGGGAGGGGGTGGAGCCCGACAAGGAGGCCGAGCTGGGCACCTATCTGAAGATCGTCCAGGGACGCGCGCTGCAGGCGGACGACCTCGACGGGGCGCTGCTCGGATACGGCGTCGCCCGCGCGCTCAACCTGAAACCCGGGGATCACGCGACGCTGGTCGCCTCCACCGGCGGCGGCGCGATGAACACGCTCGAGCTTCGCATCGTCGGCGTGTTCCAGTCCTTCTCCCGCGAGTACGATGCGCGCGCGGTGCGCGTGTCGCTCGCGGCCGCGCAGGAGCTGCTCGACACGCCGGGCGCCAACGTGCTCGTCGTCTCGCTGTGGCGGACGCAGCATACCGGCGTGATGGCGGCACGGCTGCAGTCCGACGTCGCCGCGCGCGGTCTGGAGACGAAGACCTGGCAGGAGCTCAACGCATTCTACGAGAGCACGGTCAACCTCTACGAGCGACAATTCGGCGTCCTGCAGCTGATCATCTTCGCGATGGTCCTGCTCGGCGTGACGAACACGGTGAACTTGACGGTGTTCGAGCGCATGGGAGAGTTCGGCACCATGCGCGCATTGGGAAACCGCGGGCGCAGCGTATTCGTGCTCGTGGTGATCGAGAACGCGCTGCTGGGCCTGGCCGGCGCGGTCACCGGAGCGGTGCTCGGCATGCTGCTTGCATTGGTCATCTCCCACGTCGGGATCTCGATGCCGCCGCCGCCGAATGCGGACGTCGGCTACACGGCGCAGATCCGCGTCGTCCCCGCAGTGATCCTGACCTCGTTCGTCGTCGGCGTGCTGGCCACCGTGGCGGCCTCGATCGCCCCCGCGATTCGCGTCGCGCGCCGGAGCGTGGTCGATGCGCTGCGGGAGAACGTCTGAACGCCCACGCAGCGCGCAGCCGGCGCGGGGGGATCGGCCGGATTGTGAAAACTTGTCAACTGCGGGAACTTTGCACGTCCCCGGTCGGCGACGCTCGCCTACATTCGTCCGGTCGGCCGCACGAGCGCTCTGAGGAGGGGGCATGGCGTGGTTCGAGTCCGTTAACCTCGGCAAGGGGTTCAAGCGCTATTTCGAGGTGGCGCCGGCGCTCTCGGACGAGCTCAAGGACGAGGTGTACGGCATCCGCCACCGCGTCTACTGCGAGGAGCTCGGCTTCGAGCCGGTCCGGCCCGACCGGCGCGAGAAGGACGAGTACGACGCGCACTCGATCCATCTGCTGATCCGCAGCGTTGCCGAGGACGGCTACGTCGGCTGCGCGCGCCTGGTGCTGGCGCGGCCCGGAGATCCTTACTACCCGCTTCCGTTCGAGCGCACCTGCGGCGCGATGCTCGACCGGAACGTTGCCGACCCCACGAAGATGCCGCGATCGGCGGTCGCGGAAGTGTCGCGGCTCGCGATCGTCAGCGCGTACCGCCGCCGCAAAGGGGAAGGTACGACCGCCGATGCGGTCGCGCAGATGAACTTCGGCAGCAAGGACCGTCCGCGTTTCCCGTACATCCAGGTCGGGCTCTACCTCGGGATCGTCGCGCTCGCGCGCCGGCTCGGGGTCGACACGCTCTTCGTGCTCACCGAGCCGCGCCTGGCGACTCACTTCGGCAGGCTCGGCGTCAAGGTGCGTCCGGTCGGCGCGCCCGTGGAGCATCGCGGCACGCGCGTGCCGGCGATGATGAGCGTGGACGAGATCGAGCACGGCCTGCGCTTCTTCGTGCGGCCGCTCTACAGCGTCATTCTCGACGAGATCGCAGCGGGCTACCCCGAGCACCCGACCTTGCATTGACAGCTTGCTGAAAAAACTCCGCCTTTGCGCGGGAGGCGATCCCCCTTTGTTGACATGACCGGGGTTTGGGTCGCGCGCTTGCTTCCTCGAAGGAAATTGCGGCGGCGGCATCTTTCAACGGTTGTGCTAGCGGAGGCGCGTGGCGTCACGTCTGTCGTCCTGAGACCACGCCACGACTGCCCAAGAAATCAAGAGGTTGGCTTGTAAACCGCGCCGACGCTGTCGGCGTGTGGAGACGCGGTGGCCTCGACTTCCCTGCGCCTCATGGCGTCAACTTTCTGAAATCGCACGCGTTTTCCTCCTGGCCTCATTCTTGCGTTCGGGCGGGCGCAGAAGCCGAACGCATTCGGCCGTTGCCCTTCCCCCCGCTGGAACCGCGATGCATCTTCTCGATGTGCCGCTCGATCAGCTTGCGGCGCTGTGCGAGCGTATGAATGCCGACGTGCTCTTCGCCGCGCTGATGCGAGGCAGAGCGGCCGACCCGCGCGCGGGCGTCGCGCCGCCGCCGCCTGTGCCGATCGCCTCGTGCGCGCGGGTTGCACGCAACCTCTTCACGACGATCGCTCTTTCCGAGGCTGAGCTTCTGGCCGCCGGCGAGCTCGTGGCGCGCCGCTATGCCGGTCGCGGCTACACGGTCGAGGCGAAGTCGATCGCCGCGCCGGCGCCCGGCGGCTCGGCCGGCGGTGAGTTCACCTTCATCTCGAGCGATCCGAGCGGGGCCACGGTCGGGACGATGACCCTCCGCCTGGACGGCCCCGGCGGTCTGCTCGCCGAAGGGGCATACGCGGTCGAGCTGGCCGCCGTGCGCGCGGAAGGCCGACGCGTGTGCGAGCTCACCAGGCTCGCCGTGGACGCGGACGTGGACTTCCGGTCCGTTCTGGCGGCGCTGTTCAGCGTTGCATATCTGCTCGCGGTCCGGATCCACCGCGCCACCGACGTCTTCGTGGAGGTCAATCCGCGCCACGTCGCGTTCTACCGGCGGGCGCTCGGATTCATCGAGGCGGCCGGCGAGCGCCTCTGCTCGCGCGTCGGCGCGCCCTCGGTGCTGATGCGACTGGAGACCGCGGCCCTCGAGCAGCGCCTCGCCGCGGTCGGCCTCGCCCGCACGGGCGGTGCGCAGCAAGTCGCGCCGGCCTGAGTCAGCGACGAGCTCGGGATAAGGTTCTAGAAGCTATCTCAAAATCGCGGCCGTGCTTTCTTCCCGAACCGAGGTCGTACGAACAAGGGGCAGATTGCCCCTTGTAAATCCCCGAACGAACAAGGGGCCCGAGGGAAGGGTTGGGACCCTTCCCTTCCCAACCACCCCTTGTAGATCCCCACTTTCGCGACCGCATTCGCATTTTGAGATAGGTTCTAGAAGTCGTGCCGCAGCTCCGAGTAGATCCGGTCGCGGTTGTCGTAGCGGCCGAAGAGACCGTCGATCGGGCCGGTGAAGATGTCGACGCCGAAGCCCAGCCGGGTGTTCGGCGTCAGGCGCCAATCGACGCGCGGTCGGATGAGCCCGCCGCCGCCGCCGAAGGTCTGGATGTAGAGGATCTGCGGCTCCAGCTTGGCGATCTTCCCCGAGATCAGGACGCTCGCGCCGAAGCGCCCCGCGTCGAGCGCGATCTGATCGTCGCTGCCGCCGAAGTAGAGGCGCTGAAAGCCCTGAACGTTGAGCCGGACATCGTTCTGGAACGGCACGTCGATGCCGACGATCCAGTCCAACGCGCGACGCTCGAGCACGCCCTGCGGCGCGGTCGGATCGTTCGAGGCGTAGTTGCGGGGCCCGGTGTAGATCGCTTCGGCCTTCAGCACGAAGGTCCGGAAGTCCTTGCTGAGCGTGCCGCCCGCCTGCCAGATGCGGTCGTAGCGCGGCTCGAAGAGCAGCGGCTGGCCGGCCGCGGTGGGCAGCCGGTAGAAGGTCGGCTGCGCGCTGTAGCTGCGATAGTAGAACGCGGCGAGGTCCCAGCCCTCGATGAGCGTGTTCGCGCGCAGCCCGTAGTTGGCGTTGCGCAGCGTGCGCGCCGGCCGGTTCGGGTCCAGGAACTGGTTGGCCGCGGCCTCGGGCGTGGGCGAGGGGAGCGGGACCGGGTAGAAGTCGGACCCCGGCTTGCCGATATTGTCGAACGCCGGCACAGGGATCCACACGAGCTCGAGGTGCGAATCGCCCTTGAAGTATTCCGCCCGCACCGCGCCCTGCGGAATGCGGATGATGTCGAAGCTCGGCAGGACGAACTCGCGCTGGTCGCGCGCCGACACGACGTCGGCGAAGAAGAGTCCGACCACTTCGCCCCACACGATCTGCTGCGCGCCGACGCGGAACGCCCAGTCGCCGACGCCGAAGTCGATGTAGTTCTCGCGCCAGAAGAAGTCGGTGCGCTGATCGTGCTTGACCCGGTCGAGGTAGAAGTCCGAGCCGTAGTAGACCGGATCGATGTCCGCGCGGCCGCCGAGCTTCCATTTCACCTGGTTGCCCAGACTGCCGGTTGCCTCGAGCTGGAAGCGGTTCACCGCGCGCGACCAGTGCGTCGGCTTGGCGTAGGTGTACGCGGGCTGGAGGCCGTAGAACCCGCTCAGGCGGAATCCGCGGTCGGGCTCGGGCTTGGCGGCCGGCCTGTCGGGCGCGGGCTTCGCCGGCGGCAGCCCGAAGAGCTCGTCGCGCGATTGGGCGAGGACGGTTGCAGGTGCGCGCAGGCCGGCGCCGCCCGACCCGACGGGCGCGAACTCCGGCGCCGGCATGCTCGAAGCCTCGTCGTAGCGGATCGCCGCCATCGGGTCGGCGGCGTGCGTCATGACGGGCATCGAGAGCGCGGACGTTGCCACTATCGCAGCGGCTGCTCCGGATACCCGCCTGCGCGGGGATGACGAGCCTCGCGAGGCCTTCGAGCCTCGCCGGACCGGCGGATTCACCTTCGTCTCGCGTTCTTCTTCGCTGGCAGTCATGGTCTCACGCCCGTTTCTCGCGTCTGCGCCGCTCGTCGACCAGCTGCCACTTCGCGTCCGGCGCGCGGATGCCGAGCAGGCGGACCTGGCCGTCCTCGATCCGCACCAGACGGTCGGCTTTCGACATGACCTTCTTGTCGTGCGTCGAGAAGATGAACGTCGTGCCGGACTCGCGGTTGATGTCCTTCATCAGCTCGAGTATCGCATCGCCGGTGCGGTGATCGAGGTTCGCCGTCGGCTCGTCGGCGAGCACGATCTTGGGCTGCGTCGCGAGCGCGCGCGCGATCGCGACGCGCTGGCGCTGGCCGCCCGAGAGCTGGTTGGGGCGGTGCATCGCGTACTTGGTGAGCTTGACCACGCCCAGGTAATGGATCACGCGCTGGATGCGCTCCGCCTTCGAGAGCTCCGGGAACTGCAGCAGCGGATACTCGACGTTCTCCGCCGCCGAGAGCACCGGCAGCAGGTTGAAGGTCTGGAAGATGAAGCCGATCGTGCGCGCGCGAAGGTCGGCGAGCTGGTCGGGCGTGCGGTCGCTCACGTCCTCGCCGTCGATGATGACCCTGCCGCTGGTCGGCGTGTCGATGCAGCCGATCAGGTTGAGCAGCGTCGACTTGCCGCTTCCCGACGGACCCGCGATCGACATGAAGACGCCGGGCTCGATGCTGAGCGTGACGTTCTTGAGCGCCTCGACCCGCTGCTCGCCGAGGAGATATTCCTTGGAGACGTTCTCGACGCGCACGAGGCTCATGGCTTGGCCGCTCCGCGCTGCCTATACTAGCGGCGTTTCCAGCGGAGGAACCGAGACGCCATGAACGCCCGCGCCTCTCGCGACCGCAGTATCCCAGTCTGGCTCGCATACGTGGCCGGCATTGTTGCCGGTTTCATGTACTTTCTCAATACAGAAGCACAATCCATTGTTTCTCAAGATGAAAAACTAGCAAAGTCCATCGTCGAGCGCGCCGATCGCGTCCGCTTTCCGGCCGGCGGCTTCCAGGTCGACGTCGCCATCAGCAACTTCGAGGCGGGACAGGCCACCGAGATGCGCCGTTACCGCGTGCTCTCGAAGGGCAACGAGAACACGGTCGTGATGATCACCGAGCCCGCGTCGGAGCGCGGTCAGATCATCCTGATGAAGGACCGCGACCTCTGGGTCTTCCTCCCGAACGTGTCGCAGCCCGTGCGCCTCGCGCTCTCGCAGCGTCTGACCGGAGAAGTGTCGAACGGCGACATCGCGCGCGCGAACTTCGCCGGCGACTACACGCCGCGCATCGTCGCGAGCGAGCAGATCGGCGGGCAGAGCTACCACGTGCTCGAGCTCACGGCGGTGGATCGCGGCGTGACCTACAGCCGCGTGAAGTATTGGGTGAACCAGAAGACGTTCCATCCGCACAAGGCCGAGTTCTACTCGCTCTCGAACCGCCTGCTGAAGACGTGCCGCTACGAGGGCTACCAGAAGATGGCGGGCGAGGTGCGCCCGACGCGGCTCGTCATGGAGGACGCGCTGCGCCAGGGCGAGCATTCGGTGCTCGAGTACTCGGACATGACCCCGCGCGACCTCCCCGACCGCATCTTCACCAAGGACTATCTCAAGCGGCTGTGACGACGCGCGGGCGCCTCGTCGAGCGCCCCCGCTTGCCTTTGTCGCCGTGCCCGCCGACATCCCGCGCAAGCGGGGATCCATCGGGTCCACCCGCCCGCAGCCCCCTGATTCCCGCTCGCGCGGGAACGACGGTGTCACGTCACGCGACCGGATTCAGGACTTCGAGCTCTCGTCCAGCTCGCGCAGGCGCTTGAGCACCCCCGCTTCTTCCTTCTTCGGAAAGCCGTAGACGAACAGGCTGCGCGTGCCGCCCGGCTCGTTCGGCTTGCCGGCGTACTTCGCGAGCCCGTCGGCGATCGTGTCGAAGGCGGCGCACAGGAGCACCGCCGGCGCGTTCACGCGGCGGTTCATCCGCTCCGGCCCGATCGGCTCGAAGCGCAGCGCGTGGCGATAGAACGCGACGTGCCGCGGGTTCACCTCGATCACCGCGAACGAGCAGCCGCGCACCTTGGCGGCGAAGAGATAGGCGGTGTGGAACAGGCCCGCGAGCACCGGCTTCGAGACCACCTTGATGTCGAGCGCGAGCCGGGTGAACTCGCAGATCTTGCAGCCGGCGTGACGCAGCTCGTCGATCTCCTCGCGGTAGAGCTCGTCGGCCGCCAGGCCGCGCTCGGAATCGATGCGGATGCTGACCGTGCCCGTGAGCTTGCCCTCGTCGTACGCGACGAAGGTGAAGAGGTTCGGGTCGGTCTCGCCGCCGCTGTAGGTCTGATAGCCGCGCCGCGTGTAGCCGCGGTCGACCAGCGTGCCGGCGTCGGTGCCGAGCGTGCGCGACTTGGCCAGGCGGATCTTGAATGCGCCGGGCAGCTGGCCGGGGTCGCCCTGCGAGGCGTCGAGCTCCTCGACGGTCAGGTTGCGCAGCCTGAGCGCGATGTCGTCGAAGACGGTGAGCCCGGTCGTGCCGACATGGGACGGTGGTTCGCTGGGACCCGGGGCCGACGCCGGCACGTCGGGCACCCCCCGCCGCAAACGCAGGCGGTCGATCAGCTTCCAGACGGAGTCTCTCTTCATGCAACGCTCGCGTCCGGAGGGTGCTGCAGAAAGGCTTCCAAGCAAGGCAGTCTACACCCGTGGCTCGCGCTTGCGGTGCAAGGCACATCACGCCGTCGGCGAAAGGAAGCGATCCTGGCCGCATGTGCCGAACGAGCCTGCATCACCCGGGCCTAGAGGCCGACCGACCGCGCCGCGTTCGCCAGGAGCTCGTAGCAGGCGTAGTAGCTGCCGTGGAGCGAGGCCATGTTCGGCACGAAGTCGAGCGGGCCCTCGACCGCGAAGCTTGCGACGTGGGTGGGCGCGGGAATCGCCCGGATCCCGGCCGCCTCGAATTCGCCCGCCGCGCGGGGAACGTCGAAGGCGTGCGAAACGAGGAGCACACGCCGGACCCCGGCGGCCCGGAGGATTTCCGCCGAGAGAACCGCGTTCTCGTGCGTGTTGTGCGACCTGCGCTCGCGCCAGCGCACCGCGACGCCGTACTCGTCCTCGAGCGCGCGCGCCATGACGTCCGCCTCGGCCGCGCTGCCCGCAAACGAGCCCCCGGTGACCAGCACGGGCAGGCCGGTCTGCCGTGCGACGCGGGCGCCGTAGCGCACCCGGTCGAGCGTCAACCGCCCCAGCGTGTCGCCCCCGTACTCGGGTGCCTCGCGACGCAGGCCGCCGCCGAGGATCACGATGGCCTCGGCCTCCTGCGCCCGGCTCTGTTCGAGCGCGCCGCCGCGGTAGAGCAGCCAGGACAGCCCGCTCTCGACCGCCGGGAGCGACAGCAGGAGCAGCGCGCCCACGCCGAGCCAGGCGAATCCCTTGCCGAGGCGAGGGCGCCGCCTCATGAGCAGCAGTCCGGCGAGCGCCAGGAGCAGCGGGCCGGTCGGCGGCAGGACGAGCATGCCGGCCAGCTTCTTCGCAACGAACAGCACGTCGAGCATCGCGGGCGACCTCCGGGTGCGGTGCGGCCGCCGCGCGCTCGGCGGGCCGCGAATCCGGATGGTAGCCGTGGGACCATCGCTGCGGCGCTCGTCGGGAGGGTGGCGCGCTCAGTGCATCGTCGGCGGCTCGGCGTCGCGCGAGCGCAGCGAGCGGGCAACGGCCTCCATCACCTCGAGGTAGAGCGGCCGGACGTAGGGGTCCAGTCCGCTCACGATGCCGCTCACGCTCATCATCGAGGGGATGCGCAGGCCGCGATGCTCGATCGGCGTGCCGATCTGCCGCACTTTCACGCCGAGCTTCGCGAAGTGCGCCGCGAGTCGCGGCTCGGTCAGGAGGAACAGCGTCTCGATGCCGTGGATGCCTGCCATCGCGACGATGCCCAGATACAGCGAGACGAGGATGTACGGGAAGCGCGGGTTCTCCGCGGTGCCGAAGTCGCCTTCCGACACCGGCGCCGGCTGCGCGGACTCGCCCCTGCGCCGGCGGTACGGGCTCATCACCGCGAGGCGCGACACCTCCGCGATCGTCCCGCGCGGAAGCATCGACGGATCCACGATGGCGCGGTCCAGGCTCGGCGCGCAGTAGCGCTCGAAAGGCAGCGGCGAGTGCGGGTCGAGCGGGCTCGTCCGGACCAGCCTCGCGCAGCCGACCGGCTCGCCGGTGCCGGCCTGGCGCAGCAGGAGGTGCACCGCCTGGTTGTCGTACTCGTCGCGCTCGAGCTCGTCGGGGCGCACGGCCTCGAAGCCGAGCTCCTCGCAGTACACCCGGTGGCGGACGCGATAGACCTCCTCGACCAGGTCGTCGGAGATCGCCGGAACGACCTCGAATCGGGAACGGAAACCTTCCCGGAGGTCGAGCGCTGGTGCAGCAGGCATTGCACACCCCCCTTACGTCCGCGACGGCGCGACAAGGCCGTGCCTTCCTCGCCATCCGTCTCCGCGCGTTGACCTGCGACGGGCCCGCTCTTCGTTCGTTCGCCGGAGCGGGTCGCTCGCCGCCGTATGACGCTGTAATAATGGACCGCGACCCCAGGTGGAGGTGGCCTGCCCAAGGGCGGTCCCGGTACTTCTTCACACCGCACTGCCGCCTGCGCAGCCGGCGTCGTCCTAGCGATTATCGCGGTATCTGCCCGTGGCCTTTGCTGCGCAGTGAAAAATCGGTGACCTCTCGAGGAGGCCACCTCTCAAACACCCCCGGCTCCGCGTTGAACCGCCTCGCGGAGGCCTCCTCTGGGTCTTCGCAGTCTTCTCGTTGTTGCCTCGGCGCGCCGCGCGCTCGTCGGGAGCGGCGACTGGAGCCGGTCGGGCA
Organism: Burkholderiales bacterium; assembly: GCA_023383795.1. Lineage (GTDB taxonomy): Bacteria > Pseudomonadota > Gammaproteobacteria > Burkholderiales > SG8-39 > JAABRB01. The sequence continues at coordinate 20,367 of JAHDYJ010000001.1, read as the reverse complement.
GGTACAGGAGAAGCAACAGCGGGGCCAATCCCACTAACCCTTTGCTACCAAGCGGATTCTATCACCAGTGTCGGGCCAAGCGACGCCCGAGCGTAAAGCCGGGCGACACCCGTCATAGCCCATCCGTCCCGCCCAGGGGGAAGGGCAAGTGGGACGGCGCCTCAGGCGAAGGATCGGCGGCTGAAGCCGAGCGCTGCCAGCGCCAAACCGATGAGCGCCAGCGTGGCAGGCTCCGGCACGGACTGGGTCAGCCTGATCGACGTGTCGATACGGAAGTTCGACGCGGTCGTGTGCCGCTCGGCAAAGAAGAGATCGAAGTCGTAGGTGCCGCCGACGACGATGCCGAGCGCGCCCGCGACGCTGTCGAGGCTCACGGACTGCGTGAGCGCGCCGTGCACGCCGCCGAGGTCGATCGCGAGCGTGTCGTTGATGAACACCCAGAGGTCGTCGTCGCCGGTGAAGGTGAACGTCTCGCCGCCCTGGTAGGTGAACTGGCTGTGGATCTCGAACGTGAAGTGGTAGTTGTGCGATCTTCCCTGGTTGCCGAGGAGCTGGCCGTCGATCGGGAAGAACGCGCTGTTCGCGTACGTGTAGACGGTCGGGTCGGGCGTGATCGTGTTGTCGAGCGTGATCACGAGCGGCGCGCTGAGATTGACGCCGGGAACGTCCCGATACCACTGATCGAACGCCGCCTGGCCGTGCGTGGTGGGGTTGCCCGCCAGGCCCGCGTAGACAGGCTTCTTGTCCCCGCCCAGCGTGGGCAGCACGATGCCAGGATCGACCGCGATCCCGTCCTCGAAATCCGGATGCGTGTCGAGGAAGTCGCGGATGGTGCCGCTCAGGTTGATGGTCGCCGCGGATGCGCTCGAAACCGCCCAGAACAGCCCCACGCCGGCCGCCAGGACTCGGAGTACGCGATTCATCGATGACCTCCCCGCGCTTGCTCGTTCTGTACTGCGCTGTTTGCCAAAGAGTGGAAGCAAGGAGCGTGCAACACCCGCGCTGCCTCGGAAACTCTCGCCCGCTCAGAGGGTTGAGGTCCCGCGCGCGGGTAAGGACCGGCAGGACCGTAAATCGCGCCGACGCGCGCACGTCGGCGCACCGCCCGCTCGGCCGCCGCTACTTCACGACGATGACAGGCACGACCTCGAGCGACTCGCGGATGCGCTGCGCGACGGCGAGCGCCTCGATGCGGTCGCCGTACGGGCCGGCCTGGATGCGGTGCAGGCCGTCGCGGCTGTCGATGCGCAGCGCGTCGCCGAGCCACGCGGCCTGGGTCGCGAGGCGCGTGCGGAAGAGCTCGGCGTTCTCGGGCGCCGCGAACGCGCCGAGCTGCACGAACACGCCGTTCGCGGCCTCCGCGATCGGCGCGACCGGCGTCGCGGTCGCCGGGGCCGTCGCGGTGGCGATCGCGGCGGGGGACGGCGCTTCCGCGATCGGCGCGGGCGCGGAAGCCGGCGCAGCGGACGCGCCGTCGACCGATGCGCGATCGACCGGCGCCGGCGCCGCCGGGGTGGGCGTCGCGACCGTCGTCGCCGGCGTCTGCCCGGGCAGGATGAGCTCCACTTCCACCGGCGCGGAGCCCTGGTTGATGTAGCCGAGCCGGTACGCGGCGGCATACGAAAGGTCGATGATCCGGCCCCCGAGGAACGGCCCGCGGTCGTTCACGCGCACGACGACCGTGCGGCCGTTGGCGAGGCTCGTGACGCGCACGTAGCTCGGCAGCGGCAGCGTGGGGTGGGCGGCCGTCATCGCGTACATGTCGTAGATCTCGCCGATCGACGTGCGCTGGCCGTGGTAGCGGCGGCCGTACCAGGACGCCACCCCGCGCTCCTTGTAGGGCGCGAGGGTCCGCATCGGCACGTAGTCGCGCCCGAAGACGCTGTACGGCCGGTTGGCCGCGCGATGCAGCGCTTCGGCGCGCGGCTGCGCGTCCGGAATCCGATCGAGGTTCGGCGGCGGATTGGCTCCTGGACCGTCGTCGAGGTAGTAGCCGCCGCCGCGCGTCGCGGGCGGCGCGTCCGGCGGGGCGCCGTCCGGCTGCTTTGGCGCGCTGCTGCACGCGGCGAGCACTGCGACGAGGCCCGCGACGGGCACGGCTCGCCAGCGCTGCCTCGCTCTACTCTTCACTCGTCGCTCCCCGCTCAGGTCTGCACCAGCTTCCGATGCCGCGAGATGCCCATCAGGATGCCGATCCCGAGAAAGAGCGTCACCAGCGCGGTGCCGCCGTACGAGACGAACGGCAGCGGCACGCCCACCACCGGCAGCATGCCGCTCACCATGCCCATGTTCACGAAGGCGTAGGTGAAGAAGATCAGGCTGATCGCCCCCGCGGTCAGCCGCGCGAACAGCGTCGGCGCGCGCGCCGCGATCACCAGGCCGCGGCCGATCAGGGCGACGTAGAGCGCGAGCAGCACCGCGTTGCCGGCAAGACCGAACTCCTCGGAGAACACGGCGAAGATGAAATCGGTGTGGCGCTCCGGGATGAACTCGAGATGGGTCTGCGTGCCGTTCAGCCAGCCCTTGCCGGCGAGGCCGCCGGAGCCGACCGCGATGGTGGACTGGATCGTGTGGTACCCCGCGCCCAGCGGGTCGGACGACGGGTCGAGCAGCGTGAGGATGCGCTGCCGCTGGTAGTCGTGCAGGAACGACCACGCGAGCGGCATGCTGGCGAGCCCGGCGACGGCGAGTCCGGCCAGGATGCGCCACGAGAGCCCGGCGAGGAAGATCACGTAGAAGCCGGCGGCCAGCACGAGGACGGCGGTGCCGAGGTCGGGCTGGCGGGCGATGAGCGCGGTGGGCAGCACGAGCAGCACGGCCGCGATCGCGTAGTCACGCACCCGCAGCGTGGCTTCGTTCTTGTGGAAGTACCACGCGAGCATCAGCGGCACCGCGATCTTCATCATCTCCGAGGGCTGGAAGCGCGTGACGCCGACGTGCAGCCAGCGGCGCGCGCCGTTCACCACGTCGCCGTAGAGCGCGACGGCGACGAGCAGCGCGAGCCCGACGAGATACGCCGGCACCGCGAGCCGCATCAGCGTCTGCGGGGGGACCTGCGCGACGAGCCACATGGCGGCGAGCGCGACCGCGATGTTCGTGAGCTGCGCGGTCAGGCGCGCCGGGTTCTCGTTCACCGCGCTGTATAGCGTGAAGAGCCCGAGCGTGACGACGAGCGCGACCACCCCGAAGAGCGGGCCGTCGACGTTGGCGGTGAAGCGCTGCCAGAGGCGGGCGATCATCCCTCGTCCTCCGCCGTCGGATCGAGCGCGGGCGGCCTGTCCGGCAGCTTGCCGAGGAGGTAGTAGTCGAGCACGATGCGGGCGATCGGCGCCGCGGTCGCGCTGCCGTGCCCGCCGTTCTCGACCAGCACCGCGAGCGCGATGCGCGGCGCCTCGGCCGGCGCGAACGCGATGAAGAGCGCGTGATCGCGGTGACGCTCGTCGATCTTCTTCTCGTCGTACTTCTCGGTCTGCTTGATCGCGATCACCTGCGCGGTGCCGGTCTTGCCCGCGAACGTGTACCCGGCACCGGCGCCCGCGCGCGCGGCGGTGCCGCCGGGCCGCGTGACGTCGACCATCGCCGTCTTCACGAGCGAGATCCACCTGGGATTGAGCTTGAGGGTGGCGATCGGCTCGGGCTCGATGGCGCGCCGCTCGCCGCTGCGTGCGTCGACGACCTCGCGCACCAGGTGCGGCCGGTACACGACGCCGTTGTTCGCGAGCACGTTGGTCGCATGCGCGAGCTGCAGCGGCGTGGCGAGGTTGTAGCCCTGGCCGATCCCGACCGAGATCGAGTCGCCCGCGAACCAGCGCTGCTTGAAGCGCTGCATCTTCCACTTGCGCGAGGGCAGCAGGCCGGTGTGCTCGCCCTTGACGTCGATGCCGGTGCGCGCGCCGAAGCTGAACTGCGAGAGGAAGGCGTGCAGCCGGTCGATGTCGGTGTCGTTGGCGAGGCCGTAGTAGTACGTGTCGCACGAGATCACGATCGACTTGTGCAGGTTCACCGCGCCGTGCCCGCCGACCTTCCAGTCGCGGTAGCGGTGGGTCTGCCCGGGCAGCGAGAAGAAGCCCGGGTCGCTGATCGTGAAATCGGGCGTGCGCTTGCCGAGCTCGAGCGCCATCAGCGCCATGAACGGCTTGAAGGTCGACCCTGGCGGGTAGGCGCCGGTGAGAGCGCGGTTGTTGAGCGGCCGGTCCGGATCGCTGTTGAGCGCGTCCCAGCTCTGCGGGTCGATGCCCTCGACGAAGAGGTTCGGGTCGTAGCCCGGCTTGCTCACGAACGCGAGCACGCCGCCGGTCGCCGGCTCGATCGCGACCAGCGCTCCGCGGTAGTCGCCGAACGCGCGCTCGGCGACCTGCTGCAGCCGGATGTCGAGCGTGAGCTGGAGCGCGTTGCCGGCCACCGGCGGCACCGAGGAGAGCGTGCGCACGCCGCGGCCGTTGGCGTCGATCTCGACCCGTGCCGAGCCCGTCACGCCGTGCAGCTCGCGCTCGTAGCTCTGCTCCACGCCGGTCTTGCCGATGAAGTCGGTGCCCTTGTAGTTCGCTGCGACCCCGTCCGCCTCGAGGCGCTCGAGGTCGCGCTCGGTGATGCGGCCGATGTAGCCGAGCACGTGCGAGCCGACCGCGCCGAACGGGTAGTGCCGGTAGAGCCGCGCCTTGATCTCCACCGCCGGGAAGCGGAACGCCTGCGCGGCGAACCGCGCCACCTCCTCGTCGCCGAGCCGGGTCTTGATCGGCAGGCTGTCGGCGCCCTTCGTCTCGTCCAGCAGCTTGCGGAAGCGCTTGCGGTCGCGCGGCTGGATCTCGACGACGGTGGCGATCTCGTCGATCAGCGCGTCGAGGTCGCCCACCCGGCGCGGATCGACCTCGAGCGTGTAGGCCGAGTCGTTGCGCGCGAGCACGACGCCGTTGCGGTCGAGGATCAGCCCGCGGTTGGGCGGCACCGGGACGACCGAGATGCGGTTGTCCTCGGCCTTGGTGCTGTAGTAGCCGTGCTGCACCACCTGCAGGTAGGCGAAGCGGCCGAGCAGCACGGCGAAGGCGGCGAGCACGATCGCCGCGGCCGCCCACAGCCGGAGATGGAACCGGTAGAGCTCGAGGCCCGGGTCGCGGTACTCGCCGATGCCGCCGGCCGCGAGGCTGCCGCGGCGCCGCGGGCCCGCGGTGAAGAGGTTGCGGCCGATGGAGCCGTGGCTCATGGGTGGTGAACGGCGAACGGTGAGCGGTGAACGGTGAGCGGTGAACGGTGAGCGGTGAACGGTGAGCAGTGAGCGGTGAGCGGTGAACGGTGAACGGTGAACGGTGGGCGACGCACGCGGCAGAACGTGGCGGCAACTGACGGCCGCCCTCCGGAAACCGTGGTTCGGCTGGCGATCGGCGTCTTCCGCTTACCGCTCACCGCCTACCGCTCCCCGGATTTGTCCGTTCACCGTTCACCGCTCACCGTTCACTCAAATAGGCCGGTTCTCGTCCACGATCTCCGGCCGCCGCTGCGGCGCGAGCAGCACGTGCGTCGCGGCGGGCCAGAGCGCGGCGGCGATCAGGCTGCCGGCGAAGAACCACCAGCCCGGGAACGTGCCGCCGGCGATCAGGCGCACGACGAGCGTCAGCGCCTGGCTCGCGACGAGCAGCACGAGCACGTGCAGCGCCTGCTGCCACAGCGGGAACCACGGGATCCGCCGGTGCAGCGCCTGCCCCCCGAACGCGAGCACCGCGTAGGCGAACGCGTGCTGGCCGATCAGCGTGCCGTTGGCCGCGTCCATCACCAGGCCGAGCGCCCAGGCGATGCCGATGCCCATCTTGCGCGGCTGGTGGATGCACCAGAACGCGATCACCAGCGCCAGCAGGTCGGGCACGCCGCGCAGGTCGCGCCACGGCACCAGGTTGAAGAGCAGCGCCACGGCGAGGCTCGCCGCGATGAAGCCCACCTTCACCGGCAGGAGGATGTGCTCGCGCTCGCCGTGCATCACCCGCGCCTCACTGCGGCTTCCGCGCCCGCTTCTGCTTGACCGCCTTGCGCGCCGGCGTCTCGGCGGCCGGCGGCGGCGGCACGGCCTCGCCGGCGGTCAGCACCAGCACCTGGCGGTTGCGCCCGACCTCGGCGGCCGGCTGGCAGCGGATGCTGGCGAACGCGGCCGCCGCGTCGCGCTCGACGCCGGTGACGCGCGCGACCGGCAGCCCGCGCGGATAGACGCCGTCGATGCCCGAGGTCACGAGCACGTCGCCCGGCTCGACGTCCGCGTTCGCGGCCATGTGCCGGAGCTCGAGCGTCGCGCCGTCGCCCGAGCCGTAGACGACCCCGCGCAGGCCGTTCCTCACGACCTGCACCGGCACCGGGTGGTCCTTGTCGACGATCAGCGTGACCTCGGCGAGGAGCGGGTGCACGCGCGTGATCTGGCCCAGCACGCCGCGCGCGTCGATCACCGGCTGCGCGAGCTGCACGCCCTGCTGCGAGCCCTTGTCGACCATCACCTTGCGGCTGAACGGGTCGCGCCCGGCGTAGACGATCTCGGCGAAGATCGACGCCTGCGGGAGCTTCGAGCGCGCCGCGAGCGTCGCGCGCAGGACCTCGTTCTCCGCTTTCAGCGCCTCGAGGGCGAGCAGGGCCGGCGCCGCTTGCAGCCGCTCGCTGCGCAGCGCCTCGTTCTCGCGCTGCAGCGCGCTGCGGCTCGCGAAGAAGTCCGCGAGCCGGCCGTACGCGATGACCGGAGCCGCGGCGACCTGCTGGATCGGGTACGCCGCGAGCGCGAGCACCTGGCGCAGCGGCTCGGCGTACTGGAACCGCGCGTCGAGCACCATCAGCAGCATCGAGAGCACCGCGAAGAACGTCACCCGGGTGGTCGGCGCCGGGCCGCGGTGGAAGAACGCCGGCGTCTGGCGATCCATGGCCTGGTGATGGGTGATGGGTAATGCGTGAGGAGGCGGCACGTCGGAGCTTCGCCGGTCCGCTCACCCATTACCCATCACCCATCACCCGCTCTCAGTCGCTGGTGAAGATGCTGCCGAGCTTGTCCATGCGCTCGAGCGCCTTGCCGGAGCCGCGCACGACGCAGGAGAGCGGGTCCTCGGCGACGATCACCGGCAGGCCGGTCTCCTCCATCAGCAGGCGGTCGAGGTCGCGCAGCAGCGCGCCGCCGCCGGTGATGACCATGCCCTTGTCGGCGATGTCGGCGCCGAGCTCGGGCGGGGTCTGCTCGAGCGCCGACTTGACCGCGGAGACGATCTGGTTGAGCGGCTCGGTCAGCGCCTCGAGGATCTCGTTCGAGGAGATCGTGAAGCTGCGCGGGATGCCCTCGGCGAGGTTGCGCCCCTTCACCTCGATCTCGCGCACCTCCGAGCCGGGGAACGCGGAGCCGATCTCCTTCTTGATCGACTCGGCGGTGGCGTCGCCGATCAGCATGCCGTAGTTGCGCCGGATGTAGTTGATGATCGCCTCGTCGAACTTGTCGCCGCCGACGCGCACCGAGCCCGCGTACACCATGCCGCCGAGCGAGATCACGCCGACCTCGGTCGTGCCGCCGCCGACGTCGACCACCATCGAGCCGGTCGCCTCCGCCACCGGCAGGTCGGCGCCGATCGCCGCGGCCATCGGCTCCTCGATCAGGTACACCTGCGAGGCGCCGGCGCCGAGCGCCGACTCGCGGATCGCGCGGCGCTCGACCTGCGTCGAGCCGCACGGCACGCAGATGATGATGCGCGGGCTGGGCGAGAGCAGGCGCGACACGTGCACTTTCTTGATGAACTGCTTGAGCATCTGCTCGGTGACGGTGAAATCGGCGATCACCCCGTCCTTCATCGGGCGGATCACGGTGATCGAGCCGGGCGCCTTGCCGAGCATCAGCTTCGCTTCCTTGCCGACCGCCTGGATCGTGCGCTTCGCGTTCGGTCCGCCCTCTTGCCGGATCGCGACGACCGACGGCTCGTCGAGGACGATGCCCTTGCCGCGCACGTAGATCAGGGTGTTCGCCGTGCCGAGATCGATGGCAAGGTCGTCGGAGAAGTAGGCTCTGAGGAACCCGAACATGGAGTTTCTTCCTCGCGGGAATAGCAATAAAGTACGTTATAATAGCGCATACAAACGCCTGTTTAAGCGGAAAAATTCATGTCGCTGACACTGTCGGAGGTCATGCGCATCGCCGCCCTGGCCCGGATCGCCGTGACACCGCAGGAAGCCGAAGCCGTCCAGGCCCAGCTGAACGGCATCTTCGGGCTGCTCGAGAAGATCAACGCGGTCGACACTTCCGGCGTCGAGCCGATGTACCACGCACGCGACGTGACGCTGCGCCTGCGCGACGACGAGGTCACCGAGCCGGATCGCCGCGCGGCGTTCCAGGCGGTCGCTCCCCAGGTCGAGGCGGGGCTGTACCTGGTGCCCAAAGTCATTGAATAGTGAGGAGTTAGGCGTGAGGGGTGAGGAGTAGGCCCTGCCGGCGCGAGCCGCGCCAGCCGGGATCGTGCCCGTCATCGCTCAAGGGCGCCCGAAAGATCGGATGATCTGCGAAACGACGCCTCACTCCTAACCCCTCACTCCACACTCCGTTGATCGACGCCTCAATTTCCGAGCTCGCCGCCGCGCTGGCGGCCAGGCGCATCTCGAGCGTCGAGCTGACCCGGCTCTTCCTGGACCGGATCGCGGGGCCGGGGGCGCCGCTGAACGCCTTCATCGCGGTCGACCCGGAGCGAAGCCTCGCCCAGGCGCGGGCCGCCGACGGTCGCATCGCCGCCGGCGCAGCGGGGCCGTTGACGGGCATCCCGATCGCGCACAAGGACATCTTCGTCGCCGAGGGCTGGCCGAGCACGTGCGCCTCGCGCATGCTCGCGAACTTCGTGTCGCCCTACGACGCGCACGTCATCGAGCGGTTCAACGCCGCCGGCGCGGTGATCCTCGGCAAGACCAACATGGACGAGTTCGCCATGGGCTCGTCGAGCGAGGCGTCGTGGTACGGCGCGGTGCGCAACCCCTGGGACACCGGGCGCGTCCCGGGGGGATCGTCGGGCGGCTCGGCGGCGGCGGTGGCCGCCCGCCTTGCGCCGGCCGCCACCGGGACCGACACCGGGGGCTCGATCCGCCAGCCCGCGGCGCTGTGCGGGGTCTGCGGCCTGAAGCCGACCTACGGCGTCGTCTCGCGCTACGGCATGATCGCGTTCGCCTCGAGCCTCGATCAGGGCGGGCCGTTCGCGCGCAGCGCGGCCGATCTCGCCGCGCTCATGAACGTGATGGCCGGCTTCGACCCCCGCGACTCCACCAGCCTCGAGCGGCCCGCCGAGGACTACGCGCGCGAGCTCGAGCGCCCGCTCGCCGGGCTGCGCGTCGGCGTGCCGAGCGAATACTTCGGGGCCGGGCTCGCAGCGGACGTCGCCGCGGCGGTCGAGGGCGCAATCGAGGCGCTCGAGCGGCTCGGCGCCGAAGTGGTCGACGTGCACCTGCCGAACGCGGGGCTCTCGGTCCCCGCCTACTACGTGATCGCGCCGGCGGAGGCCTCTTCGAACCTGTCGCGCTACGACGGGGTTCGCTACGGCTACCGCGCGACCGAGTACGACGGCCTGATCGACATGTACCGCCGCACGCGCGCCGAGGGGTTCGGTCCCGAAGTGAAGCGGCGGATCCTGGTCGGCACCTACGTGCTCTCGCACGGCTACTACGACGCGTACTACCTGAAGGCGCAGAAGATCCGGCGGCTGATCGCGCGCGATTTCGCCGAGGCGTTCAAGGGCTGCGACGCGATCGTCGGCCCGACCACGCCGTCGGTGGCGTTCCGGCTCGGCGAGAAGGTCGACGACCCGGTGCAGATGTACCTGAACGACATCTACACGGTCGCGGCCAACCTCGCCGGGCTGCCGGCGCTGTCGATCCCGTGCGGGTTCGCGGGCGGCATGCCGGTCGGGCTGCAGCTCGTCGGCGACTACTTCGCCGAGGCGCGCCTGCTCGGCATCGCGCACCGGTTTCAGCAGGCCACCGACTGGCACCGGCGCACACCACAGTCGTTTGCCTAGCGGAACCGCACCGTGCCGGAAAGAACTCCGTTCTTGCCCGAGAGGGAACGTACAAGGGGCTCGCCCCTCGTTCGTACGACCGCCCTTTTTGAGGGCACGCTTCGGTCCTCGCGCGAAGACGCTGCCGCGAAGTGCTCCTGACGCCATGAAATGGGAAACCGTCATCGGGCTGGAGACGCATGTGCAGCTCTCGACGCGCTCGAAGATCTTCTCGGGCGCGTCGACCGCGTTCGGCGCGCCGCCGAACACCCAGGCGTGCGCGGTCGACATCGCGCTGCCCGGCGTGCTGCCGGTGCTCAACCGCGGCGCGGTGGAGCGCGCGATCCGCTTCGGCCTGGCGGTCGGCGCCGAGGTGCGCCGCCGGTCGGTGTTCGCGCGCAAGAACTACTTCTACCCCGATCTCCCCAAGGGCTACCAGATCAGCCAGTTCGAGGCGCCGATCGTGCAGGGCGGGGCGCTGCGCATCGTGCTCGCCGACGGCGCCGAGCGGGCGGTGCGGCTCACGCGCGCCCACCTCGAGGAGGACGCCGGCAAGAGCCTGCACGAGGACTTCCACGGCATGAGCGGCATCGACCTCAACCGCGCAGGCACGCCGCTGCTGGAGATCGTGAGCGAGCCCGACATGCGCTCGGCGGCCGAGGCGGTCGCCTACGCCCGCGCGCTGCATGCGCTGGTGCGCTGGATCGACATCTGCGACGGCAACATGCAGGAAGGCTCGTTCCGCTGCGACGCCAACGTCTCGGTGCGCCCGCGCGGCGCGGCCGCGCTCGGCACGCGCTGCGAGATCAAGAACCTGAACTCGTTCCGCTTCCTCGAGCGCGCGATCGAGTACGAGGCGCGCCGCCAGATCGCGATCATCGAGGACGGCGGCCGCATCGAGCTCGAGACGCGGCTCTACGACCCCGACCGCGACGAGACGCGCTCGATGCGCACCAAGGAGGAGGCGCACGACTACCGCTATTTCCCGGAGCCGGACCTCCTGCCGCTCGAAGTGAGCGAGGCATGGCTGGCGGAGGTCGCGGCGTCCCTGCCGGAGCTTCCGGTGGCGCGGCGCGAGCGCTACGTGCGTGACCTCGGTCTGCCGGCGCAGGACGCGGCGACGCTCACCGCGTCGCGCGAGACCGCGGACTACTTCGAGGCGGTCGTCGCCGGCCTCGCGGAGGCGGAGCCCGGCGGCGAGCGGCCGGCGCAGGCGAAGGCTGCGGCAAACTGGGTCGCCGGCGAGCTCGCCGGCGCGCTGAACCGCACCGGCGTGGAGATCGGCGCCTCGCCGGTCGCCGCGCGCGCGCTCGCGCGGCTGATCGCGCGCATCCGCGACGACACGATCTCCGGGAAGATCGCGAAGGAGGTCTTCGACGCGATGTGGGCGGGCGAGGCCGGCGGCGAGAATGCGGCCGACGCGATCATCGAGCGGCGCGGCCTGCGGCAGATCACCGACGCCGGCGCGCTCGAGCGGATCATCGAGGAGATCGTCGCCGCGAATCCGGCCCAGGTCGCCGAGTACCGCAGCGGCAAGGAGAAGGCGTTCAACTACTTCGTCGGCCAGGCGATGAAGGCCACCAAGAGCAAGGGCAACCCGGCCCAGGTGGCCGAGATCCTCAAGCGCAAGCTGGCGGGGTGAGCGGACTGGCGCGGCCGGGGCGCGGCGCCCGCGTCAGCGGCTCGCGGCCGCGCCGTTCGAGGCGGTCTTGCCCGGGTGGCTCGACGCCTCCGTGAGCGCGAGATAGCGCCGCTTGTCCTCGGCGTAGCGCGCGTTGATCAGCTCGACTTCTTTCTTCTTCGCGTCGAGCAGCTCGTTCTGCGCCCGCAGGTCGGACTCCAGCTCGAAGAGGTCGCGCTTGAGCTGCGCCGGCAGCGGCTTCTTTCTTTCCTCGAGCTTGTCGGCGTCCGCCTGGAGCGCCTGCTGCCGCTTCTTGAGCTCGGCGATCCGCACCTCGACCTGCCGCGAGGCCTCGGTGTTGTTCGCGAGCGCGCGGGCGTGCGCGTCCTCGAGGTCCTGCAGGCTCGGGTAGGTGGCGAGCAGCGCCAGGTTTTTGCGCTTTTCCTCGCGGGCGATCGCGTCCGCCTCGAGCTTGCGCTTGCGCTCCTCCTCGCGGGCGGCGATCTCCTCGGGCGTGAGCGCGGCGCCCTTGCGCCTGACGACCGTGCCCTGGCTGTTCAGCTGCTCGTGCGCGCGGCCGGTCATGTCGATCGGCGGCCGGTCCGTGTAGCGTACGCGGCCTTCCGCGTCGATGTACTTGTAGAGCTTCTGCGCGGCTGCCGGCGCGGCGAGCAGCGCGCAAGCGATCGCGAGCGCCTGCAGCAGCAATTTCGCGCGATTCATTGTCAGCGACTCCGTGTCGTCGTTATAGGCCGCAATCCGGCCACCCGGAAGGGCGAGCAACATCCGTGCGAGATGCCTCTCCGCGCGCCCGGATTCCGCGTGACATGCGCGTTCTGGCGGCATTTGACCGCGATATCGCGCGTGACGCTGCCGCGGGTGCCGCGCCCTGCGTAAAATTCCACACCCGCCGCGGGGCACGCATGGGGAGTGCGGCAGGGCCGGCGTACCCGGTGCGGCGCAATCTGCCGGGTTTCGTCACGCCGCGGCTTCGCGCGATGCGCCGGCCGAGGCGCCCGGCGAGCGCGCCCGTCCGACCCCGGCCGGGCGCGGCGCGGTTCCCGGCCCTTCTCGACTTATACCTAGAATTCAACATGTTCCGAGTCATCAGCTTGAACCTCAACGGCATCCGCTCGGCGGTCCGGCGCGGATTCCTCGACTGGCTCCGCACCACGCGCGCCGATATCGCGTGCCTGCAGGAGATCAAGGCCCATCAGAGCGACCTCGAAACGGCAATTCTCATGCCGGACGGCTACGCAGGGTACTTCCACTGCGCCGAGGCGCGCGGCTACGCCGGCGTCGGCCTCTATTGCCGCAAGCCGCCGGACCGGATCGTCGCCGGATTCGGCAGCCGCGAGTTCGATCCTGAGGGGCGCGTGCTGCGGGCCGACTACGGCGCGCTGTCGATCGTGTCGGTGTATCTGCCGTCGGGCTCGAGCTCGGAGGCGCGCCAGCAGGCGAAGTTCCGCTTCATGAAGGAGTTCCTGCCGTACCTGAAGCGGCTGCACCGCAGCGGGCGCGAGTTCATCCTCGCCGGCGACTGGAACATCGCGCACCGCGAGATCGACCTCAAGAACTGGCGCTCGAACCAGAGGAACTCCGGCTTCCTGCCCGAGGAGCGCGCGTGGCTCACCGAGGTGTTCGAGAGCGCGGGCTGGGTCGACGTCTTCCGCACGCTCGACCCGCGCCCCGAGCAGTACACGTGGTGGTCGAACCGCGGCCAGGCGTGGGCGAAGAATGTCGGGTGGCGCATCGACTACCAGATCGCGACGCCCGGGATCGCGGCGAAGGCGAAGCGAACGCGGATCTACAAGGACAAGCGCTTCTCGGACCACGCGCCGTTGATCGTCGACTACGACGTCGACGTGTAGGCGGTCCCCTCCTTTTCAAGGTGGGGTGCCGCGCGAACGCGCGGCGGGGTGGTTCGCGCGCAGCGCCGTCGGCGCCACCACCTCGGCTCCTTGGGAGCCACCCCTCCTCGAAGCGGAGCGGAGCTGGCCCGGGCTAGCGTGGCCGCCAGTGCACCATCGGCAGGCCGGGAACGGGCGAGGTGAAGCACGGGATGCGCGTTCCGACCAGGCTGCCGATGTACGCCGTCCGGAGATCGCGGCCGCCGAAGGTCACGCTCGCCATCCAGGGCGCGATGGTGCCTTTCGCGCGCTGCATGTCCTCGGTGGTCGCCTCGCCGCGCGCGAACTTCGCCTCGAGCGCGGCGGTCGCCGCGACGTTGCAGTCGTCGAGCAGCACGCGCACGTCCCCCTGCGGCGTGATCGCGATCAGCCGGTCGGCCATGACCATCGTGCACCAGAGATTCCCGTAGGCGTCGAACGCGATGCCGTCGGGGAAACCCTCGCCGAGCGGCTCGGGGCCGAACACCTCGCGATCGCGCAGGCTGCCGTCGGCGCCCACGCGCATCCGCGAGATCCGCTTGCCGGTCGTCTCGACGATGTAGAGCCACTCCTCGTTCGCGTCCATCCGCACCTCGTTGGTGAACGCGAAGCCCTCGGCCACCACCCGCAGGCCGCGCCCGTCGGCGAGCGCCACGTAGCCGTCGGTGATCCCCGGCTTGATCGCGGCGGTCCACGGGTTGATCCGGGTCGAGATCGTGAGCCACAGCCGGTCGCGCGAGTCGCGCAGCACGAAGTTCACCTTGCCGATCGGCTTGCCGTCGATCGTGTCGTGGAGCGTGCGCGAGCGGCCGTCGCGGGTCATCACCTCGAGCGCGTCGGTGCCGAAGTTGGCGATCAGGAAGTCGCCGTTCGCCGCGAACGCGAGCCCGTTCGGCAGCGTGCCCTGGGTGAAGCGCGCCTCGAAGTCGCCGGTCGCGCCGAAGCGCGCGTTCGACTGCTGCGCGACGAGCATCTGCGTGCCGTCCGGGTCGATGCGCATGACGCCGCCGCGCGCGTCGGCCGCCCACAGCGTGCCGTCGGGCTCGGCGAGGATGCACTCCGGGCGCTGCAGGTCGCGCCCGACGTAGCGGATCGCCGCGCGGTCGACGGTGAAGCCGTCGAGCGGATTCGCGCCGGCGCTCATGCGCGCGCCGCGAGCGCCGCGCGCTCGCGCTCCGTCGATGCGAGCAGGGCGTCGTCGAAGATCGCCACCGCGCGCGTCCAGCCGGCCGAGGCGCCGCGGATCTTGTGCGGGAAGCACGCGATCACGAAGCCGTCGGCGGGCAGCGCCTCCAGGTTGTGCAGCTTCTCGAGATGGCAGTAGCCGACGTGGCGCCCGGCCTTGTGCCCTTCCCAGATGATCGAGGCGTCGCCCGTCCGCTTGTACTTCTCGGCGGTGTAGACGAACGGCGCGTCCCAGCTCCAGGCGTCGGTGCCGGTGAGCCGCACGCCGCGCTCGAGCAGATACATGGTCGCCTCGTAGCCCATGCCGCAGCCCGCGCTCACGTAGTCGTCGTTGCCGTAGCGGCTGCCCGCGCGGGTGTTCACCACCACGATCTCGAGCGGCTTCAGCGCGTGGCCGATGCGCGCGAGCTCGCGCTCGACGTCCGCCGCGGTCGCGACGTAGCCGTCCGGCAGGCCGCGGAAGTCGAGCTTGACGCCCGGCTGGAAGCACCACTCGAGCGGCACCTCGTCGATCGTGATCGCGCGCTCGCCGCGGTTCATGGTCGGGTGGAAGTGGTAGGGCGCGTCGAGGTGCGTGCCGTTGTGCGTGATGAGCTCCACCTTCTCCACCGCCCACGCCGCGCCGTCCGGGAGATCCTCCTTCTTCAGCCCGGGGAAGAACGGCGCCATCTGGCCGTAGGTCGCCGCGTGGTCGAAGTACTCGATCCTCGGCCCGAACGGGGCCGGGTCGGACACCACGTCGTTCTCGAGATAGATCGAAAGGTCGACGAACCGTCGCGTCATGGCTCGAGCTCCTGCGTGATCAGCGGCGCTGCCTGCGCGCCGGGCCCTTCCTTGCAGCCTTCCTCGCAACCTTCCGCGCCGACTTCCCGGGCGCGGCTCTCGCGGCCCGCCTCGCGGGCTTCTTTCCGGCGCGCTTCGTCCCGCGCTTCGCGGCGCCGCCGACCGGCGCGGCCGAGACCAGCACCGCCGCGATGATGCACGGCTCGTCTCCCCGCACGCTCCACGAGTGGTTGGTGCCGCGCTGGATCAGCACGTCGCCCGGCCCGAGCAGGGTCTCGCCGACGTCCATGATCGCCACGATCTCGCCGCGCAGCACGATGATGTAGTCGACGGTGTTCGTCTTGTGCATCATCGGGTCGCTCGACGACGCGTCCGGCGCGTGCGCGGCCTGGATCGAGTCGAACGCCTCGCGCGCGTCCGCGCGGCCGCGCCACATCGTGTCGGGCGGGAACTCGACGATGCGCACGATGGTGCCGCTGCGCGGCGGCTCCAGCCGCACCGGGCGCGCGGCCGCATCGGCATCGCCCTCGTTCGACGCCGGCGCGCGCGTCGTCTCCCAGAGGTCGGTCAGCGCGAGCCCGGGCATCGATTTCATCTCCACCACGTTGGGCGCCTGCCCGTCCATGACGAACGTCGACCTGCCCTCCGGCGTGTGGCCGGTGACGACCCTGCGTACTCTCCAGATCATGATGCCCTCGCGGCGGTTGGAATGGAGTGGCCGAAGGTTACAGCAGCGCGGTCGCGAGCGGCGGATACAGGATGACGAGCACGAGCACGCCGGCCATGATCGCGGCGAACGGCGCCGCGCCGGCGAAGATCTCGCCGAGCGTGATCGGGCTCTCCTTGCCGAGCGTCGCCTTGATGACGAACACCGCGATGCCGAACGGCGGCGTGAGCAGGCCGATCTCGACCGCGATCAGGGTCACGATGCCGAACCAGACCAGATCGATGCCGAAGCCGGCGAGCGCCGGCAGCGCGAGCGGGACGGTGACGAGCAGGATCGAGCTCGAGTCGAGGATCGTGCCGAGCGCGATCACCGTGAGGACGAAGATCGCGATGAAGCCCGCCTGGCCGAGCCCCGACTCGACGATCAGGGTGGCGAGGAAGTCGGTCACGCCGGAGACGGCGAGCATGCGCGAGTAGACGCTCGCCGCGATGATCAGGAAGCAGATCGCGGCGGTGATGTGGCCGGTCTCGACCAGCACCCTCCAGAGCGAGCGCCAGGTCAGGCGGCGCTTGGCCGCCGCCAGCGCGAGCGCGCCGGCGGCGCCGACCGCGCCCGCCTCGGTCGGCGTGAACAGTCCGCCGTAGAGGCCGCCGAGCACCAGCGCGACCAGCGCGACCACCGGCGCGAGCCGTGCCGCGATCGCGCCGGGCGGGAGCGGCGGCGCCGCGGTGTCTGGCGCGCGGCCGCCGACGAAACCGGGAAACCACCGCCCCATGGCGAGGATGCCGAGGCCGAAGGCGGTGGCGAGCACGATGCCGGGGATGATGCCGGCGATGAAGAGGTCGCCGATGGAGCGCTCGGTGATCACGCCGTACAGGATCAGCAGCAGGCTCGGGGGGATCAGCATGCCGAGGACCGACGAGCCGGCGACCACCCCGACCGCGAAGCGCGGCGTGTAGCCGTGGCGCAGCATCTCGGGCACGGCGACCTTGGTGAACACCGCGGCCGAGGCGATCGAGATGCCGGTGATCGCCGCGAAGACGGCGTTCGCGGCGACGGTCGCGATGCCGAGCCCGCCGCGCACGCGCCGGAAGAGATCGTTCGCGACCTCGAAGGTCTCGCGGCCGATGTCGGCGACGCTCACCAGCAGACCCATCAGCACGAAGAGCGGCACCACGCCGAAGACGTAGTCGGCGATGACGTCGTTCACCGCCAGCGCGAGCAGGTTCGCGGCGACGCCGGCGTCGCCGCGGATCAGCCACACGCCCACGAAGGACAGCGCCGCGAGCGCTACCCCGACGTGCATGCCGCCCCAGATCAGGAGCAGCATGCAGGCGACGGAGGCGAGCCCGATCGCGGTGCTGCTCACCTACTTCCCGTCCAAGGCTGCGCCGCGCGCGCGGACGAGGTCGCGCCAGGCGAGCAGTGCGAACTGCGCGACCATCGCGGCGCAGCCGGCCAGGATGATCGCCTTCAGCGGCCAGGTCGGGATCTGCACGACGCCGGTCGAGCCGTAGAAGTCGGCGTCGCGGTAGGCCTGCACCGCGAGCGGCCAGGTGGTGACGAGCACGACGGCGAAGAGCGCGGCGCCGACCAGGTGATACGCGAGCTGCAGCAGATGCCCGGCCCGCGGACGCCGCTCGAGCAGCCGGCCGAGCAGCGCGTCCGAGCGGGTCAGCCCGCCCGCGCGCAGCGTGTCGGGAAGCTGCAGGAAGACGATGCCGACGATCGAGAACTGCACCATCTCGGGCACGCCGAGGATCGGGCGCGCAAACGCCCCGCGGCCGACGACGTCGGCGCAGATCAGCGCCATCAGCAGCAGGATCCAGGCGGTGCCGACCGCCGAGAACGCCTGCGTGAGCCAGCCGAAGCCGGGACGGGCCATCGTCGGACCGGCGCGCGCTACTCCTTGTCGAAGTCGCGCGCGAACTTGAACCCGGTCGCGCGCACCGAATCCATGTACGCCTTGAGCACCTTGTCGGCCGGCAGGCCCTTCGCTTTCGCCTGCTTCACCCACTCCTTCGCGGGGTTCGGGATCGTCTTGACGAGCCTGGCGCGCTCGGCCGCGGGGAACTCGGCGACCGAGCCGCCGGCCTTGCGCCACGCCGCGTACGAGGCGTCGATCCGCGCGGTCTGCTCGGCGAGATACGCGGCCTTGTAGGCGTTCGCGCCCTTGCGGAAGGCCGCCTTCGCTTCGGCCGGCAGCGCGTTCCAGCGGCGCTTGTTGATCGCCACCGCGCCTGCGTACATCGCGCCGAAGTCGGTTCGCGTGTAGTGCGGCGCCACCTCGAAGAGCTTCGCCGGCACCGCCGCGGTCATGAAGATCACCGCTCCGTCGTACACCCCGGTCTTGATGTCGTTGTAGAAGGTGTTCAGGCTGCCCTGCACGCCCACCGCGCCGGTGTTCTTGATCCAGTTGAGGTTCGGGCCGGCGCCGCCGAGCTTGCGTCCCTTCAGGTCGGCCACCGTGCGCACCGGCTCGCGGGTGACCAGCGCGTAGTTCTCGATCGAGAAGCCGGCGAGGTAGACGATGTTGTACTTGTCCCACTCCGCGCTGAGCTCCGGCAGCCCCTGCACGTAGTCGATCGCCTGGGTGACCACGTTGGCATCCGGCGGCCCGAACGGCACGAAGTAGGTGACGTTGTTGAGCGGCATCTTGGCCGGATGGAAGACGCTCGCCACCAGGCCCATGTCGGAGATGCCCTGCTGCATGGTCTCGAGCTCGCTGCCGATCTTGGCGAGCGTCCCGCCGTAGGCCTCGTTCCACGCGATCTTGTACCGGCCGCTCTTGGCGAGCTCGGCGTCGACCGTCGCCATGAACGTTTCGTGGATGTGCTTCACCCACAGGAAGATCGGCGGGTGGCCGGCGGCGACGGTGAGCTTGATCGTCTCCTGGGCGCGCGCCGCGCCGGTGACGAGGAGCGCGAGCAATGCGAGCGCGGCGGCGGTAACGCGGACAGCGGCCGGAAGGCGCCGTGTAGTCATCGGTGTTTCCTCCTTTCGGGGTTTCGGCGCGGTGCGGACGCGCTCGGTGCAGCGGCGAAGTATATTCAGCCCGCGGCGTGTTGACAAAGCGTCGGCACTTCCCGAGGGAGACCGGAATGAGGCTCGTTACGTTCGTCCGCCGTCGCGGCGCGCGGCCGCTCGCCGGTGCGCTCGTCGACGGCGACGCGCTGATCGTCGACCTGCAGGCCGCGCACCGCGCGCGCCATCGCAGGAGCGCGCCGCAGCTCGCGAGCGTGCTGGCGATCGCCGAAGGCGGCGCGCCGGCGCTCGACCTCGCGCGCGAGCTCGTGGCTGACGCGGCGCGGGCGCCGGCCGCGCTCGTGCCGGCGAAGCGCGTGCGGCTTCTCGCCCCGATCCCCGATCCGCCGCAGATGCGCGATTTCCTGTGCTTCGAGAAGCACCTCGTGCAGGCGTTCCAGGCGGCGCGGAAGCTGCGCGCGCGCAGCGCGCCGGATCCGGAGCAGGCGCTGCGCGACATGGAGGCGCGCGGCATCCTCGCCGTGCCGCAGACGTGGTACGAGCGGCCGATCTTCTACCACCCGAGCCGCTTCGCCGTGTGCGGCCCGGAAGCGGAGGTGCCCTGGCCGAGCTACTCCAAGGTGCTCGACTTCGAGCTCGAGTTCGGCTGCTACATCGGCCGGCCGGGCAAGGACATTGCGCGCGAGGCGGCGCGCGGCCACGTCTTCGGCTACACGATCTTCAACGACTTCTCGGCGCGCGACGAGCAGACGCTCGAGATGCCCGGACAGCTCGGGCCGGGCAAGGGCAAGGACTTCGACAACGCGAACGCGATGGGGCCCTGCCTGGTCACCGCCGACGAGATCCACGACCCGTACGCGCTCGCGATGGCGGTGCGGGTGAACGGCGAGGAATGGGGCCGCGGCACCTCGGCGGACATGCGCTGGAAGTTCGAGGACTGCATCGCGCACGTCTCGCGCTCCGAGACGCTGCGCACGGGCGAGTTCTTCGGCTCGGGCACGGTCGGCGACGGCTGCGGGCTCGAGCACATGCGCTTCCTCGCGCCCGGCGACGTGGTCGAGCTCGAGGTGGAGAGGATCGGGGTGCTCAGGAACAGGGTGGTGAGGCGGTGAGCGGTGAACAGTAAGCGGTGAATGGTGAACTCGCGCCGTAGCGCCGAAGGCGGCCTATGTCTTGACAAAGCCTGATCGAGGGTCTTTGCCTCTTGGCCGTTCACCGTTCACCGTTCACCGTTCACCGTTCACCGTTCACCGTTCACCGTTC
>JAHDYJ010000198.1 GCA_023383795.1 Burkholderiales bacterium | reverse complement strand
GCGGAAGGAGGGTAACGGGAGGGAACCCGTGTGGGTTCCCTCCTGTTCCTCCCCCCCCGCGTGGGTTCTCTCCTGTTCATTCCACCCCAGCGGAAGGAGGGTAACGGGAGGGAACCCGTGTGGGTTCCCTCCTGTTCCTCCCCCGTGTGGGTTCCCTCCTGTTCGTCCACGCAAGCGGGATCAGGCGCGGCCGTGGACGAGCACGCCGCGGGCAGTCGCGCCCGGGAACGCCCCGTGCGCGGATTTCGCCGCGAGCGCGCCGTCGCCGATCAGCCAGTGCGCGAGCGAGGCCGCGATCAGGAACGCCGGGTACTCCCAGCCGCCGTTGGCATTGGTGAAGAGCCAGCCGTTCGGGACGTGCGTCCACATCGCCACCGCCATCACCGGCACGAGCGCGGCCGAGACGTAGCGGCCGTAGAAGCCGGCGAGGATCGCGAGGCCGCCGAGCGCCTCGGCGAGGACCACCGGCCACGCCATGAAGCCCGGCAGGCCCTGGCTCACCAGGAACTGCGCGAACCCGTCCATGGTGAAGACCAGCGGCTTGAGCGAGGCGTGCGCGAGCCACATCGAGCCGAGCGCGAGCCGCAGAAGGAGCGCCCCGTAGGGCGCGGTGTGCTTGTCGATCATCTTCGATCTCCTCGTCTGGTGCTGCGGTTTGAACTGCGACGGCAGGCAATGTACGATTGCGAGAAGGCAAAGAAAATAGGCAGACATGAAATCTTCTATTGCAAGATCGCCAACGACTCGGGCGCAGCGCCTGGCCGATTGGGACGACCTGCGCGTGGTGCTCGCGCTCGCCCGCGGCCGCACGCTGCAGGACGCCGCGCGGCGGCTCGGCGGCGACCCGTCGACCGTGTTCCGTCGCGCCCGCGCGGTCGAGAAGCGCATCGGGGTGAAGCTCTTCGAGCGCACCCGCGAGGGGTATCTCCTCACCGAGGCCGGCGAGGCCGCGGCGCACGCCGCCGAGCGGGTGGAGGCCGAGGTGCTCGCGCTCGAGTCGAGCGTCGGGTGCGGCGACGCCGCCCCGGCCGGCACCCTGCGCGTCACGACCACCGACACGGTCCTGAACGACCTGCTCTTGCCGCGGCTGCCGGCGTTCGCGGCGCGCTACCCGGAGATCCGGCTCGAGCTCGCCGCGGCGAACGAGTTCGTCGACCTCACCAAGCGCGACGCCGACGTCGCGATCCGCTCGACGCGCAAGCCGCCCGAGCACCTCGTCGGCCGCCCGCTCGGCCCGGTGCGCTGGGCGCTCTACGCGCATCGCAAGCTCGCCCGCGGCCTCGCCGAGCGCGTCGCGCTCGAAGCCGCGCGCTGGGTCGCGCTCGACGACTCGCTCGCGCAGCATCCGTCGCGGCGCTGGCGGGAACGCAACTTCCCCAAGGCGAACGTCGTGCTGCGGCTGAACTCGGTGTCCGCGACGCGGCTCGCCCTCGATCACGGCGTCGGCGTGGGCGTGCTGCCCTGCTTCGTCGGCGACGCGAGCCGCGAGCTCGCCCGCCTCGGCGGGCCGATTGCGGATCTCGATTCGGAGGAATGGGTCCTCACCCACCGCGACTACCGGGGCCTCGCCCGCGTGCGCGCCTTCTTCGCGTTCGCGGAGGCGTCGATCGCGCCGGCGCTGCGCGGCGCCGCCTAGGGCCGACCGACCGCCCCCCCCGGGCGCGGACTTGCCGGATCGGCGCCGGGCCGCTACCGTCTCGCGCGCGTATGCCCATCCCGCCCGCCGCGCTGCTGCGCAAGCTCGAGGCGACGCGCCTCGACTACGGTCCGGGGCGCGCCGCGGAGAAGCGGCGTCTGCTCGACGCGCTCGCGCGCGCGCGGCTGCGCACGCCGGCGCAGGTGCTGCGCCTGCACGAGCACCTGCTCTTCGTGCGCGCCTATCCGGACGACCGGGCGGTGCTCGCCCGCGCCGCGCGAATGCTCGCGCGGTTCGAACGCCGCGCGGACCTGCGCCGGCATCGCGCCGCGCTCGCCGATTCGGGCATCGCGGGCACCGCGATCCGCTACGCGTTCTTCTGGCCGACCGCGCGCTGGCTCGCCGCGCGCTGGCCGGCGCAGCTCGCGATCGACTGGGACGGCTTCGAGGAACCCGAGCGGCTCGCCGCCGCGCTGCCTCAGCTCGTGACGCCGGTGGAGGCGCTGTGGCTGCGCGGCGCGGACGTCGCGCCGCGGCGCGCGCTCGCGCGCCTGCGCGGGCGGCGCACGCCGGACGCCACCTTCCTCGTGCGGCGCGTCGCGGCGCTGCCGGGCGACGACTTCACGCGCGAGGCGTACTTCGACGCTCTCGACACCCCGCTAGTGCTCGCCCCGGCGAGGGGTACGCCGTCGCGCACGCACGAGCATCATGCGGTCGCACCGGTGGCGTTTTGCACGCAGGCGCCGGAACGCGGCCGGCCGGACATCGCGCGCGAGCTCGCGCGGCCGCCGCGCGCGGTGCGCCGCGCGCCGGACGCCGAGGCGCGCCGCCTGATCGACCTCGGCCGCGGCGCGATGGCGACGCGCGGGCGCGACCTCGACGCGTTCGCCTACGGCGACCCGCGCGACGTGCGCATCGTCGACGACGGCGACGGCCTCGGCTGGGCGGTCATCGGCGTCGTGCCCGAGCGCCGGCCGGCGCTGCGCGCGGTCTACGGCGTGCTCACGCTGCGGAACGGCGTGCCGATCGGCTACCTCGACATCCACGTTCTCTTCGGCTGCGCGGATCTCGCGTACAACACCTTCGAGACCTTCCGCGGCGCGGAGGCGGCGTTCGTGCTCGCGCGGCTCCTGGCGGCGCTCAGGCATCTCTTCGGCGCGACCTCGTTCACGCTCGCGCCGTATCAGCTCGGCCGCGACAACGACGAGGCGATCGCCTCGGGCGCGTGGTGGTTCTACTACAAGCTCGGCTTCCGCCCGCGCAGCGCGGCGGTGCGGCGCGTCGCGCGCGCCGAGCGCGCCCGGCTGGGCGCGAATCCGCGCCACCGCTCGGCGGCGAAGACGCTCGCCCGCCTGGCCGGCGACTACCTCTACTACGAGACCGCGGGCTCCCGCGCGCCGCACTGGCCGAGCCTCGACCTGCTCGGAGCGCGCGTCGCCTCGCGCCTCGCGCAGGACGGCGCCGACCGCGAGGCCGCCGTCCGTGCGAGCGTGCGCGCGGCGATGCGGCTGCTCGGCGTCGCACGCCTGCGCGGGCCCGACGAGCGCCGCGCGTGGGCGCGCTGGGCGCCGATCGTCGCGGTGCTGCCCGGCGCGGCGCGCTGGCCGGCGCGCGAGCGCCGCGCGCTCGCGCGGGTCATCTCGGCGAAGGGCGGCCGTGGCGAGGACGCCTACCTCGCGCGCTTCGCCGCGCACCCGCGGCTCGGCGCGGCGCTGCGGCGGCTGACCGGCGCGTGACGATCAGCGGCGCAGGCGCGCCGGCGAGAGCGCACCGGCGGTAACGCCGAGGGCGGCGATCGCCGAGGGCAGCGACATGCCGAGGAGCAGGCTCGCCGCGACCTCGCCGGCGGCCGCCGCGCTCTGGATGCCGAAACCGCCCTGCCCGGCGAGCCAGAAGAAGCGGTCGTCGCGCGGGTCGAAGCCGATCACGATGTCGCCGTCGGGCGCGAACGTGCGCAAGCCCGCCCACGTGCGCGCCGGCCGGCGGATCTCGAGCGTGGTCGCCGTGGCGATCCGGTCGATGCCGAGCGCGATGTCGAGCTCCTCGGGCTGCACGTCCTGCGGCACCGTGGGGTCGGCGTTGGCGGGCGAACCGAGCAGCTGCCGCGCGTCGGGCTTGAAGTAGAAGCTCTCGTCGGCGGCGAGCACGGCCGGCCACTCCTCGACCGCCGCGTCCGGCGGCGGCGCGAAGACGAACGCGCTCCGGCGCCGCGGTGCGAGCCCGAGCGGCGCGAGGCCGGCGCGGCGCGCGACCTCGTCGGCCCAGGCGCCCGCGGCGTTCACGAGCACGTCCGCATCGAACGCCCCCGCCGCGGTGGCGATGCGCCAGCCCTCGCCCGTGCGCTCGAGCGCGCTCACCTCGGCGCGGGTGACGAGCTCGGCGCCCGCCGCGCGCGCGCCGCGCAGGAAGCCCTGGTGCAGCACGTCGACGTCGATGTCCATCGCGTCCGGCTCGAGCGCGGCGCCGCGCACCCACGCCGCCCGCTCCTCCGGGACGGCGGCGCGCGCGCCGGCCGCGCCGACGTC
>JAHDYJ010000197.1 GCA_023383795.1 Burkholderiales bacterium | reverse complement strand
CGTTCATCTCGGCGGCGTCGTTCCAGGAGACCACGCGCGTGCTCACCGAGGCCGCGATCATGGGCAAGAAGGACGACCTGCGGGGCCTGAAGGAGAACGTCATCGTCGGGCGCCTCATCCCGGCCGGCACCGGCCTTGCGTACCACAACGCGCGCAAGACCGCGCCCTCGGCCGAGGCGCTGATGGAGCAGGAGCTCGCCGAGACGGCGAGCGCCGACCAGGCCGAGGAGACCCAGCAGCAGCAGGAGGCCTGATTCGCGCGACGCTCGCGCGTTGCGCGGTTCAAAGGGCGGCTGCGGCCGCCCTTTTTCTTTGCCGAAGGCGCCGGGCGGACACAGCCGCCGACGCTGGCACCGCCGGACTGTGCACGGGTGGTGTCAAACCCTCGCAAGGCATGGCGTGTCACCGGGGCGGGCCGGCGCGCGGCGCGGGCCGGCTCGCCCCGCCTTGTGGACTTCGCGAAGACGCGAGGCCCGCACGAGCTGAGCGCCGACGCGCTACCGCTGCCCGATCCGCGTCCCGGCGAAGCTCTGCGCGACGTCGCGCGGCACGGCGCGCCAGTACTGCTTCGGTGCGGTGACGGTGCCGCCGAGCGCGGCGGCGGCGTGCCAGCCCCAGCGGGGGTCGTAGAGCATCCCGCGCGCGAGCGCGACCATGTCCGCGCTTCCGGAGGCGACGATCTCCTCGGCGTGGTGCGGGTCGGTGATGAGCCCGATGGCGATGGTCGGAATCCTCGCCTCGCGCCGGATCCGCTCGGCGAAGGGCACCTGGTAGCCGGGCTTGAGCGGGATCTTCTGCTGCGGCGAGACGCCGCCGCTCGAGCAGTCGATCCAGTCGCAGCCGCGCGCGGCGAGCGCCCGCGCGAGGACCACCGTCTGCTCGATGTCCCACCCGCCGTCGACCCAATCGGAGCAGGAAAGGCGCACTCCGAGCGGCTTCTCGCGCGGCCAGGCCGCGCGGACCGCCTCGAAGACCTCCAGCGGGAAGCGCATGCGGTTCTCGAGCGATCCGCCGTACTCGTCGTCGCGCCGGTTGGCGATCGGGGACAGGAACTCGTGCATCAGGTAGCCATGGGCCCCGTGCAGCTCGATCGCGTCGAAGCCGAGGCGGTCGGCGCGCCGCGCCGCGGTCGCGAACGCCTCGACGACGCCCGGCAGCTCGTCGCGGGCGAGGGCGCGCGGCGGCGGCTCGTCCGGCGCCTGGGGTACGGCGGAGGGCGCCACCGGCTGCCAGCCGCCGTCCTGCGGAAGGATGAGCGAACCGCCGTTCCACGGCTCGCGGCTCGACGCCTTCCGGCCGGCGTGCCCGAGCTGGATGCCGAGCGCCGCGCTCGAGTAGCGGCGGACCGCGCCGACGACGCGCTCGAGCGCGCGCTCGTTCGCGTCAGAGTACAGGCCGAGGCACGGCGGCGTGATCCGGCCGACCGGATCGACGGCGGTCGCCTCGACGAGAACCAGCCCGGCACCGCTCAGCGCGAGCGTGTTCAGGTGGATGAAGTGCCAGTCGGTCGCCGATCCGTCGACCGCCGAGTACTGGCACATCGGCGAGACGACGATGCGGTTCGCGAGCTCGAGCGAGCGCAGGCGGATGGGCTGGAAGAGGGCTGGGGGCATCGTTTCGGGCATCTCCGCTGAGGGCACCGCCTGCGTTGCGGCGGCGCCCGAAGGATAAGTCACGCGCGCGGTCACGCGAACGCCGCCGCCCGGGCGCGGCGATCCGGCGACCGCAGGTGGTTTTTGCGCCGCAGCACGGTTGACCCTTTCCGAAAAACCCCTTTATAATCCCGCGTCTTTGGACCCGGGTCGGCCGCTTGCCGGCCCGGTCTCGCCTGGAACACCAGAAACCCGGTACGGACGGAAGGCCCATGCCCACCATCAGTCAGCTCGTCGCCAAGGGGCGCGAGCGCGCGCCGAAGAAGAGCAAGGTGCCCGCGCTCGCCGGCTCGCCGCAGAAGCGCGGCGTGTGCACGCGCGTGTACACGACCACGCCGAAGAAGCCGAACTCGGCGCTGCGCAAGGTCGCGAAGGTGCGCCTCACCAACGGCTTCGAGGTGATCAGCTACATCGGCGGCGAGGGCCACAACCTGCAGGAGCACTCGGTGGTGCTGATCCGCGGCGGCCGCGTGAAGGACCTTCCGGGCGTGCGCTATCACATCGTCCGCGGCAGCCTCGACACCCAGGGCGTCAAGGACCGCAAGCAGGCCCGCTCGAAGTACGGCGCCAAGCGCCCGAAGTAGCCGCACCGAGAAAGAGAACGCCATGCCCCGCCGCAGAGAGGTTCCCAAGCGCGAGATCCTGCCGGATCCGAAGTTCGCGAGTGCCGACGTCGCGAAGTTCGTGAACGTCCTGATGACGCGCGGCAAGAAGTCGGTCGCCGAGCGCATCGTGTACGGCGCGTTCGACACGATCAAGACGAAGTCGGGCAAGGACCCGCTCGAGGTGTTCGGCCAGGCGGTGCAGAACGCGCGGCCGATGGTCGAGGTGAAGAGCCGGCGCGTCGGCGGCGCGAACTACCAGGTGCCGGTCGAGGTCCGTCCGGTGCGCCGCGCGGCGCTCGCCATGCGCTGGCTGCGCGAGGCGGCGCAGAAGCGCGGCGAGAAGTCGATGCAGGCGCGGCTCGCGAACGAGCTGATGGAGGCTGCGGAGGGCCGCGGCGGCGCCGTCAAGAAGAAGGACGAAGTCCACCGCATGGCCGAGGCGAACAAAGCCTTCTCGCACTACAGATTCTGACGAAAGGATTCCCCGGGGCGGGCGCAGCCCGCCCCGCCTGGTCTTATGCCACGCAAGACCCCAATCGAGCGGTACCGCAATATCGGCATCAGCGCCCACATCGATGCCGGTAAGACCACGACCACCGAGCGCATCCTGTTCTACACCGGGGTGTCGCACAAGATGGGCGAGGTCCACGACGGCGCCGCGGTCATGGACTGGATGGAGCAGGAGCGCGAGCGCGGCATCACGATCACGTCCGCGGCCACGACCTGCTTCTGGAAGGGCATGGACGGCGGCTTCCCCGAGCACCGCATCAACATCATCGACACGCCGGGCCACGTCGACTTCACGATCGAGGTCGAGCGCTCGCTTCGCGTGCTCGACGGCGCCTGCATGGTCTACGACGCGGTCGCCGGCGTGCAGCCGCAGTCCGAGACCGTGTGGCGCCAGGCGAACAAGTACCGCGTGCCGCGGCTCGCGTTCATAAACAAGATGGACCGCACCGGCGCGGACTTCTTCAAGTCCTACCGCCACATCCGCGAGAAGCTGAACGGCAACCCGATCCCGATCCAGCTGCCGATCGGCGCCGAGGACAAGTTCGAGGGCGTCGTCGACCTGGTGCGCATGAAGGCGATCTACTGGGACGACGCGACGCAGGGAATGAATTTCGAGCTGCGCGACATCCCGCCGGCGCTGATGGACCAGGCGCAGGAGTGGCGCGAGAAGATGCTCGAGGCGGCGGCCGAGGCGAACGAGGAGCTGATGAACAAGTACCTCGAGTCGGGCGACCTGCCGATCGAGGACCTGAAGAAGGGGCTGCGCCTGCGCACGATCTCGAACGAGATCGTGCCGATGCTGTGCGGCACGGCGTTCAAGAACAAGGGCGTCCAGGCGATGCTCGATGCGGTGATCGAGTATCTGCCCTCGCCGGTCGAGGTGCCGCCGGTCAAGGGCACGACCGAGAAGGAAGAGGAGGCCGAGCGCAAGCCCGACGACAACGAGCCGTTCGCGGCGCTCGCCTTCAAGATCATGACCGACCCGTACGTCGGCCAGCTCACCTTCATCCGCGTCTATTCCGGCGTGCTCAACTCCGGCGACACCGTGTTCAACTCGGTGAAGGGCCGCAAGGAGCGCATCGGCCGGATCCTGCAGATGCACGCGAACCAGCGCGAGGAGATCAAGGAGCTGCGCGCCGGCGACATCGCGGCCGCGGTCGGCCTGAAGGACGTGACCACCGGCGAGACCCTGTGCGCGCCGGACAAGCCGATCATCCTCGAGCGGATGGAGTTCCCCGACCCGGTGATCCACGTCGCGGTGGAGCCGAAGACCAAGGCCGACCAGGAGAAGATGTCGCTCGCGCTCGGCCGGCTCGCGCAGGAGGACCCGTCGTTCCGCGTGCGCACCGACGAGGAGTCCGGCCAGACGATCATCTCCGGCATGGGCGAGCTGCACCTCGAGATC
>JAHDYJ010000196.1 GCA_023383795.1 Burkholderiales bacterium | reverse complement strand
ATCAGTCCGAGCATGAGCGCCGGCGCATGGCGCAGCGCGGCCGCGGCCCGCTCCAGCGTATTGCCGGGGAGGAACTGGACGCCCACCGACGCGACGATCAGGGTCAGCAGGAAGGGAGTGAAGACCTCCGTGCCGCCGGATCCCGCGAACATCTGCCTGAAGAAGGTGAGCGCCACGTCGAGGTCGGGCGCGCGGAAGAACACGGCCGCCAGCGTGAAGACGTGGAAGGTGAACAGCCAGCCCATGAGGGAGAACATCACGGCGCGGGCCGGGTCGACCGCCACGCCGCCCGCCGCCGCGTTCCGGGTCCCGGCCGCATCCTCCCGAAGGCGCCAGCGGGCCTTGACGATGCGCTCGAGCACCAGTGCGCCGCCGAGGATCGCGCCCCAGATGATGAAGGTCCAGTTGGCGCCGTGCCACAGCCCGCCGAGCAGCATGGTGAGGAACAGGTTGCGGTGCATGCGCCAGCCCGCCTCGCGCCGGTCGCCGCGCAGGGTGCGGTAGAGATAGTCGCGCAGCCAGGTCGAGAGCGAGATGTGCCAGCGCTGCCAGAGCTGCTGGAGCGAGGTTGCGGAGAAGGGCCGGTCGAAGTTCCGCTTGAAGCGGAACCCGAGCAGGGCGGCGGTGCCGATCGCGATGTCGCTGTAGCCCGAGAAGTCGCAATAGACCTGGATCGCGTAGGCGTAGTGCGCCGCGACCAGGTCGGCGCTCGTGGCCGATTCCGGGGAGGCGAAGACCGGGTCGACCAGATCGACCGCGAGGTAGTGCGCCACGACCGTCTTCTTGAGCATCCCGGCCAGGATCAGGATGAAGCCGAAGATCGCGGCGACGCGCGGGAGCTCGGCGGGCCGTGCAAGCTGCGGGATGAAGTCGGAGCCGCGCACGATCGGGCCGGCCACGAGCTGCGGAAAGAACGAGATGTAGAGGAAGAGATCGACCGGCGCGGCGACCGGCTTCACATGGCCGCGATAGACGTCGACCACGTAGGAGATGCCCTGGAAGGTGAAGAACGAGATGCCGATCGGCAGGATGATCTCGAGGAACGGGAGATCGCGCTGCAGGCCGAGCGCCAGCAAGAGGTCGGTCAGGCTGTCGAGGAAGAAGCCGTAGTACTTGAAGAAGCCGAGCGTCGCGAGGTTGGCGCCGACGACGGCGAGGACGATCCACTTTCGCGCACGCGGGCGTTCGGTGCGCCCCAGTGCCACGCCGCCGAGATAGTTGACGGCGGAACTGCCGGCGAGCAGGGCGACGAAGCGCCAATCCCAGAAGCCGTAGAAGAAGTAGCTCGCCCCGAGCAGCAGGAGCTTGCGCGAGGGATTGTGCGCGCGCAACGCCCAGCCGAGCGCGAAGACGAGGGTGAAGAACAGGGCGAAGGCGAGTGTGGGAAACAGCATGGTCGCTCAGCCCTCCCGAGCGGAATCGCTCGCGACCGTCGCCGGCCGCAGGCTGCGGAACCGGAAGGTCAGCGCGCCACCCTGGTTCCGCCCAGCTCGCGAGCGAGCTCGCGCGCAACGACCTCGCCGAGCCGCAGCTTCCCGGCCGGCGTGAAATGCAATCCGTCCTCCTTGCGCAGCTGCCGCGTCGCGCCGTCGGGCGCGCGGCCGAAGGAGGTGTAGGCGCCGTCCTGATCGATGAAGTCGTCCCAGATCTCCACATAGGCGAAGCCGTGGCGCCGGGCCTGCGCACGGAAGATGCCGTTGAACGTCCGGTAGTCGCGGCTCATCCGCTCGGAGCGGACCGCCGGCAAGCCGACCCAGTAGACGCGGGCGCCGGTCGAGGCGAGCACGTCCATGAAGCGCGCGACGCGTCGTTCGTACTCGCGCAGCCAAGCCTTGGAGCCGCGCGAGACGCGCCGGCTGCCGATCCAGATCGACTGGCGATCGTTCCCGCCGATGAGCACGATGATGGCGTCGAACCTGCTTTCGCGCACGACGTCGCGAATCGCGTCCTGCCAATCGTAGACGTCGTCGCGAATGAGCCCGGTCGCGGCCTTGGCGTACTTGGCGACCTTCACGTTCTTGCGCGCGCCCAGCACCTTGTCGAGGCCGTACCAGAGGTCCTCGGCCAGCGAATCGCCGATCACGCCGATCCGGATCTCGCGGGACGTGGCCGCGGGCGCCGCGCCCGACGTGCCGGCCTCGGCGAACTGGCGCGCCACACCCGGATCCGACATCGCCCCCAAGGTCAGGCACGTCAAGCCTGCCAGCAGCAGGCGGCCGACGCGGCCGATCGAGAGCGGGCGGCGATACCGGAATCCGAAGCGCATGCCGTGAAGCCTCCTTCTGGCTGATGGGGCGGTGACGGTCGATCCTTCTCTGGACGCGCCGACAGGGTGGGGCGCCACGCTCGCGATTCGCGGTCTCGCCCGTGACGGGCTCGAGCGTCTGATGTCGGTGGGGCGAGCGGGACAGAATCGAATTTCTCACAATGTCGCCGGATGCGCAACGCATCGATCGGCGTGCAAGAACAAAGGCGGGACATTGTGTGGCAAGTCCGTGCGCGGTGCGGCAATCCGCGCGGGTTTGCATTTCTTCAACGATTTCGTAGACAATCGCCCTGGGTACGTTCCGCGCTCTCTGTATCGCCGTATCGCCGTATCGCCGTATCGCCACGCGGCCGCTCATCGGAGCAGCACTCCATGGCTCACGTCGTTCGCGCGCGCCTACCGTCGATCTCCATCGTCGTCCTCTCTCTCCTGGCCGCGTCCGCGGTCAGTGCGGTTGCTGCGTCGTCCGGCGCAAGCGTTCCGACGCCGCGGCCGCGGCCGAGCCTGATCGCCGACGGCGCGGTGCCGGCGCGCGAGTTTCCCTCGCTGTCGGCCGCGGAATTCGCCCGCCTGAGAGAGGCGATCCGTTTCACGCGCGACGGCGCGCTGGAGCCCGCGAGGGACCACGCGAGCCGGATCGAGGACCGTGCCGCGCGGACGCTGCTGGAGTGGCTCATGCTGCGCTCGGATGCGAGCGCGCTCAGTTTCTCGCGCTATGCGGCGTTTCTGCAGGCCCATCCGGCCTGGCCGGGCCGGCGTATCCTCCAGCGGCGCGCGGAAGCGAGCCTCTGGTCCGGGCCGCACGAGCCCGGCACGGTGCTCGCCTTCTTCGCGGATCGCGAGCCGATCGGCGCGCCCGGCAAGCTCGCGCTGGCGCGCGCGCTGGCGGCGGGGGGCGAGCACGACGAAGCCGGGCGCCTCGCGCGGTCGGTCTGGCGCGACGAAGCTCTCTCGGCGTCCCTGGAAGCGCAGGTCGCCAAGAGCTTCGGCGCGCAGCTCACGGCGGGCGACCACCGCGCGCGCCTGGAGGCGCGCCTCTATGCGAAGGACACCGGCGCCGCGATGCGCGCCGCCAAGCGGCTCGGTCCGGCCCACGTCGCCCTCGTGAAGGCGCGTACCGCCGTCGAGCGTGGGGCGAAGAATGCCGGCGCGCTGCTCGCGGCCGTGCCGAAGGAGGCGCGCGCGAGCCCGGTGCATCTCTTGAGCCGCATCCAGTGGCTGCGGCGCAAGAACAAGGTCGCGGACGCCGCGCAGGCCATGCTCGCGGCGCCGCACGACGCCGATTCGATCCGCGATGCCGACGTGTGGTGGATCGAGCGCCGCATTCTCGTGCGCGAGCTGCTCGACGACGGCAAGGCGGCGCTCGCCTACCGGATCGCGCGCGACGCGGCGCTGCCATCGAAGGAGAGCCTGCGCGTGGACCAGCCGTTCACGGCCGGGTGGGTGGCGCTGCGGTTCCTGCGCGATCCGGACACGGCCGAGCGGCACTTCACCCGCATCCGTGCCCTCACGACGCATCCGACCTCGATCGCCCGTGCCGACTACTGGCTCGGTCGGACCGCGGAGGCGGCCGGCCGGGAACGGGAGGCGCGTCGCCACTATCGGGCGAGCGCGCGGCACGCCGCGGCCTATTACGGGCAGCTCGCCCGGGCGCGTCTCGGCGAGCGGAAGGCGCCGATGCGCCGGCCGCCGGCGCTGAGCACGGCGGAGCGCGAGACGCTCGGCAAGGCCGGTCAGGCGCGGGCGCTGCAGCTGCTCTACGCGACCGACAACCGCGACCTCGCGATGTCCTTCGTCGCCGACTTGGACGGGCTCGAGGACGCGAAGCTGCTCAGGCTGCTGGGCGACATCGCGGCCGGGCAGAAGGACCCCCGCGCGATGTACACCCTCGGCCGCGCGGCCCTGGCGCGCGGCCTCCCCTT
>JAHDYJ010000195.1 GCA_023383795.1 Burkholderiales bacterium | reverse complement strand
CCGGCGCAGGAGCCCGACGGCGCGACCACGTAGTCGTAGGGCGCGAAGGTCGCGATCGCCTGCTCGGCGATCTCGCGCGTCGTGACCCGGTCGCCCGAATTGAAGGCCGGCTGGCCGCAGCAGGCCTGGCGCGGCACCTCGACGCTGCAGCCCGCCTGCTCGATCAGCTTGACCGCGGCGAACCCGACCGTCGGGCGGATGAAATCGACCAGGCAAGTGACGAACAGCCCGACCCGCGGCTGCGCCGTGGCGGATACGCCCATGAACCCCGTCCCTCCCGGCCGATCCCCGGCCGCGCTGCTAACACGTTGCCGACATTGGCGGAAGGGCATCGGTCAGGCAAGCGGGGCGGACCGGGCGCCGAACCGCGGACGAATGGTCGCAAGGAACCCGCCGCGAGCGGAGACGCAGGTCGGCGAGGTCATGAGGCGCGAGTGAAGTGCGGCTGGCGTGAAGGCGTGCAGCCTGTAGTCGCCTGTAGGGTGCAATAGCCGCGCAGCGGCGTATTGCACCAGCTGCCCGCGCCGGATGCGCGGACGGTGCAATACGGCGCTGCGCGCCTATTGCACCCTACAAGCTATCCCGGCTCACGCTCAGTGCTCCCTGAGGAACAGGAGGCGGATGTGGTCGCGGTAGGCGAGGATCTGCTTCGGCAGGATGGCGCCGTCGCGCAGCACGCGGGAGACCATGATGCCGCCCTCGACCAAAGTGGCGGCCATGTCGGCGAGCACGTCGAGGTCGACCGGGATGCGCGGCGGATGGAGCGCCGCGATCTCGGCGAGGTGGCCGCGGAAGCGCGCGCGCCAGGCGCGCACGCCGGCGGCGTTGAGGTCGCGGATCTCCTGGCTGAACAGCGTGTCCTGGTAGCAGTAGGACGCCGCGAGGCACCCCGGATGGGCGCCCGGCAGGTCCGCGAGCATCTCGGCGAACAGCTTGAGCGCGATCAGGAAGCGGTGCAGCGGATCCTCGTGCAGCTCGGCGGCGCGGCCGAACAGGTCGTCGAGAATCACCTCGTCGCGCTCCAGGTAGCGCGTGAGCAGCGCCTTGGCGAGCTCGCCCTTGTCGCGGAAGTGATAGAAGAACCCGCTCTTGGTGATGCCGGCAGCGACGATCAGCTCGTCGATCGAGGTCGCCGCGAATCCCTTCTCGAGCACGGCGCGCTCGGCGAGATCGAGCAGGCGGTCGCGCGTCTCGCCGCGCTTGCGGCCGGCGCGCTCGAGCACGACTCCGTCGGTTCGTTCCAGCATGACCCGCCTGTTCCGGTTGTTGCGCCCTGCCGGCGCTGTACCACGGGTACAGTTTCGGCAGTGTTTCGTCCGTGTATCGCGCCGAAACGATCGCCCGGACGCGCCTTAAGTCGTTGAGCCCGCGGCTGACTTTTTTGTTATCCGCGGCTGTACCACGAGTTCGCTGCCGCGGGCGCCCAGTCCCGGTAGTCTGCCCCCGACGCAAAGCGCCGATGCGCCGCACGCGACGGCGTCGCCACCATCCGTCGAAGCCAAGCCACCGGCACCGTGCGTGCCAAGGAGGACCCATGCTTCCGATTCTCGCCGGCCTGCAGGCCCGCAAGGCGCTGGTTGCGCTCTTGGCGGTCCGCGCATGCCTGCGCGGAGCGGCCGCGCGGTGCCTGCGCGCCTATGCGGACTACCAGGTCCGCCGCGCGATCGACCGGCTGCAGCGGCTCGACGACGGCACGCTCGACGTCGCCCGCCTGGGCCTCGCCGTGTCGCGCCAGGCGAGTCTCGTCGCGCTCGGCGGCCGGCGCTGAACCCACAAGCCATCCACGAGGAACCCCCATGACCACCACCGACATCCGCGGCCACCAGCTCACCGGCGCCACCCCCACAGCGCTGCGCCACTACGAGACCGCGCTCCGGCAGTTCGCGCTCTATGTCGGCGACCCGGTCGCGAGCGTCGACCAGGCGATCGCGGCGAGCCCCGACTTCGTGATGGCGCACGCCTTCCGGGCGTGGCTGCACCTGCTCGGCACGGAGCCGGCCGGCCTGCCGGTCGCGCGCGAGGCGCTCGCCGCCGTGAAGGCGCTGCCCGCGACCACCCAGGAGCAGGGCCACCTGACCGCGATCGGCCACCTGATCGCGGGCCGCTGGCAGGCCGCCTCCCAGACGCTCGAGGACGTGACGGTCGCGAGCCCGCGCGACCTGCTCGCGCTGCAGGCCGGACACGTGATCGACTTCTTCCGCGGCGACGCGCGCATGCTGCGCGACCGCATCGCTCGCGCGCTGCCGGCCTGGTCGAAGGGCGTGCCCGGCCATCACGCGGTGCTCGGCATGCAGGCCTTCGGCCTCGAGGAGAGCGGCGACTACGCGGCCGCCGAGAAGAGCGGGCGCAAGGCCGTGGAGCTCGAGCGCCGCGACAGCTGGGCGCAGCACGCGGTCGCCCACGTGATGGAGATGCAGGGCCGGCAGAAGGACGGCATCCGCTGGATGGAGAACAACACCGAGGGCTGGTCGAAGGACAATTTCTTCGCGGTCCACAACTGGTGGCATCTCGCCCTCTACTACCTGGACCTCGGCGAGACCGAGCGGGTGCTCGACCTGTTCGACGGCCCGATCTACGGCGCGCGCTCCAAGGTCGTGCTCGACATGATCGACGCCTCGGCGATGCTGTGGCGCCTGCACCTGCGCGGCATCGACGTGGGCGCGCGCTGGGACTGGGTGGCGGACGCCTGGGAGCCGATCGCGGACGCCGGCAACTACGCCTTCAACGACGTGCACGCCATGATGGCCTTCGTCGGCGCCGGCCGCAGCGAGGCGATCCGCAAGGTGTTCGCCGCGCAGGCCGAGGCGATGAACGGCGCGGGCGACAATGCGAGCTTCACGCGCGAGGTCGGGCACCCGGTCGCCAAGGCGATCAAGGCGTTCGGCGACGCCGACTACGACGAGGTCGTGCGCCTGCTGCGCCCCGTGCGCAACATCGCGCATCGCTTCGGCGGCAGCCACGCGCAGCGCGACGTGCTCGACCTGACGCTGATCGAGGCGGCGATGCGCGCGAACCGGCAGGCGCTCGCCGCCGCGCTCGCCGCCGAGCGCGCCGCCATGCGCCCGACCAGCCCGCTGGCGCGGCTGTTCGTGCAGCGCGCCACCCGGCTCGCGGCGTGAGGAGGCACGCATGACCCCGCGCACGATCGCGCTCGCGAGCGGCGTCACGCTCGAATATGTCGAGCACGGCGACCCTCACGGCCTCCCCGTCGTCTGCCTGCACGGCTGGCCCGACTCCTGGCGCTCCTACGAGACCATGCTGCCGCACCTGCCGGCGCGCCTGCGCGCGATCGCGCCGTCGCAGCGCGGCTTCGGCGGCTCCAGCCGGCTCGCGACCGGCTACCGGCCGGCGGACCTCGCGGCCGACCTGCGCGCGTTCATGGACGCGCTCGGGATCCTGCGCGCCGTGGTCGTCGGCCATTCCATGGGCAGCATCGTCGCGCTGCGCTTCGCAGTCGATTTCCCGGAGCGTGTCGCCGGCCTCGGCCTGATCGGCGCGCTCACCGGGCTCCGCGATCACGCCGTCGGCCGGGAGCTCTGGGAGCAGGCGGTCCGCGATCTCGCCGATCCGATCGATCCTGCCTTCGTGCGCGATTTCCAGGAGAGCACGCTGGCGCTGCCGGCGCCGGCGGGCTTCGTCGAGACCATCGTCGCCGAGAGCCTGAAGGCGCCCGCGCGGGTCTGGCGCGCCGCGTTCGAGGGCATGCTGGGCGAGGAGCTCAGCGACGCGCTCGGCGGCATCGCGGCGCCGACCTTCATCATGTGGGGCGACCAGGACGGCCTCGCCGACCGCGCGACCCAGGAGCGGCTCGCGAGCCGGATCGCGGGCGCGAAGCTCGTGATCTACCGCGGCTGCGGCCACAGCCCGCAATGGGAGCGCCCCGACCGGATCGCCGCGGACCTCGCGGCGTTCATCGCAGCGGACGTGGCGGAGGGCGTGTCGCGGCGGACGAGGAGTGCCGCGTAGATCTCCCTCGCCAGTTGATTGAGGGCGCCGGCATCAGCAAGCCTCTGGTTCGGCGTGCGACGAGCGACGGCTATTCCTCCTTGTAACCATACTCCGGGACGTTGCCGGAGTTCCCGTAGTACTTGTAGGGGAGGAACTTGCCCGACATGGTGATCTTGACGCGGTCGCCCGTGGGGTTGGGAAGACGCTCCATCACCATGTCGAAATCGA
The DNA here is from genome assembly GCA_023383795.1 of Burkholderiales bacterium. Classification (GTDB taxonomy): domain Bacteria; phylum Pseudomonadota; class Gammaproteobacteria; order Burkholderiales; family SG8-39; genus JAABRB01. The sequence continues at coordinate 12 of JAHDYJ010000195.1, read as the reverse complement.
TGGCCGACATGA
>JAHDYJ010000031.1 GCA_023383795.1 Burkholderiales bacterium | reverse complement strand
CCAGACATCGCGACCTTGCCTTCGCGCGCGTAGGCCTCGTGATTGGATTCGATCTCGTCGAGCTTGTACTGGTAGTTCACCATCAATCCGTACGACTGCCGCATGCCGCGCGGCGAGGTGTCGCCGAGCCAGTTGACGCGCTCGAGGCGCGCCCCGTTGCCGAGATGGAAGCGGGCCACCGGATCGACCACCTGAGCGCGCCCTCCGCCGGGTTCGCTCGCCTCGGCGAGATAGCGGGCGGCGAGGCGGGTCAGCAGCGGCTCGAGCGCCGTCGCCGCCGGCGCATCGGCGGCGAGGTCGCGCCTCAGGAGCTCGGCGAGCGCCTCGTACGGATCGCTGGTGCTGGCGGTCCGGCACAGCCGGTCGGCGTCGGACGCGCCGACAAGATCCGCCCGCCTCGCCTTCATCTCCGCGTCCAGCCAGCGCCGGAATCCGGGCATCGGCGAGAGCGTGGCGAACGTCCTCAGCCGCGGGAACTCGAGCAGCAGCTGCTCGACCACGCGCTTGATCAGGAAGCCGCCGAACGAGACGCCGCGCAGGCCGAGCTGCGTGTTGGAGATCGAGTAGAAGACCGCGGCCTGCGCCGACTGCGGGTCGAGCACCGGCGCCGACTCGTCGAGCAGCGCCTGCACGCCCGCGGCCATGTCGCGCGTGAGCGCGATCTCGACGAAGATCAGCGGCTCGCCCGGCATCCGGGGATGGAAGAAGGCGTAGCAGCGTCGGTCCGAGTCGAGACGCTTGCGCAGGTCGCCCCAGCCGCGGATCTCGTGCACCGCCTCGTAGGCGATCAGCTTCTCGAGCAGCGCGGCCGGCGAATTCCAGGTGATGCGCGCGAGCTCGAGATTGCCGACGTCGAACCAGCTGCCGAGCAGCGAATAGAGTTCCTCGTCGATCACCTCGAGCTCGGGTGCCTCGCGGACGTGGCCGAGCACGTCCGCACGCAGGTCGACCAGGAACTTGACGCCGTCGGAGAGCAGGTTGAACTGCTTCAGGACCCGGATGCGCGGCGAGCCGAGCGCGAGCCGCAGCCGCGACTCGGCGTGCCGCCGCGCGGGCCCCGGCGGCGTGCGCAGGTACTCCTCCACTGCCCGGCGCACCGCGTGCTCGTCGGGCCCGAACTCGCCCGCGAGCAGCTGCAGGAAGCGCCTGCGCCCGGCGTCGTTCAGGTCGCGGTAGGTCGCGGCGATCCAGTGCACGCGGCCGCGCGCCGAGGCCTCGCCGCCGGTCTCGGCGAGGCACTCGCGCAGCGTCGTGCGCAGCGCCTTGAGGTCGCCTGCGCCGAGATCGCGCAGCGCGGCGCGATCCGGCCGACCGCCGCTCTTCAGCCAGTTCCAGAAGGCGCGCATCGCCCCCTGCCGCGCGGGCGTCGCGGGCCGTTCCGTGCCTTCCGGGCTGGCGTCCATGTTCGGCTCCAACGGAAGAGTCCCTTGTCTCGAGCGGAAGCACTACCCGTGCCAGCCGCGCCGACGGCGCCCCGCTTCCGGGGTCGAGACTAGACCCTACCCAGAGGGGATCTACAAGGGGTCTCCCCTTGTTCGTTCGGGGATATACAAGGGGCAATCTGTTCCTTGTTCGTACGACCCGGTTCAGGAAGAAGCACGTCCGCGATCTCGAGATAGCTTCTGGCAAACTCGCGGCGGCAAGCCCCGCGCGGCCGCTGCTCAGTCGTCCACCTCGCCCGCCTCGTAGAGCGCCTCGCGGCCGATCCGGTCGAGGCAGAGCTCGGCGGTCCACGGCAGCATCAGCGAGCCGCAGCGGCTGTCGCGGTACAGCCGCTCGAGCGGCAGCGACCTCATCATCGACTGCCCGCCGCAGGTGCGGATCGCGAGGCGACAGAGCTCGTTCGCGTTCTCCATCACCGTGTGCTGCGCGGCGTAGGCGCGCAGCCGCTCGTCCTTGCTCGGGTCGACCTTCGCCTCGGCGAACGCGCGCAGGAAGAGCGTGCGCGTCTGCTCGAGCCGGATGCGCATCTCGGCGACCGCGATCTGCTTGGTCGGGTACATGCGCCGCTTCACCGGCGGCGTGCCGGGCGCCTCGCCGCGCAGGTAGGCGACGGTGAAGTCGTAGGCCGCCTGCGCGATGCCCATGTAGGCGGGCGAGAGGGTCAGGAACATGTGCGGCCAGCGCGACGCGGCCTGGTAGTAGAGCCCGCGCGGCATCAGCTGCGCGTCGTCGGCGACGAACACGTCCTTCAGGATCAGCGTGCGCGACACCGTCGCGCGCATGCCGAGCGGGTCCCATTCGCCGACGATCGAGAAGCCCGGCGCGTCGGCCGGCACCGCCATGTAGAGCGTGTCGCGCACCGACCGGTCGGGGCGGTCCTCCGTGCAGAGGATGCCGTAGTAGTCGGCGGCGCCGGAGAGCGAGGCGAAGATCTTCTTGCCGTTCAGCACCCACCCGCCGTCGACCTTGGCGGCGAGCGTGCCGAACGGCGCCCGGCCGGCCGCCGCGGCGCTGCCCTCGGAGAACGGCTGCGCGTAGATCCTGCCGTGTCGCGCGATGCGCTCGAAGTGCAGCGCGCGGTGCCGCTCGTGCTCCGCGCGCATCTCGCTCGTCATGTCGAGGTCGTCGGCGAGCGCGCCGGTCCACAGCGTCGACGAGACGTGCATGTTCCACGAGAGCGCGGTGGCGCCGCAGTGCCGGCCGAGCTCGGCGGCCACGATCGCGTAGGTCAGGATGTCGGCGCCCAATCCGCCGTGCGACGCCGGCACGCAGATCCGCAGCAGGCCGGCCTCGCGCAGGTCGTCGAAGTTCTCGACCGGGAAGCTCGCGTCGCGGTCGTACTGCGCGGCGCGCGGCGCGAACCGCTCGCGGCCGAGCTCGGACGCGAGCGCGAGCAGGCGCCGCTGCCCCTCGGTCAGCGGGAAGCCCTCGCCGACGATCGGCGGCGGCGCATAGCCCGGTCGCCGCTCGGCGGTCGGTACTGCAACGGCAACGTTCGTCATGTCGGTCTCTCCTGGTGTTCTATGTTTCGCGCCCGCCCCGGTCGCGGGTGCCGTCCGCGAACCGGCGCGCGAGGAAAGCCAGCACGGCGGCGTTGAACGCCGCCGGCTGCTCGAGGCTCGCGAGATGCCCGCACCCGGCGAGCGCGACGAACTCGGCGCCGGGAATCCGATCGGCCATCGCGCGCATCGCGCGCGGCGGCGCGGCGGCGTCCCGTTCGCCCGCGACGAGCAGCGCCGGCACGCGGATCTGCGGCAGCGCGGCGCGGCGGTCGAAGGCGGCTAGCGCGCCGAGCGCCGCGCGATAGGTCGCGGCCGGGACCCGCGACATGATCTCCACCGCGAGCCGCGCGCCGGCCGGATCGGGTTCGGCGCCCACCAGCCCCGCGACCAGCGTCGGCGCGATCTCCGCCATGGTGCGGCCGGCGTCGAGCGGCGCGAGCCGCCGCTGCAGGAACCGCTGCTGCCACGCGCCGTCGGGCGCGCCGAACGCCGCGCTCGTCGCGGACAGGATCAGGCCGGCGATCCGCGCCGGATAGCGCGCGTACGCCTCCTGCGCGACCATTCCGCCCATGCTGTGGCCGAGCAGCACGACGCGCCGGCCCTCGAGCGTATCGAGCAGGCGCCCGAGCGCCGCGGCGAGCCCGCCCATGTCGTACGGCGCGACCGCGGGCGTCGCGCCGTAGCCCGGCATGTCCCAGGCGACCGCACGATAGCCCGCGCCGGCGAGCGCGTCGATCTGGGCCGGCCACATCTCCTTCGCGCCGCCGACGCCGTGCAGCAGCACGACCGCGGTGGTGCCGTCGCCCTTGCTGATCGCGGCCGGCGTCACGTCGGTCTCCCGCCCGGCTCAGGCCAGCGGCGGCAGCAGCCGCCCGGCGTCGACGACCGGCGTGCCGTCGAGCGTCACCGTGCAGCCGCGCAGCGGCAAGTCGAAATGTCCGAGCGTGTGCCGGCCGGCGACCTCGTTCGCCCCGGTCGAGTAGAGGAAATTGCCGGCGAAGGCGCGGAGCTCGGTGCCGTTCGTGTCGCGCCGGTCGTAGAACGTGAGCGCATCCCAGCGCGCGGCGGGGTTCATGCCCCAGCCGACGTGCGACACGGCGTACGCCTCGCGGTCGCCCCAGGACGCGAAGTAGCCGCGCATCATCTCGGCGTCGAGCCCCTCCCCGCGCACCGCCGTGACGTAATCGGACTCGACGTCGAGCTCGATGCGCTCGCGCAGGTAGCGCTTGAAGGTGAGGTTGGCGTCGCCGGGCGCGAGGACGAGCCGGCCGCGCACGCTGCCGGCGGCCGGGAAGGCGAGGCACAGACCGCCCGGCCAGTGCGCGATCGTTCCGGGTCGCGACGTGTAGCCCCATACCCCGCCGACGCGCGCGTTCGCGAGCGCGATCGCGAGGTCGGTGCCCGCCGCCGACGTGACGCGCATCTCCTTCGCCGCCTTCAGCATGCGCATGCCCTCGCGCACTTTGGGCTCGAGCGCCGCGTCCGGCGCGAGCCGCTCGAGCGCCTCGGGATGCTCGTTCGAGACCATCAGCACGCGCGCGCCGCCCTTCAGGATGTCGGGCAGCTCGACCGCGTGCAGCAGGCCCTCGACCGTGAGGTCGATCACGAGCTTCGAGCCGGCGAGCGCGGCGACCACCGGTGCGAGGCGCTGCAGCGCGTCGCTCGCCCCGGTCGAGCGCACCGGCGCGGGCGCGGCGAGCGGCGGCGTCGGCACGACGACGTGGAACGCCCGGCAGCCGAGCCGCAGCGCGGCGAGCTCGGCGAGCTGCACGTTCACCTCGCGCGACTGCGTCTCCGACAGGAGCGCGACCTCGTCGCCGGCGGCTACGCCGCACTTCGCGAACACCGCCGCGAAGCAGTCGATCCACTTGCCTTCCACCCGCTCACGCAACATGCCGCACCTCGCCGCTCATCCGCCGATCATCCGCCACTGTTCCCCCACTGCCCACTGTCCACTGTCGACCGCCTACCGTATTTCAGCCCCGGTCGCAACGTAGCGGCCGCGGGCGAACACCAACGGCCGCCGGGTCCGGTCGCACGCATAGCGCTCGACATGGCCGATGAACAGCACGTGGTCGCCGCCGGAATGCTGCGCGTACGCGCGGCACTCGAGATACGCGGCGCAGCCGCCGAGCAGCGGCACGCCGCCGATGCCCTCGTGCACCTCGAGGCGCGCGAACTTGTGCGGCGCCGAGGTCGCGAAGCGGCGCGAGATGTCGACCTGCTCCTCGGCGAGGATGTTGACTGCGAAATGCGACGCCTGGGCGAACGCCTCGAGGCTCGGCGACGCGGTGGAGAGCGACCAGAGCACGAGCGGCGGCTCGAGCGAGAGCGCGTTGAACGAGCTCACGGTGACGCCGACGAACGCGCCGCTCGCGCGCAGCGCCGTCACCACCGTCACGCCGGTCGGAAAGCAGCCCAGCGCGTCGCGGAAGCCGCGCGCGTCGAAGCCGGCGCTCGCTGTCGTCATCGCCAATGGTCTCCTGCCCCGGCGGCGGGCGGACGCTTCTCTGCGGCGTTCCTCTCCCCCCGGCGCGCCGCGAACGCCCGCGCTCGCCCGCGCTTGTGCCGCCGATACCCGCGCCATATTATATGATTCTTCATGTAACGCAACGGGCGGCGCGGCGGCCGGCGGGGGGAGACGGACATGGCCAATGGCGGGACGGCGAATGCGGCGGCGCGGCGGCCGGCGGCGGCCGGCGCCGGCTTCGTCGAGGACTACCTCTCGTACCTGCTCGCGCAGGCGAGCCACGCGGTCTACAGGGAGTTCGACGCGCAGGTGCGCGCGGCGGGGCTCTCGCCGCTCGAGTGGCGCGTGCTCGCCACGCTGTCCGACGGCGACGGCCTGACGATCGGCGAGCTCGCCGCGCGCGTGCTCGCCAAGCAGCCGACGCTGACGCGGCTCGTCCAGCGCCTAGTGAGGAGCGGGCTCGTGCGCCGTGCCGACGACGGCGCGGATCTGCGCCGCACGCTGGTCTTCGAGACCGCGCACGGGCGCCGCGTCGTCGACGGCCTGCTGCGTCGGGCCAAGGCGCACGAAGCCGAGATCCTGCGCGCGTTCGGGGCGCGCAACGCGCGCGCGCTGAAGGACATGCTGCGCGCCGTCATCGCGCGCAGCGCCGTGCGCGACGCGCGCGGGCTCAGCGCGCCGGCGCGGCCCCGTCGCGGCGCGCGCGCCCGCGCCAGCGCCGGCCGAGGTCCTCGACCGCCATCGCGAGCGCCGGCGTGAGCACCATCAGCAGCACCGTGCCGAGCAGCACGCCGACGCCGATCGACACCGCGAGCGGGATCAGGAACTGGGCCTGGATGCTGCGCTCGACGATCAGCGGGAAGATGCCGAGGAAGGTGGTCACCGCCGTGAGCAGGATCGGGCGGAAACGGCTCTTGGCGGCGTCGACGATCGCCTGCTCGGCGCTCTTGCCGCGGCCGCGCTCCTCGTTCACGAAGTCGACCAGCACCAGCGCGCCGTTCACGATGATGCCGGCGAGGCCGACGATGCCGAACAGGCTGACCAGCCCGATGCTCAGCCCGAGCAGCAGGTGCCCGACGGTCGCGCCGACGAGGCCGAACGGAATCGCGGCGAGCACGATCACCGGCTGCACGTACGAGCGGAACGCGAGCGCGAGCAGCGCGTACATCGCGAATACCGAGAGCACGAAGTTGCCCGCGAGGGCGGGCAGCGTCTGGCCCTGCTCGCGCTGCTCGCCCGCCATCGCGTAGGTGAGCCCCGGGATCTCCTCCTGCAGCCGCGGGATGACCTCCGAGACGAGCCGCGCGTTCACCTGCTGGCCGGTGACGACCGCGCCGTCGACTTCGGCCAGCACGGTGGTGACCCGGCGCCCGCGCTGGCGCACGATCGTCGCCGGGCCGTGGCCGAGCGAGAGCTCCGCGACCTCGTGCAGCGGCACGAAGTCGCCGGCGGGCGTGCGGATCCGGTAGCGCGCGAGGTCCGCGAGCGAGTTGCGCTCGCCGCGCGGCAGCCGCACGTAGACCCGCACCTCGTCGCGCCCGCGCTGCACGCGCAGCGCCTCGGCGCCGAAGAAGGCCGCGCGCACCTGCTGCGCGAGGTTCTCCAGCGTGAGCCCGAGCGCCCGCGCGTTCGGCTTGAGCGCGAACTGCACCTCGCGCTTGCCCGGCTCGCGGTCGTTGCGCACGTCGTAGACGCCCTCGATGCGCGCGAGCTCCTCCTCGAGCGCCTGCACCGCCTGCGCGAGCGCCTCCTGGGTGCGCGCGGAGAGCTCGATCTGCACCGGCGAGCCGAGGTTGATCACGTTAGACGCGTACGAGAGCTTCTGCACCTGGGGCAGCGCGCCGACCGCCGTGCGCCAGCGGGTCTCGAACTCGCGCGCGGACACCGTGCGCACCTCTGGGTCGAGCAGCTCGAAGACCACCGAGGCCTTGTTGCCCTGGAGCACGTTCAGCGCGCCGGCGGCGCCCGGGCCGGCGCGATCCTGCGTCCCGACGGTGAGATGGACCGCGTTCACCAGCGGCTCGCCGCTCGGATCCGGGAGCGCGCGCGCCGCCTCGCGGCCGGCGCGCTCGATCTCGAGCGCCGCCTCGAAGGTCGCCTCGGCCGTAGCGCCCGGCGCGAGCTCGAGCGAGGCCGTCACGTAGCGCCCCTCCACCTGCGGAAAGAAGCTGAACCGCACGTAGCCGCCGCTCAGGACGCCGAGCGTCAGGATCAGGACCGAGACGCCGCCCGCGATCACCACGCCGTAGTGTGCGGTGGCGAAGCGCAGGACGCGGTCGAGCGGCCCGTCGACGAACCGGCGCAGCTGCCGGTCGACCGCGTGGCGCAGGCGCGCGAGCCGCGCCCCGACGCGCGTGCGCGGCGCGTGTCCCCGGATATGCAGGTGCGCGAGATGGTGCGGCAGCACGAGCATCGCCTCGATCACCGAGACCGCGAGCACGAGGATGACGACGGCGGGAATCTGGTAGAGGAACTTGCCGACCGTGCCGGGCACGAAGAGCAGCGGTATGAACGCCGCGATCGTGGTCGACACGGCGAGCGCGACCGGCAGCGCCACGCGCTGCGCGCCGGCGACCGCCGCCTCGACCGGCGGCGCGCCGCGCTCGTTCTCGGCGTAGATGTTCTCGCCGGTCACGATGGCGTCGTCGACGACGATGCCGATCGCCAGGATGAAGCCGAACAGCGAGGTCATGTTGATCGACAGGCCGAGGAGCGGCATCACGCTGAAGGCGCCGACGAAGGCGACGAAGATCCCGGCCGACACCCAGAACGCGAGCCGCAGGTCGAGGAACAGCGTGAGCGCGCCGAGCACGAGCGCGAGCCCGATCAGGCCGTTCTTCAGCAGCAGCCGCATGCGGCTCCTGAACTCGGCCGAGTCGTCGCGCCAGACCGCGACCTCGAGGCCCGGCGGCAGGCCGGGCCGCAGGCTCTCGTCCAGGTAGCGATGGGCCAGGCCGACGATGTCGAGCACCTTCTCCTCGCCGACGCGGAACACCTGCACGAACGCGGCCGGCTTGCCCTGGTAGCGCACGATGAGATCCTCGTCGCGGAAGCCGTCGTCGATGCGCGCGATGTCGGCGAGCCGGACCCTGGCGCCGGTGCGGGCCGACACGACCACGATCGAGGCGAAATCGGCGCGGTCGTAGTTGCGGCCCTTGGCGCGCAGCAGGATCGACTCGCCCTGCGCCTTGATGTCGCCGCCGGGCAGGTCGAGGCTCGAGCGCCGGACCGTCTCGGCGACGTCCTGCAGCGTGAGCCCGTAGGCGCGCAGCGCGTCGTTCGGCACCTCGATCGACACCTCGTACTCGCGCACCTTCGCCACCTGCACGAGCGAGATTCCGGGCGTGCCCGAGAGCTCGTCCTTGACGCGGTACGCGAGCTCGCGCACGGTGGCCTCGCCGGCGTCTCCGTAGACCACGAGCTCGATCACCCGTTGGCGGGTGGTGAGCTCCTTCACTTCGGGCCGCTCGGCCTCGTCCGGGAAGGTCGTGATGCGGTCCACCGCCGCCTTGATCTCGTCGAGCTTGCCGGCGACGCGCACGCCGCGCGCGAGCTCGGCGCGCACGATGCCGACGCCCTCGGCGGCGATCGACGTGAGCCGGTCGATGCCCTCGATGCCCTCGATCTGGTCCTCGATGCGCTGGACGATCGCCTCCTCCACCTCGTCGGGCGCGGCGCCCTGGTAGACGACGCGCACCTCGATGATGTCGAGCTCGACCTGCGGGAAGACCTCCTGGCGCATGGTGAGCGCGCTGGTGAGGCCGGCAATCACGATGAACAGCGCGAGCAGGTTGGCGGCCACCGGGTGGCGCGCCATCCAGGCGATGAGTCCGCTCATGGCGCGGTGCGCTCCGGCGGGCGCCCGGCGCCGTCGCCCACCACCCGCACGGCCATGCCCTCGGTCACGACCTTGAGGTCGCTCGCGACGACGCGTGCGCCGTCGGGCAGCCCGTCGCCCGCGATCGCGACGGTGTCCTTGCCCTCGCGCAGCACCCGCACCGGCCGGATCGATACCGCGTCGCGCTCGCCGAGCAGCCAGATCACGCCGCCGTCGCGCAGCGCGCGCCGCGGAATGACCGCGTAGCGACCCTGGTCGCGTCCGGCGATCTCGACCGTCGTGTACATGCCGACGAGCAGCGGCGGCGCGGCGGCGGCGGCTCCCGCCACCGGTTTGCCGCGCGCCGACGGGTCGTCGACCCGCACCACGACGTTGAACGTGCGCGTCGCGCTGTCCACCGCGGCCTCGACGCGATCGACCCGCGCCGGCCAGCTGTACACGCCGCCACCGTGCTCGACGGTCACCGTCGCCTTCGCGCCCCCGCGCTCCCCGCCGCGGCGCCACGGATCGGCGATCAGCGCCACGTCGCGGTCGGTGAGGGAGACCGCGATCTCGAGCGCGTCGTCGGCGAAGAGCCGAGCGAGCTCCTTGCCCGGCTGCACCGTCTCGCCCGCCGCGACCGCCTCCGACAGTACCTTGCCGCGGAACGGCGCCCGGATGACCGAGCGCTCGAGGTCGATGCGCCGCTGCCGCTCGAGCGCCTCGGCACGGGCGAGCGCCGCGCGCGCCTGGTCGCGGTTCGCGACCCGCTCGTCGAGCGTCTGGCGCGACAGAAAGCCTTGCGCGATCAGGTCCTCGGTGCGCTCGAGCAGCCGCTCGGCGAGCCGCAGGCTGGCTTCGGCCGAGCGCCGGTCGGCCTCGGCCTGCTCGAGCGCGGCGCGGAACGGCTCGGGATCCAGGCGCAGCAGCACCTCGTCGCGCGCGAACGCACCGCCGGTCACGAGCGAGCGGCTGACGAACTCCACGCGCCCCGCGACCTCCGCGGCGAGCACGACCTCGATGCGCGGCGCCACCAGCCCGTTGCCGCTGACCGCGAGCGCGCCCTCGCGGAACTCGACCGGCGCCGCGCGCACGAGCGGCAGCTGCTTCGCGGGCTGGCGCACCGCGGGCCGGGGCTTCAGCACCTGCAGCGCGACGAAGCCGCCGACGCCGGCGGCGACGATCGCGAGCGCGACGGCGCGCCAGAACCAGCGCGAGCGCCGCGCGGCGGAGTCAGTATCGGTCAAGACGGCGGACCAGTGGCGGGCGAGGACAGCGACGGGAAACGAGGGATCGCGAGCGCGGCATCCGGCGGCCGCGGGGCGGTCCGCGCGGCCGCCGGACCACCCGATTCTACGCCGCGTGCGACGACACCGGATGCGCGGCGCGGAACAACGCCTCCTTCCGGCGCGCCTCTTCCTTCGCCCGCTCGGCGAGGATGTAGAGCTGCTGCTTGCCCGAGAGGTACTGCTTCGGCCACGACGCGCCGTCATAGCCGTACTCGGCCGCGGCATGCAGCGCGAAGTAGGGGTCGGTGAGATGCGGCCGCGCGAGCGCGGCGAGGTCCGCGCGGCCGGCGGCGACGATCGTATTCACCTGATCCGCGGTGGTGATCGCGCCCACCGCCATCGTGGCGATTCCGGCCTCGTTGCGGATCTGCTCGGCGAACACCAGCTGGTACATGCGGCCGTAGACCGGCTTCGACGCGGGATCGGTCTGCCCGGTGGAGACGTCGACGAGGTCGCAGCCGCGCGCCTTGAACGCCCGGGCGATCGCCACCGCGTCATCGCCGGTGGTCCCGCCGGGAATCCAGTCGGTGGCCGAGATGCGCACCGACATCGGCCTGTCGGCCGGCCACACCGCGCGGCAGGCGTCGAACACTTCCAGCGGGAAGCGCAGGCGGTTCTCGAGCGATCCGCCGTAGGCGTCGGCGCGGCGGTTGGTGACCGGCGAGATGAACGAGGCGTGCAGGTAGCCGTGCGCCATGTGCAGCTCGAGCATGTCGAAGCCGCATTCGATCCCCATCCGCGTCGCGGCGACGTACTGGTCGCGCACGCGCTCCATGTCGGCGCGCGTCATCTCGCGCGGCGTCTGGCTCTCGCCCGGGTAGTACGGCAGCGGCGAGGCGGCCACGATCGGCCAGTTGCCGCTCCTGAGCGGCTTGTCCATCTCCTCCCACATCAGCTGCGTGGAGCCCTTGCGCCCGGCGTGCCCGAGCTGCAGCGCGATTTTCGCGTCGGTGTGCGCGTGCACGAACGCGACGATGCGCTTCCAGGCGAGCGCGTGCTCGGCCTTCCACATGCCGGTGCAGCCGGGCGTGATGCGCGCATCCGGCGCGACGCAGGTCATCTCGGTGAAGACGAGGCCGGCGCCACCCACCGCGCGCGAGCCGTAGTGCACGAAGTGCCAGTCGGTCGGCGTGCCGTCGACGGCGCAGTACTGGCACATCGGCGAGACCACGACGCGGTTCATGAGCCGCATGCCGCGCAGGTGGAACGGCGCGAACATCGGCGGCGCGGCGAAGTCCTTCGGCAGCTTCACGCCCTCGGTCTTCGCCACGTGGCCGGCCCACCAGCGATCGAGCTCGCGCACCACCGCGGCATCGCGCATGCGCAGGTTCTCGTAGGTGACCGCCTTCGCGCGCGACATCAGCGCGAAGTTGAACTGGACCGGCTCCATGTGCCAGAAGCGGCGCACGTTCTCGAAGAACACCAGGCTCGTGTTGGCCGAGTGCTGGATCCGGTCGGCCTCGGCGTGGCGCTCCTCCTCGTAGGCGCGCAGCGCGGCCTTGGTGTTCTTGCGGTGCCGCGCGACCGCGTGGTGCAGCGCGATCGCGTCCTCGAGCGCGAGCTTGGTGCCCGAACCGATCGACCAGTGCGCCGAGTGCGCGGCGTCGCCGAGCAGCACGACGTTCTCGTGGCTCCAGCGCTCGCAGCGCACCGCCGGGAAGTTCCGCCAGTGGGAGCGGTTGGTCTGGAAGTCCGCGCCCTCGAACTCCTCGGCGAAGAGCTTCCGGGCGTAGGCCACCGTGGCACGCTCGTCCTGCACGCCGAGCCCCGAGCGCTCGAAGGCCTCGCCGGTCGTCTCGACGATCACCGTGCACTCGCCCTGCGTGAACATGTAGGCGTGCAGGTTCCAGATGCCGTGCTCGTTCTCGCGGAAGCTGTAGGTGAAGCCGGGCAGCGTCGCGCGCGCGCCGAGCCAGACGAACTTGTTCGGCCGGAACTCGATCGTCGGGCGGAAGTGCTCCTTCCAGTTCTCGCGGATGACGCTGTTGATGCCGTCGGCGGCCACCACCAGATCGGCATTCAGGTACGGATCGACGGCGGTGATGTCGGTCTGGTAGTGCACCGCGATGCCGAGCCCGGCGGCGCGCCGCTGCAGGATCTCGAGCAGCGTGAGGCGCTTGAGGCCCGAGAAGCCGTGCCCGGAAGACTTGATGGTCGTGCCCTTGTAGTGGACGTAGATGTCGTCCCAGTAGGCGAAGCTCGCGGCGATGTCGCGATAGGTCGGCTCGTCGGCCGCCTTCAGGTTGCCGAGCGTCTCGTCGGAGAGCACGATGCCGAACCCGAACGTGTCGTCGGCGCGGTTGCGCTCGTAGACCGTCACTTCCGCGTCGGGGAAGCTCTTCTTGTGGAGGATGGCGTAATAGAGGCCCGCCGGGCCGCCGCCGATCACGTTCAGCTTCATGTGTGGGTCTCCTGCCGCAATCCGTTCGATGTCCGCCACTGCCGCCGCAAATCCTGCATCCGGCGCGCGAGCTCCTTCACCAGCGCGCCCTTGATGGGGATTTCACGCTCCACCCCCTCCCCGCCCTCCCCCTCGAGGGGGAGGGGGCAAAGCCAGGCGCTCGGTGCGTCGCCCGCGCCACCTTACTGCTGTTGCGTGTCCTGCATCCGGCGCACGAGCTCCTTCACCAGCGCGCCCTTGATGGGGATTTCACGCTCCACCCCCTCCCCGCCCTCCCCCTCGAGGGGGAGGGGGCAAAGCCAGGCGCTCGGTGCGTCGCCCGCGCCACCTTACTGCTGTTGCGTGTCCTGCATCCGGCGCACGAGCTCCTTCACCAGCGCGCCCTTGATGACTTTGCGCGTCGGCGTCATCGGCATCGCCTCGATCACCTCCAGCCGCTCCGGCCAGCGCACCTTGCCGATGCCGTGCGCGGCGAGCCACTGCCGCATCTCGTCGAACCCGAACCGCGCGCCGGTCCGCAGCGTGACGAAGCAGCAGGCGCGCTCGCCGAGCACCGGGTCGGGCATCGGCACGATCGCGCACATCTCGACCGCGGGATGGGCGACGATCAGGTTCTCGACGTCGAGCGGGTTGAACTTCACGCCGCCGCGATTGATCACCTCCTTGGTCCGCCCGGCGAGGTGCAGGTTTCCGGCCGCGTCGATCGCGGCCAGGTCGCCGGTGCGGAACCAGCCGTCGGCGCTGAACGCCGCTGCGGTCGCCTCGGGATTGTCGAGGTACCCGGCGAAAAGCGAGGCGCCGCGCATCTCCAGCTCGCCGACCTCGCCGGCGGCGGCGGGCGCGCCGTCGTCGCGCACCACGCGAAGCTCGTTGCCGGGCGCGGCCCGTCCGGCCGAGCCGATGCGATCGCCGGGCGCGTCGCCCGGCCGCCCATAGGCCCCGGCCTGCAGCTCGGTCATGCCCCAGAGCTGCAGCACCTTGCCGCCGCCGAGCCTCGCCTCGAGCCCCTGCGCGAGCTCGGCCGGAACCGCCGCGCCCGACAGGACGACCAGCCGCACCGAGGAGCAGTCCTTGCCGTCGAGCAGCCCGCTGCCGAGACAGCTGGCGATGTGCGCCGGACCGGCATAGACGACGCTCGGCCGTTCGCGCACGATCAGCTCCGCGAACTCCTGCGGCGTGTACGCCGGCAGGAGCACCGCCGTGGCTCCCGCGCAGAGCGCCACGCTCAACGCGGAGAGGCCGTAGAGGTGCGTGAAGGGCGCCGCGCACAGCACGACGTCGTGTGGCGCGATGCCGAGCTCGCGCGCGGCGAGCCGGAAGTTCGACAGGTAGGTCTGGTAGGGGTGCGGCACGCCCTTCGGCGCCGCGGTCGTCCCGGAGGTGTAGAGCAGCACGAACGGATCGCTCGCCGCCACCGCCACCGCCGGCGCGCCTTCGCCGAGGGCGGCGTCGGCCAGCGCGTCGAACGCCACCGCGCCGGCCGGCGCGTCGCCGACGGCGATGACGTGCGCGAGGCGCGGCAGCCGCTTGCGCAGCTCGAGCGCGAGCGCGGCGGCCACGTACTCCTTCGCCCGGGCGACGCACACGATCGCGACGGCGCCGCTGTGCCGCAGCAGCGTTTCGAGCTCGGCTTCGCGGTAGGGCATGTGCACCGTCTGCATGACCGCGCCGCGCGCGCTGATGCCGAGGTAGGCCACCACGAACTCGACCAGGTTGGGCAGCTGCACCGCGACGACGTCGCCCTTGGCAACGCCGAGCCGCGCGAGCCCGCGCGCGAACGCGTGAGCGCGGCGGCGCAGCTCCGCGTAGCCGAGCGAGACCGTGCCCTGCCGCACCGCGGTCCGGTCGGGCGCCGCGCGCGCCGCCCGCTCGAGCCAGTCGCCGAGCAACTCGTCGGTCCACCAGCCGGCGGCGCGATAGCGCGCGGCGAGCTCGGGCGGATATTCGATGCGGATCGCCATGCCCTCCCCACTCACGGCGCCGGCGCGGCGGAATCGACTCCCGTTTCCGCGCGCGCGCCGCGCTTGCTCCGGCGCATTGTACCCGGAAGCCGAAACGTTAGGCACCCAAACTGTTTAAGTTTCAAGTATCGGCCGGCCGGGCGCGCCGCGGCCGTTCCGCTACGCTTGTCGGCGGACACGAAGCCGGGGATGGATGCATGAGGCTCGGATTTCTCGGACTGGGGCGCATGGGCCTGCCGATGACGCTGCGGCTCCTCGCCCGCGGGCACGCGGTCGCGGTCTGGAACCGCGACCCGGCGAAGCTCGCCGATGCGCTTGCGCGCGGCGCGCGCGCCGCCCCGACACCGGCGGCGCTCGCCGAGGCGGCGGACGTTCTGCTCATGTGCCTGCTCGACGCGCGCGCGGTCGAGGAGGTGGTGTTCGGCGCGCACGGCATCGCCTTCGCGCCGGGCGACGGCAAGCTGCTGGTGGACCACGCGAGCATCGCGCCGGATGCGACGCGCGCGTTCGCCGCGCGGCTCGCCGCGGCGAATGGCATGCAGTGGGTCGATGCGCCCGTCTCGGGCGGCGTGGCCGGCGCGCGCGACGGCTCGCTTGCGATCATGCTCGGCGGCGAGGCCGCGGCGTGCGCGCGGGCGCGGCCGATCCTCGAGGCGTACGGCAGCAACATCACGCGGATGGGGCCGGTGGGCGCCGGGCAGGCGACCAAGCTCTGCAACCAGATCATCGTCGCAACGACGATCGCGATCACCGCCGAGGCGGTGCGGCTCGCGCAGACCGCCGGCGTCGATGCCGGCGCGCTGCCCCGCGCGCTCGCCGGCGGCTTCGCGGACTCCCGGCCGTTCCAGACGTGGGCACCGCGCATGGTCCACGGCTGGGACGAGCCGCTCGCGGCGGCGAATCTGCTCCTGAAGGACGTCGACGCGGCGCTCGCGCTCGCCCGCGCCGCGGGGCTGCCGTTGCCCGTGGCCGAGGAAGTGCGGCGGCGCTTCGCGCTGCTCGACGTGCGCGGCGAGGGCGCGTCCGATCCCGCGGCGATCGTGAAGCTCTACTCCTAGGCGGCGCAGGACGGCGCCCTACCTGCGGCGCGGGGCGCCCCAGTCGTCGTCCTCCGGCGGCAGCGGCTTGACGCCGGGCGGCGCCGTGGTCTTGTCGCGCAGCAGGTCGCCGAGCAGCACGAAGGGACCCGCGATCACCAGCGCGAGCAGCAGCCGCCAGCCGATCGCGAGCTCGGCGGCGAGGATCCAGACGCCGACCGCCGCGCCGAAGCCGGCGACCGCGAAGATCGCCGCGGTGAGCGGGAACTTGCGCGGCGGCGGCGGGGGCGGACGTGGAGCGGGTGCGTCGGGCATCGGGGCGCGGACCGGTGCCTGCATCATCGCACGGCGGCCGGCGCCTGCGCCCGGCGCGCTCACCAACGCCGGTGGTGAGCGCCGCGCGGGCGATGCCCGAAGGAATGCATGCCAACGGACCCGAAGCGGTGCGGCACGCTCGACGCCGACCTGCCGGGGTGACCGATCGCGCGGCCGTGAAAGTGGTGGCGGTGCCCGTGATGACGCAGGCCGGGCACCGGGTATGCGATCACCGCCGGCGCCGAGCGGTAGTAGTAGACGACCGGCGGCGGCGCGTAATACACGACCGGTGGCGGCGCGTAATACACGACGGGCGGCGGTGCATGGTGGAGAAAGCCGGGCGATCCGAAGGTCACGGAGAAGGCGATGCGCCCGCCCGCGCTTGCGGCGGCCGCGGTGCAGAAGAGCGCAGTACCGACGACGATCTGCAGCAGGTGGCGCATCGCCGACTCCCTCCAACGCCGACCCTAGCGCAGATCGCCGTGCGCAGCTGTTTCCTTTTGTAACGCCGCGCGCGGCGGCGCACGCTCAGGCACGCCGCATGCAGCGTGCATCGAGCGCGTTCACCGAGCGGCAGCCGAGCAGCGCCATCGTGCGCCCCAGCTCGTCGGCGAGGATCGCGAGCGCATGCCGCGCACCCGCTTCGCCGGCCGCCGCGACCCCGTACAGCGTCGCGCGGCCGACCAGTACGCCGTGCGCGCCGAGCGCGCACGCCTTGGCGATGTGCGAGCCGCGCCGCACGCCGCCGTCCATCAGCACCGCGATCCGCCCGGCGACGGCGCGCACCGCCTCGGGCAGCGCGTCGAGCGGGGCCACGGTGCCGTCGAGCTGCCGGCCGCCGTGGTTCGACACCACGATGCCGTCGGCGCCGACCGCGACCGCCCGCTCCGCGTCCTCGGCGGCGAGGATGCCCTTCAGCACCAGCTTGCGCGGCCAGGCGTCGCGCAGGCGCGCGAGCTCGTCCCACGTGACCGACGGGTCGAACTGCGCCGCGATCATCGCGGCCAGGGTTTGCGCGCCCTGGTTGCCGCCGCCCCAGTCGGCCAGGTTCTCGATCGCGGGCACGCCGTGGGTGGCGAGCTGCCACAGCCACCGCGGGTGGCCGAGCAGCTCGAGAATGTTCGCGAGCCGCGGGCGCACCGGCACCGTGAACCCGTTCCGCGCATCGCGCTCGCGCTCGCCGCCGACGGCGAGGTCGCCGGTGACGACTAGCGCCTCGTAGCCGGCGTCGCGCGCGCGCCGGCCGAGCTTCATCGTGTAGTCGCGGTCGCGCAGGACGTAGAGCTGGTACCACAGCCGCCCGCCCGCCTCGCGCGCGACGCGCTCGATCGAGCAGGTCGAAGGGGTGGCGAGCGTGAACGGGACGCCGAACGCCGCCGCCGCCCGCGCGAGCGCCACTTCGGCCCGCGGCCAGGCGAGCCCGGCCAGCCCGGTCGGCGCGATGGCGAGCGGCAGGCGGCTCGGCTCGCCGAGAAGGTCGGTCGCCGTGTCGACCTGCGCGACGTCGACGAACACGCGGTGGCGCAGCTTCCAGCGGTCGAACGCGGCGCGGTTGTCGGCGAGCCCGACTTCGTCCTCGGCGCCGCCGTCGATGAAGCCGAATATCGGGCGCGGTATCCGGCGCGCCGCGAGGCGGCGCAGATCGTCGACCGAGACGACGCGCGACCAGTCGATGCCCACGCGCCGGCCCCTACGCGCCGGCGCTCAGGCCGCGGCCTCGGTGCGGCGCGGCGCGAGCGCGATCGCCTCGCGCAGCGCGGCGAGCATGCTGTGCTCGTCGGCGATGCCCTTGCCCGCGATGTCGAACGCGGTGCCGTGGTCGACCGACGTGCGGACCACCGGCAGTCCGACGGTGACGTTGACGCCGTGCTCGACGCCCATCACCTTGACCGGGCCGTGCCCCTGGTCGTGGTACATCGCGACGACGACGTCGAAGTCGCCGCGCCCGGCGCGGTAGAAGAGCGTGTCGGCGGGCAGCGGCCCCTCGACGTTCCAGCCGCGCGCCCGGCAGGCGGCCACCGCCGGCAGGATCTTGGCCTCCTCCTCCCCGCGGCCGAACAGCCCGCCCTCGCCGGCGTGCGGGTTGATGCCGCACACGGCGATGCGCGGCTCGGCGATGCCGGCGCGCACGGCCACCATGTGGGCGCGCTCGATCGTGCGCTGGACGAGCGGCGGATCGATGCGCTCGATCGCATCGACGAGGCCCATGTGCGTCGTCACGTGGATGACGCGCAGCTTCGGCGCGACCAGCATCAGCGACACTTCCGGCGTGCCGGTCAGGTGCGCGAGAAGCTCGGTGTGGCCCGGAAAGCGGTGGCCGGCGAGGTTGAGCGCCTCCTTGCTGATCGGCGCCGTGCAGATGGCGTCGACCGCGCCGGCCGCTGCGAGTCGCGTCGCCCGTTCGATATAGCGGAACGCGGCCTCGCCGGCCGCCGCCGAGACCGCGCCGTACGGCAGTCCGGGCGGAACCAGTCCGAGATCGAGGCAATCGACGACACCGAACGCGTAGGCCCCGTCGGCGGGTCCGCCGACGCGCGCGACGCGCAACGGCAGCCCGCAGAGCGCGATCGCCTGCTCGAGCCGCGCAGCATCGCCCACGACCAGCGGGCGGCAGCGGGCGTAGACGTCCGCGTGGGCGAGCGCCTTGACCACCACCTCGGGCCCGACGCCGGCGGCGTCGCCCATGGTGATCGCGATGATCGGTCGTCGGTCCATGGCTGTACCGGAACGGCGATTATCGCAGGCGCCGACCGCCACGGTGGGACGGCACCGGACCGGGGGCGAGTGTCGGATAATGCGCGACTGCCATGCGACACGACGGCTTCGCGCGCAAGCGCATGCTCTGCAACGCCACGATGCCGGAGCGGATCCGCAGCGCGTGCCTCGCCTACCTCGAGCAGGGGCCGTGGAACCCGCGCTCGCCCGCGTACGCGCCGGTGGACCGGGAGGGTTTCGAGCCGCGCGCGGTGGGGGCGGACTTCCTCGCCGAGGGCCTCGACTGGGAGGTGCGGCGCCTGCTCGGCATGCCGGACGACCTCTTCGTGTCCGAGGCCCTGCTTGTCTACACCTCCTGCCTCGGGCGCCACAACGACGCGCCGTGGGAAGGCGAGGTGTTCGCCTACTGGATGCTGCGCTCGGACGGCCTGGGCCTGCAGGTGGGCGGCGGGACCACGCGCGCCGACCGGCCCGGCGACCTGATCGCGTTCGACCCGATGCGCCGCCATGCGGTGCTGCCGGCCGGCCGGCGCGAGCTGCGCGCGATCCGCGCCGCGGACTGGGAGCGCATCTGGTGCGGCATCCACTTCGTGATGCCGCGCGGGGAGTTCGACCGCTGGACGATGTGCCGCGCCGGCGCCGATCCGCTGGACCGGCTCGGCGCGGCCTGACGGCCCGGCCCTAGCAGTCTGTTGAGAAAACTCCGCCTCTGCGCAAGAGGGGATATACAAGGGGCCCCTTGTTCGTGCGACCGGGGCTTGGGTCGCATGCTCGGTTCCTCGGAGGGAATCGCGGCGTTGGCGTTCCTCAGCGGTCCGCTAGCCCTCTTCCTCCTCGTCCTCACCTGCCTCCTCGTCCTCCTCGGCGGCGGCCGCGTCCTCGCGCACGCGGGACTCGAGATAGCTCTCGAATTCGTCGATGTCCGCGTACTCGTCGATGAAGTCCTGCAGCACTTCGATGACGGTCGCGTCGTCCCAGCCGCACTCCTCGGCGGCGTCCTGGACCAGGGATTCGATCGATTTGCTCGGCATGGCGTGGGTGGAAATCTCTACGGGCTCCTTACCGGGCGGATGTCGAAGGCTAGCACGCGTGCGGCGCGGATTCCACCGCCCGGCGCTCAGCCGATGCGCTTGCGCAGGAATGCGACCGAGCGCTCGCGCGCGAGCCGGGCCGACTCGGCGTGATACGAGCCACGCTCGTCGCAGTTGAAGCCGTGGCCGGCGGCCGCGTAGACATGGATCTCGACGTCGCCGCGCCCCTCGAATGCGGCGCGCGTCGCCTCGACCGCGGAGAGCGGGATGTGGTCGTCCTTCTCGCCGAAGTGCATCAGGATCGGACAGATCGCGCGCGCCGCCTGGTCGAGGACGGTATGGATGCCGCCGCCGTAGTAGCACACGGCGGCGTCGGCGCCGGTGTTCGCCGCCGCGAGGAAAGCGAACCGGCCGCCCATGCAGTAGCCGAGCGCGGCGACCTTGCCGGCGCATTCGCCGCGCGCGCGCAGCGCGTTGGTCGTCGCGCCCAGATCCGCCACCGCCCTGGCGACGTCGACCTTGCCCATGATGCCGCGCCCCTGGGCGATGCCGGCCTCGTCGTAGCCCGCCTCGAATCCGGGCTGGATGCGCCAGAAGACATCCGGCGCCAGGACGACGAAACCGTCGGCGGCGTAGCCGTCGGCGACCGCGCGAATGTGGCGGTTGACGCCGAAGATCTCCTGGATCAGCACGATCCCCGGCCCCTTGCCGGCGGGCGGCGCCGCGAGGTACCCCTTGAACGATCCGCCATCGGCGGCCGGAACGTCGATGAAGCTGCCGGGCATGCTCGGTCTCCGTGGAAGTCGTTTCTTGCTTTCGAGCGCGGGGCGTCGTCGCGCCGCGCCGGATCCCAGATTAGCAGCAATCTCAAAATCGCGGCCGTGCTTCTTCCCGAACCGAGGTCGTACGAACAAGGGGCGAGCCCCTTGTAGATCCCCACTTTCGCGACCGCATTCGCATCTTGAGATAGGTTCTAGAGCAGCGGGCGACCGGCGGCAACCGTCCGATACACGCCGGGCGCGGCGGGCGCCCGGGCGGCGGCTCACGCCGCGGCGCGACCGTCGCTGGGGTCGCTGCCGCCGCGGTCCTTGAGCGAGGCCTTGCGCCAGCGCACGCCGCACTCCCGGTCGGGCGTGCGGTGGGCGCTGCGCGCCTCCTCGACCTCGACCGCGGTCTCGCAGCCGATCAGCTCGCCGGTCGGGGTGATCACGACCGCGACGCAGTTGTGGATGTCGAACATCACGAAGATGCCGAGCGACTTCAGCGTCTCGCGCGAGAGCATCACGGTGACCAGGCGCTGCTGCTCGGCAGCCTTGGCGAGATCGACCAGCGTGTCGCTCGCGCGCGTGGCGACGTTCAGGCCGAGGAAGTTGCGCACGTGCTGCGCGCCGTCCTCGCTCAGGCGGAAGAGGTAGCGCATCCCGTACGGGCAGGCGCGGCCGGTCACCAGGTCGAGCCCGTACTGGCGGAAATCGCGGATCCTCCGGATGGCGTGCATGACAACGTAATGGCGGGGCGGACGGAGCATAGTAACGCAACCCTCGCGCCGGGCGCTCGCCGGGCGCGGGGCCGACCGGTCACATTTCCTCCACGGTGCCGGCGCGGCGCCGGCGCGCGGGCCGCACGCCCCGCGCCGCGGTTGTGGATCGCCCGCGGCGGCGCTCCCGTAGCGTCCGATCGTGCGGCCGGGGAGCGGCGTGCGTGCAGATGTCCTGGACCGTGTTTGCCCTCGTCCTCCTCGCGGCCCTGCTGCATGCGAGCTGGAATGCGCTCGTCAAGTCCGGCCGCGACAAGCGGCTCGACACCGTCGCGGTCGTGGCCGGGGCGGCGGCGATCGCGGCGATCGTGCTGCCGCTGCTGCCGGCGCCCGCCGCGTCGAGCTGGCCGTACCTCGCCGGCTCGGTGGCGATCCACGTCGTCTACTTCGCCGGCGTCGTCGCGTCCTACCGTGCGGGTGATCTCGGCCTGGTTTACCCGGTGATGCGCGGCGTGGCGCCGGTGCTCGTCGGAATCGGCGGTGCCGCGGTGGCCGGGGAGGCGCTCGCGCCGGCGGGCTGGGCCGGCATCGTCCTGGTAAGCGCGGGCGTCCTGACGCTCGCCTGGCCGCGCGGCACGCCGGGCGCCCCGTCGACCGCCGGCGCGCTCGCGTATGCGCTCGGCACCGCGGGCGTCATCGCAGCGTACACCGTCGTCGACGGCGTCGGCGTGCGCCTCTCCGGCTCGCCGGGCGGCTACGTGCTCTGGCTGCTGCTCTGCACCGGAACGCTGATGACGGCGTACGCGCTCGCCCGCGACGGGCGCATCGTGGCGGCGCACCTGCGCGGCGCCTGGCGCCTGGCCGCCGGCGGGGGGGCCATGCTCGCCACGGCCTACGGACTGGTGCTGTGGGCGATGACCGCGGCGCCGATCGCGCTCGTCGCCGCGCTGCGCGAAACCTCGGTGATCCTCGCCGCGCTGATCGGCACGCTGCTGCTCGGCGAGCCGTTCGGCCGGCGGCGGCTGCTCGGCGCCGCCCTGGTGGCGGCGGGCGCCGCGGCGCTGAAGCTCGCCTGACGCCTTCGCCGCGCGTGCGTCAGCTCTTGAACGCCGCAGCGAAGCGGCTGCCGATCGAACGCAACGTCTCGGTGATCGAGCGGACGAGCGTCGTGTCCTCGGACTCGGCCACGGCCGGCTTCTTCGGCCGCTGCGTACGCATCAGCGCCGGCGCCTGCTTGAAGCTGTGGTAGCGCTCCAGCGCCGCCACGATGTGGCTCTGCAGCAGCGTGAGGTTGACCGGCTTGTTGACGAAGCGGAAGATGCGCGCCTCGTTGATCAGGCTGATGATCAGCTCCGAGTCCGAAGCCTTGGTCGCCACGACCACCAGCGTCCCGGGATGCTCGCGCTTAAGCACCTTGAAGAGCACCGTGTTGTCCACGCGCCGCGACTCGAGGTCCGCGATCAGCACCGCCACCTCCCGCTCGGCGAAGATGCGCAGCGCGTCCTCGATGTTGGCCGCATGCTCGACGCGGGCGAGATCGCCGACCATCTCGCGCGTGGCGCGCGCGAGCGCGGGATCGTCGAGCACCACCAGTGTCAGGTCGTCGTCCCCCTTCGCGGTGGCGCGCGGCGGCGGGCTCGCTTCGAGCGCGATCGCGATCGTCACGGCCTCGCCCACCGTGGACATCAGGTCGTCCTGGTTCCACGGCTTGTGGATGAAGCGGTACACCTCGCCGTCGTTCACCGAGCCGACGATCGCCGCGAGGTCGGAGTAGCCGGTGAGCAGCATGCGCACCGTGTTCGGCGCGAGCGCCTTGACCTCGCGGAGCAGGTCGACGCCGAGCATGCCGGGCATGCGCTGGTCGCTCACTACCACGTGGAACCGCTCTCGGCGCACCATGCCGAGCGCCTGCTCGCCGCTCGTCGCGGTGACGACCCGGTAGTTGTCCTTGAAGAGCGCGCGCAGCGCGTTCACCACGCGCTCCTCGTCGTCGACGAAGAGCAGCGCCGGACGCCGGATCGGGACGATCGGCGGCGCGGCGGCGGACCCCGCGGCGGCGCCCTCGCCGGCCTTCTCGCCGCCCGCGGCGCTGCCCTGTGCGTCGAGCCGCCCGCCGAGCGCGCGCCGCAGCGCGGCCGCCTTGCCGGAGATCGTGCCGCCGTCGGCGACGCCGTCGTCGGACGGATTGGTGTCCTCGCCGCCTTGCCCAAGCGGCAGCGGTTGCGAGATGCGCCCGCGGTTCTCGAACGCCTGCAGCAGCGCCGCGGCGAACTGCCGCGCATTGCGATAGCGCTGCGCCGGCTCCTTCGCGAGCGCGCGCATCAGGACCGCGTCGATCTCGCGCGGCAGCCGCGGCTCCAGGCTGGAAGGCGGCGGCGGCATGTCCTCGAGGATCTTCTTCATCAGCGGCGCGCCCTGGCCGTCGAACGGCCGGCGCCCGGTCAGCACCTCGTAGACGATGACCGCCGCGGAGTAGATGTCGCTGCGCTCGTCCGCGACGCCGCTGAACTGCTCGGGCGCCATGTAGAACGGCGTCCCGAGCACCTCGCCCATCTTCGTGAGGTGCGAGGTCTCGAGCCGCGCGATGCCGAAATCGCTGATCTTGGCCACGCCCATGTCGCTGATCAGCAGGTTCGCCGGCTTGATGTCGCGATGGACGACGCCCTGCATGTGCGAGTACTCGAGCCCCTCCAGCAGGTGGATCAGGATCTCGGGGAACTCCTTCAGTTCCGGCCGGTAGCCGGAGCGGATGTGCTCGCGCAGCGCGCGCCCGTTCACCAGCTCCATCGCGATGAACGCGCACTCGTCGTCCTCGCCGTACTCGTAGATGGCGACGATGTTCGGATGGTGCAGCTTGCCGACCGCCTGGGCCTCGCGCTTGAAGCGCTCCAGCACCGCGGCGCCGTCGGCCGGGTCGAGGTCGGCCTTGCGGATCACCTTCAGGGCCACGTACCGCTGGATCACCGGGTCGTAGCCCCTGTAGACGACGCCCATGGCGCCCTTGCCGAGCTCGCCCACGAGCTCGTACTTGCCGATCCTGGCGAGCGTGCTCATCGCGCGGCGGTGGCGGCGGGCATGCGGCCGGGCGCGGGCGCGACCGTCTCCCGGGCGACGGGCGCCTTCGGCAGGATCACGCGGAAGCGCGTGCCGACTCCGGGCTTCGAATCGACCTCGATGCGCCCGCCGTGGCTCTCGACGATCTTGTAGGAGATCGACAGGCCGAGCCCGGTGCCCTTGCCGACCTCCTTGGTGGTGAAGAACGGATCGAAGATCCGCGGCAGCACGTCCGCCGGGATGCCGTGGCCGTTGTCGCTCACCTCGACCATCACGTCGCGGTCGCCGTACAGCGCCGTGCGCAGCGTGATCACGCCGCCCTGGGCGGGCGTCGCCTGCGCCGCGTTGGTGATCAGGTTCAGGAAGACCTGGTTGATCTGCGAGGGCGAGCAGCTGATCTTCGGGAGCGCCCCGAACATCGTTCTCACGGTCTTCTGCTTCAGCTGGTTGCGGGCGATATTCAGCGCGCTCTGCACGCCTTCGTTCAGGTCGAATTCTGCCACCTTGCTGCGGTCGAGCCGCGCGAAATCCTTCAGGTTCGTCACCAGCTCCGCGATCTGGCCGATGCCGTGCAGGCCGTCCTTCACGAGCGTGCGCAGCTCGTCGAGCGTGCCGCGCCGGTTCGCCTCCTCGATCAGCCCCGACACGCGGGCGAACTGCGCCGACAGCTCGGCCTCCGAGCTCGAATCGGAGCGCAGCAGCTCGAGCAGCCGCTCGGCGCCCGCGGCGAGCTCGGCGAGCAGCGGCATGCGGCCGCTCACGGTGTCGAGGCTCGCCTTGACGTAGGCGAGCGGCGTGTTCACCTCGTGCGCGACGCCGGCCACCATCTGGCCGAGCGACGACATCTTCTCGCTCTGGATCAGCAGCGCCTCCTGCTCCTTCAGCTGCGTGAGCGCGTCGGAGAGCTCGCGCGTGCGCTCCGCGACGCGCCGCTCGAGGCCCTCGTTTGCCTCGCGCAGCTGCAGGTTGATCCGGTTGATGACCGCGTAGCTGTGGGCGAGACGCCAGCCGAGATAGGCGGCCAGGACGAGCAGCAGGCCGGAGTAGACCAGCAGGTAGAGCCGGTAGCGCTCGGCCTCGACGATGGCGTTCCCGAACTCGGTCTCGAACGCCTTGGTCAGCGACTCGAGGCGCGGCCCGGTCGACGCGAGCAGCGCGTCGCCGAACAGCGCGCTCTCGGCCCGGCGGTCGGCGATCGTCCGGCGCGCGGCATCGGCGAAGGCGGCGATCGATCCACTCAGCGGGTCGCCCGCGTCAGGCGGCGCGAGCTGCGCGATCGCGCCCTCGGCCGCACCCGCGACCGTGGCGCCCGGCTGGGCGGCGTACGCGAGCGTCGCCGCGGTGACGCGCTCGAGCGCGCGCTCGACCGTCGCCGGGACCGGTGCCTTGGTCGCCGCGCGCTCCCGGATCGCGGCGGCGAGCGCGTCGCCCGACTCGACGAACCGCGCGAGCGACGCGCGGTAGGCGCGGTTGGCGCCGAGGAACTCGTCGACCGCCCGCGCCTTGGCATCGAACGCGGCGCGCAGGGCGGCGAGACCCTGCGCGCCGAGCAGGCCGCCCATGTCGAACGAGCGCTGCGCGAGCTGCGCCTGCAACCGCCCCACCGTCGGCAGGTTGGAAGCGGCGCGCATCGGCTCGAGCTCGGCATCGGTCAGCGCCTGGGGCGCGAGTCGCGCGCCGATCAGGCGGTCGTTCCAGCGCTGATCGATCTCCTTGAGGTCGCGCAGCGCGCCGAGCACCTCGTTCGCGGCGCCGAGATCCACCGAGCGCGCCTGAAAGTAGAGATAGAGCCATCCGCCGACGACGACCACGGCCAGCGTCGCCACCGCGAGGTAGCGGAAAGGCCGCCCGACCTGCGCGGCGAGCCCGCCCGTGCCGCGCGCGGACGCGTCTACCGGGTGTGCCACGGACGTGGCGGCTTCGGTGGACGCGGCGCTCGGCCAGAGTCGGAACACGGTGCAGGCCTTCTCGTCTAATCAGCTGTTTTTGTTCGCAAAGTATATGCCAACGCAAGCCGGTCCAGGCACCCGGGCGGGCGCCCGATCGGTACGATTCCGCACTGCGCAAGCACGCATGCGCGGAGCGCTACTGCGCCAGCGCGAGCACCACGCTCGCCACGTGCTCGAGCGCTTCTTCCGGCTCGCCGACCGTGCGCACGCCGGACACCGGCGAAGCCTCGAGCCAACCGAACACCGGCACGCCGAACTGGCGCGCCAGGGCGATCTCCGCAAGGGTGCCGAAGCCGCCGCCCACGGCGACCAGGCAGAGGCCGGCCCGCGCGATGATCGCGTTGCGCGCCTCGCCGATCCCGGTGGCGATCGGCACCGTGACGTAGGGATTGGCATCGCGCCAATCGCCCTGCGGCAGCAGTCCCACGACCACGCCGCCGGCCTCCGCCGCGCCCTTCGCGGCCGCGCCCATGACGCCGGAGAGTCCGCCGCAGACGATAGTGAGGCCCATCTCGGCGAGGCCGCGCCCCAGCCGCTCCGCGAAGATCAGCGCCGCGGACGGCGCGTCCCGCGCGCCGGCGACGGCGACCGGCGCCCGGCATGGCGTGCCGCTCTCGCGCTGCAGCCAGCGCACCGCCTCGCGCAGCGTGATGCGCTCGCCGCGCACCGTCCCCTCGCGCCACGCCCGCGACCGCGGATCGAACTCGCCCCGGGTGGCGTCGCACAGCCGGCGATTGGTCCGATCGAGCAGCAGCTGGGTCATCCCCGTCCTCGCGTTCTCGCGCCGCCGCCTCGGCGGGTCGCGCCCGCGCATCATAAGCGTGTCGGGCACCGCGGTGCCGCATATTACGATGGCATGGCGCCGGCCGGGCACCTTCATGCGGGCGGCACGGGGCCCGCGCGCGAGTGCTGCAAAGCAGCGCGGGAGCGCGGGAACCGCGTTGCCGCGGCGCCGGTCATACGCACCACACTTCCGGTAACCGAGCGGCGGGAGAATCCCGGAGCGGCGTCGGCAGCCCCGGTCCGCGTTCCGATGCGAGTCCCGGCTGAACTTTCGAGGAGACTTCCATGGTCGCGCACGACAAGACCCCAACGCAGGCCGCCGGAACGCGCGCGGAGGAGGCGCTCGATCCGCAGGCCCTGATTAGCGTGGGGGTGGGCTACGCGGCGCTCATGCGCGACGGCGAGGCGGTGTACGAGGCCGAGCCGTTCGAGTTCGAGCGCGCGATGAGCGTGGCCGACGCGGAGGCGCTCGCCCGCGGCAATCCGCAGCGCGACTGGCGCATCCAGTACATCGGGCTGCTCGACGAGCGGCAGTACCGGAGGACGGCCGACGGCCGCTGGGTGCTGGTGCGGCGCGGGTACGGCTTGTCCTAGCGCCCGTCCGGAGATCGCCGGAGGGCGCTTCTCCGGGCGCAAGGGATCGCACGAAACAAGGGGGAGGCGCCCCGCGCCGATTCCTTCCAGCCGCTCAGCCGCGGCTCGACGGCGACGGCGTGCCGATGAAGGCCGCGAGCGCGTCGACGAACGCCTCGGGCACGTCGGCCGCCTCTTCCTCGAACCATGCGCGCGCCGCGCGGCGCCCGGCGGCCACGACGTCCTCCAGGCGGTCGGCGGCGTCGATACGCTGCTCGTTCGCCACCTCGCGCCACGCATCGCCGATGCCGTAGAGGTCGATGTCGGCGCGCTTGCCGAACACGCCCTCGAGATCGACGTACGCGATGTAGTAGGTAGCGATCTCCACACCCCAGGTCTCCGCGCGCGTCCCGCGCGTGAGCGCGGCGACGCCCGGCCGCAGCCCCATCAGCTTCTTGCGGTGCGCCTCGACCAGCCCGAGCGCGAACCCGAGCGTGAACGCCGAGAACGCGACGTGGAACAGCCGGTCGTGCGCGAGTTCCTCGTGGCGCTCGCCGAGCACCGCGACCGAGTGCCGCATCACCGCGTGCAGGTCGCGCAGGTGCTTGAGCGAGAACGGCACGTCGAGCACGCCCTCGAAGAGCTCGTCCTCCTGCGCCATGCGGAAGAGGCTCTCGTCCTCGTCGGATTCGAGCGCCTTCGCGTTCGACGTCTTGCCAAGCGAGACGTAGTCTTCGTCGTTCATGCCCGCGTCGGGTCCGGACCGCCGGAGCCCTATCGACGAAACCAGGGACGATGCGTACAGTTCCTTAGCCACCTCGGCGCCCGCTCGTTGCCCGCCGGCGACGGCGTCGCAGGCGGCATGACGGTGTCGCGCGGGGGCGCCGGCGTGGCAGGTCGATGCACACCGCCGGATCCCGCCTGCCGCGGACATTGTGGTCCGCTAGCAAGAACAATACCGAACTCCGGTCGCGCCGGCGCGCAACGGTTCGCCGCGGGGCGCTTCGGCAGACGGGCGGATCGGCCTGAGCCTCGGCTAAGCCTTTGATTCTGGTAGGCCGTGTAGGATTCGAACCTACGACCAACGGATTAAAAGTCCGCTGCTCTACCAACTGAGCTAACGGCCCGGAGAAAAGGGCGAATTGTATTTCCCCGGGGTCGAGGGTGTCAACGAACGGACGGCTCCGACGGCACTGTCAAATCCGGCGTCGGTCGCGCTTTCGGTCGCGCTTGCGATCGATCATCCCTCGCGCATCATGCGCCAGTACTCGTACTTCATCGTCGCGACGGCGCCCGCGACGATCGACGCGAACGCCATGATCGAGCCCACGGCGAGCGTCGAGAAGCCGGTGATGCCCTGGCCGATCGTGCACCCGAGCGCGACCACGCCGCCGAACCCCATCAGGATGCCGCCGACGACGTGGCGGCCGGTGTCGGCGGCGTCGCGGAAGCCCTCCCAGCGAAAGCTGCGCGAGGCGAGCGCGTAGGCCGCCGAGCCGGCGATCACGCCGAGCGCCGAGGCGATGCCGAACGTGACGAGCTTCGACTTGTCGGTCCAGAACATCAGCAGCTCGAGCAGGAAGGCCTGCGGCGCGACGAACGAGAGCGATTCCATGCGCCCGGTGTTGGTCGCCACCCACGCCTCCTGGAGCGTGTTCGGGTCCTCCGCCACGTAGCCGATCCTGCCGGAGAGGTACCAGCCGCCGACGATCACCAGCCCGACGACGATGCCGCCGAGCAGATTGTCGAAGGTCCAGAACTCGCGCCTCGCGAGCGCGAAGACGCCGAGACCGCCGGCGAAGACGATCATCGCGATCCACGCCATCGTCGCGCGGTCGGCGCCGAACGCGCGCGCGGCGAGCGACGGGATGTCCTGGCCCGAGGCGAGCTGCACGCTCGCCTGCTCGAGCACGCCGACCCGGAACGCGCCGAACAGCCCGCGCAGCGTCATGTACGCCGCCACCGCCATGAACACGACCACGACCAGCGACTTCAGATTGCCGCCGCCGATGCGGATCAGCGTCTTCGATCCGCAGCCCGAGCCGAGCGTCATGCCGACGCCGAACAGGAGCCCGCCGACGATGTACGAGAGCCAGGTGAAGCTCGGTCCGGGATAGATCGAGTTCGACAGCTTGATCGCGCCGCCGAGCTCGAGCAGCTGCGCGCCGGCGATCGCGACCGCGATCGCGAGCAGCCACATCCGCATGCGGTTCCAGTCGCCCATGTTGACGACGTCCGAGACCGCGCCCATGGTGCAGAAGTTGGTACGGTTGCCGACGAAACCGAAGACGAACGCGAGCGCGAAGCCGCCCCACGCGACGTAAGGCACCAGGCTTGCCGGATCGACTTCGCTCATGGCCTCCCCCCGCGTTTCGCGTCCCGAGGCGCAGGATTCTAGCGAATGGCGCGCGGGCGGCGAGCAAAAGCGCTCAGGCCGGGATAACCGGGGTCTATGCCGCGCCGCGACGGCCGGATGAGGGGCGGTGGGTTAGGGGTGATGGGTGATGGGCGCCACCCTCCCCGCTAACGGTGTCGCCCGGTGGCGCCCGCTTCCGCCCGGTCACCCGTCGCCGGCATCACCGCCGCGCGAGGCGCTGCTTGGCCTGCTCGGCGGCGGGGCTGTTCGGGTACTTGCCGACCAGCAGCTTGAGCGTGTTGCGCGCGCCGTTCACGTCGCCGAGCTCGGCCTGGCTGCTGGCGATGTTCAGCATCGCGTCCGGCGCCTTCGCGTGCTCCGGCCAGGTCGCGACCACCTTCTGCTGCTCGGCGATCGCGCTCTTGTAGTCGCGCAGCGCGTAGTACGCGTTGCCGATCCAGTACTGCGCCGAGGGCGCGAGCGGGCTCGTCGGGTGGGTCTTCATGAACTCCTGCAGCCCCTGGATCGCCGAGCCGAAGTTGTTCGCCTTGAACTGCGCGAGCGCCGCCTCGTAGGCCTGGGTCTCGGCCGCCGACTGGCGCGCCGCGGTCTCCTTCTCGACGCTCGCCTGCTCGACCTTCCGCAGCCGGGTGTCGAGATCGACGTAGAGATCCTTCTGCCGCTTGTCCAGGCCGTCGATGCGGTTGACGAGCACCTCGAACTGGCCGCGCAGGGCCGCCATCTCGCGCCGCACGGCCTCGAGCTCGTTCAGCAGGTCGAACAGCGCCTTGCGGTCGGCGCGCTGGCCGACGTCGGCCTCGATGCGGCCGACCCGCTCCTCGAGCCGCTTCACGCCGGCGCGCGCCTCCTCGTCAGGGAAGATCGCGTGCGCCGGACCGGCGGCGCCCAGCAGCGCGACGAGCGCCAGTGCGGCAGGCACCACGGCCGCGGCGCGCATCAGAATTCACCCGAGTAGAAGAGGTCGCCGCGGCGGTTCTGCGACCAGCAGTCCTCGGTCTGCTCGGTGCAGCGCGGCTTCTCCTCGCCGAGGCTCACCGACTCGATCTGCGACTCGCGCGCGCCCATCAGCACGAGGGTCCGCTTCACCGCGTCGGCGCGGCGCTGGCCGAGGCCGAGGTTGTACTCGCGGCTGCCGCGCTCGTCGGCGTTGCCCTGGATCAGCATCTTCTGGCTCGGCGTCGAGGAGAGGTACTTCGCGTGCGCCTCCAGCATGCTGCGGAACTCCGGCTTGATGTCGTCGCGGTCGTAGTCGAAGTACACGCTGCGCTTGGCGAGCGGACTCGCCGGATCCTTGAGCGGATCGCCGGGGATCGTCGTCGTGCCGATCGGGACGCTCGTCGCGCCGCCCGCGGCCCCGCCGGCGCCGGGCTTGCGATCCTCGACCGCGACGCCGGTCCCCTCCTCCGTTCCGGTGCTCGCGCATCCCGCCACCAGCGCGGCCGTCATCAGTCCCAGCAGAGCACGTCTCATCATCGGTCTCCTTAATTGAGAAATGGACCCCACGCCGGCTCGCGTACGTCACCTGCCGGCACCGACAGGCGCTGCTTGACGCTGCCGTCGCTCGAGACGGCGGCAAGCACGCCGCGACCGCCCATATGGGTCGCGTAGAGGATCATCCGGCCGTTCGGCGCGAAGCTCGGCGATTCGTCGCGCTCGGTGTCGGTCAGCGCCTGGACCTGCCGGCTGGCGAGATCCATCACCGACACCTGGAAGCGGCCGCCGTCGCGGCGCACGAACGCGAGATACCTGCCGTCCGGGCTCGGGCGCGGCGTGACGTTGTACGACCCATCGAAAGTCACCCGCTGGACCGGCCCGCCCGCGGCCGAGACCCGGTAGATCTGCGGCGAGCCGCCGCGATCGGAGGTGAAGTAGATCGACTGGCCGTCCGGGGCGAAGAACGGCTCGGTGTCGATCGCGCTCGAGGACAGCAGGCGGCGCAGGCCGCTGCCGTCGGCGTTCATCATGAAGAGCTGCGAGCCGCCCTCGCGGGACAGCACGACCGCGAGGCTGCGCCCGTCCGGCGACCACGCCGGCGCCGAATTCGAGCCGCGGAAGTTCGCGATCGCCTGGCGCTTGCCGCTCGCGAGCGAGTGCACGTAGACGACCGGCTTCTTGTTCTCGAACGACACGTACGCGAGCCTGGAGCCGTCCGGCGCCCAGGCGGGCGACATGATCGGCTCGAGCGAGGAGAGGGCGGCCTGCGCGTTCGCGCCGTCCGCGTCCGCGATCTGCAGCTGGTAGCGCGTGCCGTTCTTGACCACGTAGGCGATGCGCGTCGAGAACACGCCGCGCTCGCCGGTGAGCTTCTCGTAGACGAAGTCGGCGATCCGGTGGCCGGTCGCGCGCGCCTGCTGCACGGTCAGCGTGAACGCGAGCGCCCCGAGCTGCGTCTGCTTCGGCACGTCGTAGAGGCGGAAGCGCGCCTCGAAGCGGCCGCCGCCGACCGGGTACACGCCGCCCACCACCAGCGCGTCGGCGTTCTTGCCGCGCCACGGCGCGAAATCGATCGTGGACGCGTCGTTCAGGTTCTGCGGGCCGGTGTAGAGCGTGCGGAAGCGCCCGCTTCGCGCGAGGTCGGCCTCGATCACGTCCGATATCGCGGGCGTGAGCGCGGATTCGCCCGCGAACGGGACGACCGCGATCGGGATCTGGTTCCCGCCCGCGCCGGTGATCTCGATGGTGAGCTGTGCGTGCGCCGCAGTGGCAAGCAGCGCGAGGCAAATGGTCAGGACGCGGAACAATAGTTCCACCGCTCGGCCGGCACTGAAGGATGACTGATTATACGTGAGTTCCATCTTCTCGAATGTCGTCATTGGACGACAGCGCGCGGTTCATCGTTCCTCGACCGGCCGGAATCTCAGCCGCAGCGTCGCCTGGAAGACGTCGCGGTTCGTCGGCAGCGGCAGCGGCGAGCTCTTCAGGATCGCGCGCTCCCAGGCGGCGTCTAGCTGCCTGTTGCCGCTCGACCGCGCGAGCTTGACGCTCACGATGTCGCCGCTCGGCAGCTGCTGCACCTCGAACTCCGCTTCCGGGTTGCCGGCGAACTCCGGCGGCAGCACGACGTTGCCCCTGATCTTGGCGGCGATCCGCGCGCGATACTCGTTCGTCGCGCCCGGGTCGCCGGGCACCGGCACGCCGCTGCGCGCGGCCGCCGGCGCGCTCGCGAGATCACGCGCGAGCTGCTCATTCGTGCGGCGCTGCCGCAGTTCGTCGAGCTCCCGCTTCAGCCGCTCCTCCTCGGCGATGCGCTGCTTCTCGCGCTCGGCCTTCGCGCGCGCCTCCTCCTCCTTGCGCTTCCTCTCGGCCTCCAGGCGCCGCGCCGCCTCCTCCTCCTTGCGCTTCTTCTCCTCGAGCTGCTTCTGCTCGAGCTCCTTTCGCTTGCGCTCGTCCTCGCGGCGCTTGCGCTCGAGCTCCTCGAGCCGCCTGATCTCCTTCTCGCGCTCGAGCGCGATGTCGACTTTCGGCGGCGGCTTCGGCTCGACCTTCGGCTCGACCTTCGGCTCGGGCACCGGCGCCGGCTTGGGCGGCTCGGGCCGCGGCGCGGCCTTCGGCGGCGGCGGCGGCGTCCACAGCTCGGCGACCACCGGCGCCGGCGGCCGCGTCTTCCAGCTGATCGCGAAGAAGAGCACGGCGATCAGCAGCGCGTGCACGCCCAGCGCGAGCGCGAACGAGACCGTGCTGCGCGGCTCGGTGCGGGTCTGCGGGCGCATCTGCCCCTACTGCTCCGCGGGCCTGACCATCAGCCCGACCCGGCGGACGTCGAGCTTCTGCAGCCCGTCCATGACTCTCATGACCTCCTCGTACCTGACATCCTTGTCGGCCGAGATCACGACCGGCTGGTCGGGATCGGCGGCCTGGCGCTCCTTCACGATCGCGAGCAGCTCCGGCATCGTGACCGGCCGGTCCTCGCGCGCCCCGGGCGCGCGCTCGCGCAGCAGCATGGCGCCGTCGCGCCGGATCAGCACCTCGAGCGGCGCGACCCGCTGCGGCAGCGGCGCGGACTTCGCGACGCTCGGCAGCTCGACCAGGCCCGGGTTCACCAGCGGGGCGGTCACCATGAAGATGACGAGCAGCACCAGCATCACGTCCACGTACGGGACGATGTTGATCTGGTTCACGAGCTTGCGCTGTCGCATGCGGTCACCGCGTCGCCTGGCGCTGCAGGATGTTCGAGAACTCCTCCATGAAGCTCTCGAAGCGGTTCGCCAAGCGATCGATGTCGTGCGAGTAGCGGTTGTACGCCACCACCGCCGGGATCGCGGCGAACAGGCCCATCGCCGTGGCGACCAGTGCCTCGGCGATTCCCGGAGCGACCGCGGCGAGCGTCGCCTGGGCGACGTTCGCGAGGCCGCGGAACGACTGCATGATCCCCCACACCGTGCCGAGCAGACCCACGTACGGGCTGACCGAGCCGACGGACGCCAGGAAGGCGAGGTGCGACTCGAGGTAGTCCATCTCGCGCTGGTAGGTCGCGCGCATCGCGCGCCGCGCGCCGTCGACGAGCTCGGTCGGGTCGGCGATGCGCTGGCCCTTCAGCTTGACGTAGTCGCGGAACCCGGCCTCGAAGATCCGCTCGAGGCTGCCGGTGCGATGGCGCGCGTTCACCGCGCTCTGGTAGAGCGCGTTCAGGTCCGGGCGGCTCCAGAACGCGCGCTCGAAATCCTCGGTCTCGCGTTGCGCCTGCCGCACCGCGAACAGCTTGCGGAAGATGTAGAACCAGGACATGACCGAGACGGCCAGCAGCAGCGCCATGATCGCCTGCACGACGAAGCTCGCGTTAGCGATCAGCGAGAGGATGGAGATGTCGTGCGTGACGTTCATGCGATGGACTCCAGTCCCTCTCTCAACTCCTCGGGCAGCGGCACCGGCCGGAACGTGCGCGGGTGCACGCATGCCGCCTCGACCCGCGCCGAGACGATCGTCTCCCCGGCGCGCCGCACGTGCTGGGCGAACTCGACGCGCACGCGCCCGAGCCGCGCGATCTCGGCGGTCACCTCGAGCGCGTCATTCAGCCGCGCCGGCTTGCGGTAGCTCACCTGCAGGCCGTAGACGATGAAGATCGCCGCGCGCCGCTCCGCGAGCTCGGCGAGGTCGAAGCCGAGCGCGCGCAGGAGCTCGATGCGCGCGGCCTCGAAGAAGTCGAGATAGGTGCCGTGATAGACCACCCCACCGGCGTCGGTGTGGTGGTAGTAGACCCGGACAGGCCATGTCTGGACGCGCGCGGGTCGCTGTCGTTGCGCCAACCTTCTATCCTGCTGTCGTTCTTCGCATCCGTCCCGGCGCGCCGGCGCCGGCGAACGCGCGATTGTCGCGCCATTTCGGGCGCTCTGCACGCAGGGTCTGCTCGACGCGCGGCGGCCGGCGCCCGGGACAGGATGACCGAGGCGGAGGCCGGAGTCCGGGCGGGGCCCGGGCACATCATGGCGGACGCGGGGCGCGGTGGGGTTCGGAGCGGTATGAACGCCGCTCGGCCCGCCTCGGGGTCAGGGAATGCCGCCGCGGCCCGACCCCTCAACCTTGCTCGTCGCCCTGCCAGAGATCGGAGGTCTGCTCGCGGACCGGGGCGGCCAGGCCGAAGTGTCGGTACGCGGCGACGGTCGCGACGCGCCCGCGCGGGGTGCGCTGCAGGTAGCCCTGCTGGATCAGGAAGGGCTCGAGCACGTCCTCGATGGTGTCGCGCTCCTCGCCGATCGCGTGCGCGAGGTTCTCGACGCCGACCGGCCCGCCCGCGAACTTCTCGATCACCGCGAGCAGGAGCTTGCGGTCCATCACGTCCAGCCCGAGCTGGTCGACCTCCAGCATGCCGAGCGCGGCGTCGGCCACCTCGCGCGAAATGCGCCCGCCGGCGCGCACCTGCGCGTAGTCGCGCACCCGCCGCAGCAGCCGGTTCGCCACCCGCGGCGTGCCGCGCGAGCGGCGCGCGATCTCGAGCGAGCCCTCGTCGGAGATCTCGACCTCGAGCAGCCGGGCCGACCGCGTGACGATGCGCTGCACCTCCTCCGGCGTGTAGAACTCGAGCCGCGCCACGATGCCGAAGCGGTCGCGCAGCGGATTGGTCAGCATGCCGGCGCGCGTCGTCGCGCCGACCAGCGTGAACGGCGGCAGGTCGAGCTTCACCGAGCGCGCCGCCGGCCCTTCGCCGATCATGATGTCGATCTGGTAGTCCTCGAGCGCCGGGTACAGGATCTCCTCGACGACCGGCGAGAGCCGGTGGATCTCGTCGATGAAGAGCACGTCGTTCGGCTCGAGGTTGGTGAGCAGTGCCGCGAGGTCGCCGGGCCGCTCGAGCACCGGGCCGGAGGTGTGGCGCAGATTGACGCCCATCTCGCGCGCGATGATGTGCGCGAGCGTGGTCTTGCCGAGCCCGGGCGGCCCGAACAGCAGCACGTGGTCGAGCGCCTCCTTGCGGTTGCGCGCGGCCTCGATGAAGATCTCGAGCTGGCCGCGGATGCGGCTCTGGCCGACGTACTCGTCGAGCGAGCGCGGCCTGAGCGCGCGCTCGAGCGCCTCCTCGTGCGCGCTCGCGGGCTGCGGGGAGATCAGCCGGTCGGTCTCGATCGCCACGGACGCAATCCTACGCTACGCCTTCGACAGGAGCTTCAGCGCCTGCCTGATGCCCTCGGCCACCGCGAGCCCCTCGGGCAGCTGCTTCACCGCGCCGAGCGCCTCGCGCTCGTTGTAGCCGAGCGCGAGCAGCGCGTGCAGCACGTCGCTCGCCGCCGGCGCGGCGCGGTGCACCGCCATCCCGGCCGTGAGGTCGGCGCCGAGCTTGTCGCGCAGCTCGAGCAGCAGCCGCTCGGCGGTCTTCTTGCCGATGCCCGGCACCTTGGTGAGACGCCCGGTTTCCTGCAGCGCGACCGCCTGCGACAGCTCGGCGACGCTCATGCCGGACAGCACCGCCAGCGCGGTGCGCGCGCCGATGCCGGCGATCCTGAGCAGCTGGCGGAACACGCGCCGCTCGGCCTCGCTCGCGAAGCCGAACAGGAGATGCGCGTCCTCGCGCACGACGAGGTGGGTGAGCAGCGTCACGCGCGCGCCGGTGTCCGGCAGGTTGTAGAACGTGCTCATCGGCACCTCGACCTCGTAGCCGACGCCGTTCGCGTCGACCAGGATCTGCGGCGGGTTCTTCTCGAGCAGCACTCCGGCAATGCGGCCGATCATACGAGCCGGCCCCGGTGGATCCGCTGCCGGGCGCGCCCGGGGTCGGCCGCCGCCGCGCCCCAGCCACGTCCGGCATGCGCGTGGCAGATCGCGCAGGCGAGCGCATCGGCCGCGTCCGGCGACGGCGCGCCGGAGAGCTTCAGCAGCCGCCGCACCATCTCCTGCACCTGCTCCTTGCGGGCGTGCCCGGTGCCGACGACCGCCTGCTTCACCTGCAGCGCGCTGTACTCCGCCACCGGCAGCCCGGCGAGCACCACCGCAGCGATCGCCGCGCCGCGCGCCTGTCCGAGCGCGAGCGTTGACTCCGGATTGACGTTGACGAACACGCGCTCGACGGCCGCGCGGTCGGGCCGGTGGGCCGCGATCACCTCGGCGAGGCCGTCGAGGATCGCCTTCAGGCGCGCCGGCAGCTCGAGCACTTCGGGCGCCCGGATGCAGCCGCTCGTGACGTAGGCGAGGCGCGCGCCCTCCTGGCGCAGCACGCCGAACCCGGTGACCCGCAGGCCAGGATCGATCCCGAGAATGGTGGCGGCGGCGGCCGGCATCGCCGGCATTATAGGTGGCGGCCCTGCGCCGGACCGCGCCGCGCGGCGGAGGCGATGCGAGCGCCTGCGCGGCAGGCCAGCTTCTCGAGCCTCACCTCCTCACTCCTCGATCGCCGCGGTCGTATACACGTTCTGCACGTCGTCCAGGCCCTCGAGCGCGTCGAGCAGCCGCTGCATCTTCTCCCCGTCGGCGCCGGCGAGCACGTTCTCGATCGTCGGCCGCATCGTGACCTCGGCCATCTCGGGCTCGAGCCCGGCCCGCTCGAGCGCCTCGCTCACGCTCGCGAAATCGCCCGGCGCGCAGATCACCTCGATCGAGCCGTCCTCGTTGGCGACGACGTCCTCGGCGCCGGCTTCGAGCGCGGCTTCCATCACCGCCTCCTCGCTCGTCCCGGGCGCGAACAGGAACAACCCGCAGTGCTTGAAGAGATACGCGACCGAGCCGTCGGTGCCGAGGTTGCCGCCGTGCTTCGCGAACGCGTGGCGCACCTCGCCGACCGTGCGCGTCCGGTTGTCGGTCAGGCAATCCACCATCACCGCCGCCCCGCCGATGCCGTAGCCCTCGTAGCGGATCTCGTCGTAGGCGACGCCCTCGAGCTCGCCGGTGCCGCGCTTGATCGCCCGCTCGATGGTGTCGGACGGGACGTTATCCGCCTTCGCCTTGTCGATCGCGAGCCGCAGCCGCGGGTTGAAGGCCGGATCGCCGCCGCCCATCTTCGCGGCCACGGTGATCTCGCGGATGGCGCGGGTGAAGACCTTGCCGCGCTTCGCGTCGGCGGCCGCCTTCTTGTGCTTGATGTTCGCCCATCGGGAGTGTCCGGCCATGGCTGGCTCGCGCGCGCGGCGTCGTTTGTCTCGGTAAGCCTATAATTTTACACTTCGTCGCGACCCGATCCCTGCCTCGATCCGCCGACGCGACCCCGTCCGCCCGCACGAGATCACCGGAGCCCCGCCATGTCCGCGCCGCTGCCGCTTGCCAAGGTCCCGCACCCGGGGGGCGAGGCCCTCGAACTCTGCCTGCTGCCGGGGCTCGCGAACCGACACGGTTTGATCGCCGGCGCGACCGGCACCGGCAAGACCGTCTCGCTGCAGGTGCTCGCCGAGCGCTTCTCCTCCATCGGCGTGCCGGTGTTCATGGCCGACGTGAAGGGCGACCTGTCCGGCCTCGCGGCGCCCGGGACCGCCTCGGAGAAGATGAAGAAGCGGCTCGCCACGCTCGGATTCCCGGAGCCGGCCTGGAGCGCCTGCCCGGTGGCGTTCTGGGACGTCTACGGCGAGCAGGGGCATCCGGTGCGCGCCACCGTGTCGGACATGGGGCCGCTGCTCCTCGCCCGCATGCTCGACCTGAACGACACGCAGGAGGGCGTGCTCACGCTCGTCTTCAAGGTCGCCGACGACAACGGCCTGCTGCTCCTCGACCTGAAGGACCTGCGCGCGATGCTCGAGTTCGTCGGCCAGCACGCGAAGGAGCTGCGGACCGGCTACGGCAACGTCTCGGCCGCCTCGATCGGGGCGATCCAGCGCGGCCTGCTCACGCTCGAGAGCCAGGGCGCCGACCGGTTCTTCGGCGAGCCGATGCTCGACATCGCCGATCTCATGCAGACCGTGGGCGGCAAGGGCGTGGTCAACATCCTCACGGCGGACAAGCTCCTCAACTCGCCCAAGCTCTACGCGACGTTCCTCCTCTGGATGCTCGCCGAGCTCTTCGAGCAGCTCCCCGAGGTGGGCGACCCGGAGAAGCCGAAGCTCGTGTTCTTCTTCGACGAGGCGCATCTCCTCTTCGACGACGCGCCGAAGGCGCTGCTCGACAAGATCGAGCAGGTCGTGCGCCTGATCCGCTCGAAGGGGGTCGGCGTCTACTTCGTGACGCAGAACCCGCTCGACATCCCGGAGACGGTGCTCGGCCAGCTCGGCAACCGGGTGCAGCACGCGCTGCGCGCGTTCACGCCGCGCGACCAGA
>JAHDYJ010000030.1 GCA_023383795.1 Burkholderiales bacterium | reverse complement strand
GGACCCGATCGAGTTCGTGCACGAGAGCAAGAAGTGCCTGATCAACCAGCGCGAAGTCGGCCCGCACACGCTCTCCTTCGCGAACGCGCTCAGGAGCGCGCTGCGGGAGGACCCGGACGTGATCCTGGTCGGCGAGATGCGCGACCTCGAGACGATCCGCCTGGCGCTGACCGGCGCCGAGACCGGCCACCTCGTGTTCGGCACGCTGCACACGAGCTCGGCGGCGAAGACGATCGACCGGATCGTCGACGTGTTCCCGGCGGCCGAGAAGGAGATGGTGCGCGCGATGCTCTCGGAGAGCCTGCGCGCGGTCATCTCGCAGACCCTGCTCAAGACCAAGGACGGGTCCGGCCGGGTCGCGGCGCACGAGATCATGATCGGCACCCCGGCGATCCGCAACCTGATCCGCGAGAACAAGATCGCGCAGATGTACTCCGCGATCCAGACCGGCCAGTCGTTCGGCATGCAGACCCTCGACCAGAATCTGCAGGAGCTGGTGAAGCGCGGCGTGGTCTCGGTCGGCGAGGCCCGCAACCGCGCCCAGAACAAGGACAACTTCGTCGGGTGAGGCGGATGCCGAAGCCGTTGGCGAAGGGAGGCCCCAGGCCGCCGGGCGAAGCGCATAATGGGCGCGTCGCGCGCCCGCGAGCGAGGTAGACAATGGAACGAGACCAGGCATCCAAGTTCATCAACGACCTGCTGCGCCTGATGGTCAGCAAGAAGGCCTCCGACCTCTTCATCACGGTCGGCTTCCCGCCGGCGATCAAGGTCGACGGCAAGGTGACGCCGGTGTCGCAGCAGCCGCTGACCCCGCAGCACACCCAGGACCTCGTGCGCTCGGTCATGAACGACCGCCAGGCCGCGGAGTTCGAGTCGAGCAAGGAGTGCAACTTCGCGATCAGCCCGGCGGGCATCGGCCGCTTCCGGGTGAACGCGTTCGTGCAGATGGGCTCGATCGGCATGGTGCTCAGGACGATCAACGCCAAGATCCCGACCTTCGAGGAGCTCGGCCTGCCGCCGGTGCTGAAGGAGGTGGCGATGACCAAGCGCGGCCTGGTGATCATGGTCGGCGCCACCGGATCGGGCAAGTCGACGTCGCTCGCCGCGATGGTCGGCTACCGCAACGAGAACTCCTACGGCCACATCATCACGATCGAGGACCCGGTCGAGTACGTCCACCCGCACAAGAACTGCATCATCACGCAGCGCGAGGTCGGCGTCGACACCGAGTCGTGGGAGCTCGCGCTGAAGAACACGCTGCGCCAGGCGCCCGACGTGATCCTGATGGGCGAGATCCGCGACCGCGAGACGATGGACTACGGCATCGCGTTCGCCGAGACCGGCCACCTGTGCATGGCGACGCTGCACGCGAACAGCGCGAACCAGGCGCTCGACCGGATCATCAACTTCTTCCCCGAGGAGCGGCGCCCGCAGCTCCTGATGGACCTCTCGCTCAACCTGCGCGGCATGGTGTCGCAGCGCCTCGTCCCGCGCAAGGAGGGCAAGGGCCGCATCGCGGTCGTGGAGGTGATGCTGAACTCGCCGCTGATCGCCGACCTGATCTTCAAGGGCGAGGTGCACGAGATCAAGGAGATCATGAAGCGCTCGCGCGAGCTCGGCATGCAGACCTTCGACCAGCACCTGTTCGACCTCTACGACTCGGGCGTCATCACCTACGAGGACGCGCTGCGCAACGCCGACAGCGTCAACGACCTGCGGCTCGCGATCAAGCTGCACTCCACCGAGGCGAAGAACCGCGACATCACGCAGGGGATCGACCACCTCTCGATCTCCTGAGCGCGCGATCGCCGACGCGCGAAGGGCCGGCTCAGCCGGCCCTTTTTCTTGGTATCTTCCGGCGGACGCGCGGGGCCGACCGGGCGCCGCGCAGCCTGGAGGAGACCGCCAATGACGACGCTCGCGCGCTTGCTCGCTCTCGTTCTCGTCGCATGCTTCTCGGCCGGCGCGCTTGCGCAGGGCTGGCCGACCCGGCCGGTGAAGATCGTGGTGCCCTATCCGCCCGGCGGCGGCATCGACATCCTGGCGCGCCAGCTCGCCGACCGGTTCCAGGCGCGGTGGGGCCAGGGCGTCGTGGTCGAGAACCGCCCGGGCGGCAGCACGATCATCGGCGTCGATCTCGTCGCGAAGGCGGCGCCCGACGGCCACACCATCCTGATGACGACCGACTCGTCGATGTCCATCAACCCGCACCTCTTCAGAAAGCTCCCGTACGACGCGCAGAAGGACTTCGCGCCCGTGACGATGCTGATCCTGCTGCAGCAGCTGCTGGTGGCGAACCCGAAACTGCCGGCGAACTCGCTCGCCGAGCTCGTTGCGCTCGCCAAGGCGAAGCCGGGCACGATCAACTACGCCTCGTACGGCAGCGGCAGCCAGCCGCATCTCTCCGGCGAGATGCTGAAGCAGGTGGCCGGCATCGACCTCGTGCACATCCCGTACAAGGGCATCTCGCTCGCGGTGCCGGCGGCGATGGCGGGCGAGGTCGAGCTGACTTTCTCGGGCATCGCCTCCTCGATGGCGCATCTCAAGTCCGGCCGGCTCAAGGCGTTCGCGATCGGCGGCCCGCGCCGCTCGCCGCTCTTGCCCGATCTGCCGACGTTCGCCGAGCTCGGCTACCCCGAGGTCATCACGCACGCGTGGTTCGGCCTGTTCGTCCCCGCCGGCTCGCCGCAGGAGGCGGTCACCCGGATCTACGTGGACGCCAAGCGCGTGCTCGACGACCCGGAGTTCCGCGAGAAGCAGCTCGTCGCGAAGGGCTACGACGTCATCGGCAGCTCGCCCGCGGAGTTCGCGGCGTTCCTCCAGACCGACAGCGCGGCCCGCGCGCGCGGGGTCAAGGCCTCCGGCGCCCGGGTCGAGTAGCGGCGTTGGACACCGTCTTCGTCGGCGGGCGGCCGCGGCTTGCGGTTGCCGTGGCGGGCGCGGGGCCGCTGGTGCTCTTCCTGCACGGCATCGGCGGCAACCGCGGGAGCTGGGCCCCCCAGCTGCCCGAGTTCGCGCGACGCTATCGCGCCGCCGCCTGGGATGCGCGCGGCTACGGCGAATCCGACGACTACGACGGACCCCTCGACTTCGCGGACTTCGCGGCCGACGTCGCGCGCGTGCTCGATCACTTCGGCGAGCGGCGTGCGCACCTCGTCGGCCTGTCGATGGGCGGCCGCATTGCGCGCGACTTCGCGCTGCGCCGCCCGGAGCGCGTCGCCACGCTCACGCTGGCGAACACGAGCCCGGGATTCGACGCGTTGTCCGCGGAGGCGGTGCAGGCCTTCATCGAGGCTCGGCGCGCGCCGCTCGCGGCGGGGAAGACGCCGCGCGACATCGCGCCCGAGCTCGCGCGGCGTCTGGTCGGCAGCCGGGCGCAGCCGGAGGCGCTCGAGGCGCTCGCCGAGAGCCTCGCGGCGCTGAGGGCGGACTCGTACCTGAAGACGCTGGAGGCGTCGGTGGCGCAGGATCGCGCCGCGCCGCTCGAGCGGCTCGCGGTTCCGACCCTCGTCGTGACTAGCGACGAGGACCGGCTGTATCCGCCGGCGCTCGCGCGCGAGATGGCGCGGCGCATCCCCGGCGCCGAGCTCGTCGAGCTCGCCGGGGCCGGGCACGTCTCGAACCTCGAGCAGCCCGACGCGTTCAACCGCGCGGTGCTCGATTTCCTCGCGCGCCGCGGGGGTTGAGCTACGCGTGCGCCGGGCGCGGCCCGCGCATGCTGCCGGCGACGATGCGGTACTCGAACAGCCGGCACTCCAGCGGTCCGTTGTAGAGCGGCGTCCGCCGGGTGGCTTTGAGCCCGATCAGCTTCGCCAGCCGCAGATCCGCCGTCAGGATGTAGCAGCGCCACCCGGCGAAGCGCGCCTTGAGCGCGTCGCCGAGCCGGGGATAGAACGCGGCGAGCGCCGCGTCGTCGCCGATGCGAACGCCGTACGGCGGGTTGGCGACCAGCACGCCGGCGGCGGCGGGCGCGGCGACCTCGAGGACGTCGGCGCGCTCGAGGCGCGCGGCCGCGGCGAGGCCCAGATGCTCGAGCGTGCGCGCCGTGCGCGCGAGCGCCGCCGGGTCGCGGTCGGCGCCGTACAGCGCGAGCGGCCGCGGCGGCAGCTCGCGCTCGCGCGCCGCATCGCGCAGTCGCGTCCACAGCGCGGCATCGAAGTTGCGCAGCCGCTCGAAGCCGAACGCGCGTCGCGCCCCCGGCGCGATGCGGTGCGCGATCGCCGCCGCCTCGGCGAGGAACGTGCCGCTGCCGCACATCGGGTCGAACAGCGGCTCCTCCGGCGCCCAGCCGGCGAGCGCGAGGATCCCCGCCGCGAGATTCTCGCGGAGCGGCGCCTCGCCCGGGTCGGCGCGCGCGCCGCGCTTCCAGAGCGGCTCGCCGGAGGTGTCGAGATACAGCGTGACCGAGCGCTCGTCGAGATAGCCGCGGATCCGCACGTCCGGCGAGCGCGTGTCGACGTCCGGGCGGCGCCCGACGTCGGCGCGGAACCGGTCGCACACCGCGTCCTTGATGCGCAGCGTGACGAAGTCGAGGCTCCGCAGCGGGCTGCGCGTCGCGCCGACGTCGACCCGGATCGAGCGGTCCACGTCGAACCAGTCGGCCCACCGAATCGCGTGCGCCGCATCGTAGACGTCGTGCTCGCTCGCGTACGCGGCGTGCGCCACCCGCAGCAGCACGCGCGAGGCGATGCGGCTCTCCAGGTTCGCGCGGTAGCAGATCGGAAGGTCGCCGGCGAACTGCACGCCGCCGCCGACCGCGACCGGATCGGTCGCGCCGCAGGCGGCGAGCTCGCGCGCGAGCGCGGGCTCGAGTCCGCGCGGGCACGGCGCGAAGAAGGCGGGCGTGCTCATCCGGTTCGCGCCGGCGGGCGATTCACAGCGTCGCCTTCTCCGCGAGCAGCCGC
Organism: Burkholderiales bacterium; assembly: GCA_023383795.1. GTDB lineage: Bacteria > Pseudomonadota > Gammaproteobacteria > Burkholderiales > SG8-39 > JAABRB01. Next base: position 34,994 of record JAHDYJ010000030.1, on the reverse strand, counting down.
TCGAGCGTCTCGACCTCCGCGCGCAGCCACTCGACGAGCTCGGTCCGCCGCGCCGGCGTCATGCGGCTCTCGATCGCGCCGACGCTGATGGCCGCGAACGGATCGCCGAAGCGCGTGCGGATCGGCAGCGCGATCGAGGTCGCGCCCGCAGTGACCGGGACGTCGTTCAGGGCGTAGCCCATGCTTTTCGCGCGCCTCACCATCGCGAGCAGGCGCGGTACCGTGAGCCCGGCGTACGCCTTCAACCGCGTCGCGTTCGCGCGCGCGACCTCTTCGACCGCGCCGTCGGCGAGCGGCATCAGCAGCGCGAGCCCGGCCGCGCCGACGCCGAGCGGGCGGCGGGTGCCCACGTCGAGCAGCAGCGCCTTGATCGGAAACGAGCCCTCGCGGCGGTCGACGCACACGGTGTCGTAGCCGCTGCGCACGGTCAGGAACACGGTGTCGCCGATGCGCTCGGCGAGCCGCGTGAGCGCCGGCGCGCAGAGCTCGCGCAGGCTGAACTGGGGCGCGGCGGCGAGCCCGAGCTCGAAGGCGAGGTGGCCGAGGCGGTAGTGGCGGGTCGCCGGGTCCTGCGCCGCGACGCCCTCCGCGCAAAGGCACTTGAGGATGCGGTGCACCGTCGGCCGCTCGAGACGGGTGTAGCGCGCGATCTCCGCGAGCCGGAGCCCGCCGTGACCGCGCGACGCGATCACGCGCAGCACGTTGACGGCGCGCTGAATCGTCTGGGTGCCGTCGTTGCGCGTTGCCGCATCGGCGGTGCGGCCGCCGCGCGGCGTTCGGCGTCCGGCCGGGCTGGCTTGGCGTTCCATATGGTGGAATGAAATCCGGCGCCGCACGGTTGTCGGCCCGTCCCGGTTGCGCTAAATCTACCCCTGCGCGGGGCGGGTCGGCAAGCCGCCTGCGATTCCGCATGCCGGACTGCACCTCGGGGCACATTCGGCGCAACATGGGCGGGGCCACCGTGACCAAACGCTTGATCGTCGGCATCACCGGCGCGACCGGCGCCATTTTCGGCATCCGGCTGCTCGAGGCGCTGAGGGCGGCCGGCGTGGAGTCGCATCTCGTCGTCAGCAAATGGGCGCAGCAGACGATCGAGCACGAGACCGAGTACGCGGCAAAGGCCGTGCGCGAGCTCGCGACGGTGTTCCACGAGCAGGGCAACATGGGCGCCTCGATCTCGTCCGGCTCGTTCATCACCGACGGGATGGTGATCGCGCCCTGCTCGGTGCGCACGCTCGCCGCGATCGCGCACGGAACCGGCGACAACCTCGTGCACCGCGCCGCCGACGTGATCCTGAAGGAGCGGCGCAAGCTCGTGCTGCTCGTGCGCGAGTCGCCGCTTTCCGAGGTGCACCTCGAGAACATGCTCAAGCTCGCGCGCATGGGCGTCACCGTGATGCCGCCGATGCCCGCGTTCTACAACCACCCGCAGACGCTCGACGACATGGTCGACCACATCGTCGCGCGGATGCTCGACCAGTTCGGCGTCGAGGCGAAGTTCGCCAAGCGCTGGGACGGCGAGATGCGGCGCGGGCGCGTCACCCGCCTCGCCCCGAAGACCTGAGGACCAAGCGAAGAGGAGAGACCCACGTGAGCAGCGTCATGAAGCCGGTCGCCGGCACGCACGTCAAGGACATCACCAGCCTGCGCTCGACGATCGAGTGGCTGCGCGCCGAGGGCCTGCTGCTCGAGACCGACAAGGAGGTGAACCCGGACCTCGAGATCACCGGGCTGCAGAAGCACTTCGACGGCTCCTACCCGATGCTCTTCAGCCGCGTGAAGGGCAAGCCGTACGCGCGCGCGATAACCAACCTCTTCTCCGACATCCGGATCGTCGAGCGCATGTTCGGCTGGTCGGACGCGACCGAGCGCACGAAGAAGCTCGCGCACGCGCTCACCCATCCGCTGAAGCCGGTGACGATCGACCAGAAGGACGCGCCGTGCCAGGAGCACGTCATCACCGACGACCTGGACGTGAACAAGTGGATCACCGCGATCCGCCACACCGCGCTCGAGCCGGAGCTCACCATCGGCTCGGGCATCCGCTGCATCGTCGGCGACTACTTCGACGGCGGTTCGGACCTCGGCTACAACCGCATGAACTTCCGCTGGGGGAACGTCGGCACGTTCCAGATCTCGCCCGGCTCGCACATGTGGCAGGTGATCACCAAGCACTACCACGACGAGAAGCCGATCCCGATCACCGTGTGCTTCGGCGTCCCGCCGGCGTGCACGCTGCTCGCCGGCGCCGGCTTCGACTACGTGATCCTGCCGAAGGGCTGCGACGAGATCGGCATCGCCGGAGCGGTGCAGGGCACGCCGGTGCGCCTGGTCAAGGCGCGCACCGTCGATGCGTACGCGCTCGCCGACTCGGAGTACGTCCTCGAGGGCTACATCCACCCGCGCGACAAGCGCTACGAGACCGGCGAGGCGGAGAAGGCCGGCGTGCAGGGCAAGACCTTCTTCCATCCGGAGTGGGCGGGCTACATGGGCAAGGCCTACAAGGCGCCGACCTTCCACGTCACCGCCATCACGATGCGCAAGCCCGAGTCGAAGCCGGTGATCTTCCCGCTCGGCGTGCACACGTTCGACGACTCGAACATCGACACGACGGTGCGCGAGGCCGCGATCTACGAGCTCTGCGAGCGCCTGCAGCCGGGCATCGTCCAGGACGTGCACATCCCCTACTGCATGACCGACTGGGGCGGCTGCATCATCCAGGTGCGCAAGCGCAACCAGATCGAGGAGGGCTGGCAGCGGAACTTCCTCTCGGCGATCCTCTCGTGCTCGCAGGGCATGCGCCTTGCCATCGCGGTGAGCCCCGACGTCGACATCTACTCGATGGACGACATCATGTGGTGCCTCACCACGCGGGTGAACCCGAAGACCGACATCCTGAACCCGCTGCCCGGCGGGCGCGGCCAGACCTTCATGCCCGCCGAGCGCATGACCGCCGGCGAGAAGGCGTGGACCGCCTCGAACACGCAGTTCGAGGGCGGCATGGGCATCGACGCGACGGTGCCGTTCGGCTACGAGCAGGACTTCCACCGCCCGGTCTATCCGGTGGACAAGGTGAAACCGGAGAGCTTCTTCAGCCAGGCCGACATCGCGAAGGCGCGCGCCCGCATGGAGGGCTGGGTGCTCTCGCTCGCGCGCACCGGGCGGTGACGCGCACCGCCTGACGATCGGCGAAAGGGCAAGCGGCATGCTCGCCGGCTGCGCGGTCCTCGACTGCACCGACCGCCTCGGGTGGCTGGCCGGAAGGCTGCTCGCCGACCTGGGCGCGGCGGTCACGAAGATCGAGGCGCCCGGTGCCCACACGGCGTCGGCCGAGTGGCGTGCGCTGAACGTCAACAAGCGGCTCGTCGCGCTCGATCTCGAGGAGCGCGACGGCGCCGAGGGCTTCGACCGGATGGCGGGGCAGGCGGACATCCTGCTCGCGACGCCGGTGCCGGGCGGCGGCGACGCGGAGCGTTTCGGCTACGCGCGCCTCGCGCGCCTCAATCCGCGGCTCGTCGTCGTCGCCATCACGCCGTTCGGCCTCTCCGGGCCGAAGGCCGCGTGGCGCGCGACCGACATCGAGATCATGGCGGCGGGCGGGGCAATGTCGCTTGCAGGCGAACCGGATTCGACGCCGCTCCGCGTGAGCGCGCCGCAGGCGTACGGCTGGGCGGGCGCGCAGGCGGCGGTCGGCGCGCTCGTGGCGCTGCATCACCGCGCGGCGAGCGGACGCGGGCAGCTCGTCGACGTCTCGGCGCAGGCTGCCGTGATCACCGCGCTCGCGCACGCGCCCGCGTTCGTCACCGTCGCCGGCACGACGCCCACGCGCGCCGGCGCCTACATCACCGGTCGCTCGGTCACCGGCGCGCGATTTCGCGTCTTCTGGCCGTGCCGGGACGGCTTCCTCAACTTCATCCTCTACGGCGGCGCCGCCGGCCGCCGCACCAGCGAGCAGCTCGTCGCGTGGATGAGGGAGCGCGGCGCCGAGCTCGGCCCGCTAGCGGCGATCGACTGGCGGACGTGGGATCCGACCGGCGTGACGCAGGCGGAGGTCGACGCGATCGAGGCGCCGATGGCGCGCTTCTTCGCCGGCATCGCCAAGCGCGAGTTCCTCGACGAGGCGCATCGCCGCGAGATGCTCGGCTATCCGGTCGCGACGGTCGCGGACGTCGCGGCCGATCCGCAGCTCGCGGCGCGTGGCTTCTGGCAGGACGTGACTGGTCCGGACGGCGCGATCGAGCGCCACTGCGGCAGCTTCGCGATCGTGGACGGGGTGCGCCCGGCGCTCGCGCCGCAGGCCGCGGAGCCGCCGGCGGCCGGTCGAAAGCTGAGGCAGGCATGAGCGGGCAGGCCCTCGCCGACGTGAAGATCGTCGAGTTCGGCGGCTATGCCGCCGGCCCGCACATCGGCAAGATCCTCGCGAACTTCGGCGCCACCGTCGTGCACGTCGAGTCGCAGGCGCGGCCCGACGGCTTCCGGCTGCAGTACCCGCCGTTCCAGGGCGGCAAGCCCGGCATCGATTCGAGCGGGTGCTTCGCCCTCTTCAACGACTCGAAGCTCGGGGTGACGATCGACCTCAAGAACGCCGACGGCCTCGCGCTCGCGCGGCGTCTCACCGACTGGTGCGACGTGGTGATCGAGAACATGCGGTCCGGCGTGATGGCGCGGATCGGGCTCGGCTACGACGTGCTCGCGCGGACGAACCCCGACCTCGTGATGCTCTCGACCTGCAACATGGGGCAGACCGGCCCGCGCGCGGACACCCCCGGCTTCGGCTCGCAGCTCACCGCGCTCGCCGGCATGTGCAACCTCACCGGCTTCCCCGACGGGCCGCCGATGCTGCTGTACGGGCCGTACATCGACTTCATCGCGTCCGTGCTCGGCGCCTCGGCGGTGCTCGCGGCGCTCGAGCGCCGGCGGCGCACCGGGCAGGGCGCCTGCATCGACGTGTCGCAGTACGAGTGCGGCCTGATGTTCCTTGCCGGCCCGCTTCTCGAGTACCACCGCTCCGGGAAGATCGCCGAGCGGGCCGGCAACACCGATCCCGACGCCGCGCCGCACGGCGTCTATCCCGCGTGCGACGCCGGCTGGCTCGCGCTCTCGTGCTGGTCCGACGCGGAGTTCGCGGCGCTTGCGCAGGAGATCGGGCGCCCGGAGCTCGCGCGCGATGCGCGCTTCGCCACGCCCGCCGCGCGGCAGGCGAACGCGGCCGCGCTCGACGCCGTGATTGGCGGGTGGACACGCACGCAGGACGCAGGCGCGGCCGCCCTGCTGCAGGCGGCCGGCGTGCCCGCGCATCCGGTCAGCACGGTCGCCGATCTCTTCGCCGATCCCCAGCTCGCGCAGCGCAACCTGTGGCGCGCGCGCCCGCATGCGGTGTTCGGCGAGCAGACGTGTTGCTTCCCGGCGTTCGACCTGTCGGAGACGCCGGGCGAGATCACGCGCGCGGCGCCGCGGCTCGGCGAGCACACCGAGCACGTCTTCCGCGAGCTGCTCGGGATGAGCGCCGAGGAATACCGCGCCCACGAGGCCGCGGGGGCGTTCGAGTGACCGTCTGAAGCCGCCGCGCGAGGACGCATGGAGAGCGCAGACCTCGCCGCGCGCATCGAGACTTTTCTCGACGCCCATCACGTGATGACGCTCGCCACCGGCGCCGGCGGCGCGGTGCACGCCGCCTCGCTCATGTACGCGCGCGAGGGGTTCGCCCTCTGCTGGACCTCGGACCCGGCCACGCGCCACTCGCGCGAGCTCGAAGCGGAGCCGCGCGTCGCGGCGACGATCGCGCCCGATTACACCGACTTCCGCGCGATCCGCGGGCTGCAGATCGCCGGCCGCGCGGCGCGGCTCGCCGATCCGTGGGAGATCGAGCGCGCGCGAACGCTGATGACGGCGCGCTACGCCTTTCTCGCCGCGCTCGCGCAGGGACCGGAAGCGCTGCGCGCCGCCTGGGCCAAGGCCGGGTTCTACGTGCTGCGCCCGGAGCGCATCACGCTGATCGACAACTCGCGCGGCTTCGGGCACAAGGAGACGCTCGAGCTCGCCGGGGGGGCCGGGTGAGCTCCGCGACCAGGGCCCCGTTCCGCGCCGACCAGGTCGGCAGCCTGCTGCGACCGGCCGAGCTGAAGGAAGCGCGTGCGAAGGTCGAGCGCGGTGAGATGAGCGCGGAGGCGCTCGCCGAGGTCGAGGACCGGCTGATCCGGGCGGCGGTCGCGAAGCAGGAGGCGATCGGCCTCGAGGCCGTCACGGACGGCGAGTACCGCCGCGGCTGGTGGAACCACGACTTCCTCGGGCGGATCGACGGCGTCGAGATCGTGCTCGATCCGGGCTCGGTCAGGTTCGTCGGCACCGACGATCCGCGCTACACCGCGCAGGTGCGGCGCAAGGTGCGGCGGGCGCGGCCGGTGATGGTCGACCATTTCCGCTACCTGCGGTCGGTCACGCGGAGGACCGCGAAGTTCTGCATCCCGTCGCCGTCGATCCTCTACCACCGCGGCGGGCGCGCGGCGGTGAGCGCGGAGGCCTATCCGGACCTCGACGAGCTGTGGGCGGACGTCGGGCGCGTCTACCAGGAGGAGATCCGCGACCTCGCGGCGGCCGGCTGCACGTACCTGCAGATCGACGACACCAGTTTCTCGTTCATGTGCGACCCGAAGTTCCGCGAGAGCTGCCGCGCGCGCGGCGACGACCCCGAGCGGCTGCCGCACATGTACGCGCGCGCGGTGAACGAAGCGGTCGCGAACCGCCCGCCGGGGATGACGGTCGCGCTGCATACCTGCCGCGGCAACTGGAAGAGCGCCTGGCTCGCGGAGGGCGGCTACGAGCCGGTCGCCGACGCGGTGTTCAACGAGACGAACGCCGACGCCTACTTCCTCGAGTACGACACCGGGCGCGCCGGCGGCTTCGAGCCTCTCGCGCGGGTGCCGGAAGGCAAGCGCGTGGTGCTCGGCCTCGTGTCGACCAAGACGCCGCAGCTCGAGGACAAGGCGACGCTCGTGCGCCGGATCGAGCAGGCCGCGAAGTACGTCCCGCTCGAGCGCCTCTCGATCAGCCCGCAGTGCGGATTCGCGAGCACGCACCACGGCAACCTCCTCACGGAGGAGGACCAGTGGCGCAAGCTCGCGCTCGTCGTCGAGGTCGCGCGGGAGGTCTGGGGCACCGCCGCGTGAGCCGCGGCGCTGTTCAGCGCGGCAGCGGCATCGTGTAGCAGACCGCCGTGCCGTCGAGAACCACCGTGCCGTCGTCGCGCACGACGCGCGTCGCGAGCTCGGTGATCGGCTTGTCGGGGCGCACCTTGACGACCTCGACCTCGCCGGTGATGGTGTCGCCCGGACGCACCGGCGCCTTGAAGCTCCAGTTCACCTGCATGAACACCGTGCCCGGGCCGGGAAGCTCCTCGGCGACCACCGCGTTCAGGATCGCGCTGGTGACCCCGCCCTGCACGACGATGCCGCCGAACGGCGTGGCACGCGCTGCCGCCTCGTCGTAGTGCAGCGGATTGCGGTCGCCGCTCATCTCGGTGAAGAGCTCGATGTCGCGCGCGCTGACCTTTCGCGACCGGCGCCCGGTCCGGCCCACTGCAGGCATCCCGTTCGGCCATGCTTCCGCAGGTGTCGCCATCGCGGTCTCCTCGTCGCTCCGGAATGGGGCCGAGGATAACGGCGGGGCGGCGGCGCCGTCCAGGCTCAGGCGGCCGGCGCCGCCCGCGCGCGCCGACGGCCGAGCCGCGCCATCAGGCTGTTCGAGCCGACCGCGAGGATGAAGATCAGGAGCAGCAGCGCGTAGAGCTCCGGGACGCGGAAGTTGGCGTAATGGTCGTTCGCGAGGAAGCCGAGGCCCGCACTGGAGAGCTTGATCTCGGCAAGCAGCGTGCCGACCACCGCGAGGCCGAAGCCGAGGCGCATGCTCGTCACGATCGAAGGCCGCATCGCCGGCAGGTAGATTCGCGTCGCCATCTGCCAGCCCGAGAGCCTGAAGCTCCGACCGACGCGCACCAGCACCGGGTCGATCTGGCGCACGCCGGCCGCGGTGTTGATCGCGACCGGGAAGAACGCCGAGAGCGCGGCGAGCGCGATCTTCGAGGCGATGCCGATGCCGAAGGCGAGCATCACGATCGGCAGGAACACGATCTTGGGCGCGGTCGCGAAGCCGTCCACGTAGGGCCGCATCGCATCGCCGAGAAGGCGGCGCGCGCCCATCGGCACGCCGACCGCGATGCCGGCGGCAAACCCTATGGCGAAGCCCGCGAGCACCTCCCATGCGGTCACGGCGAGATGGTGGTAGGTCACCGGGTCGAGCAGCAGCCGCACGAACGCGACCGCGATTCGCTCGAACGGAGGCACGACGTCCTGGTAGATCAGGCCGGAGCGCGCGACGAGCTCCCAGACGACGGCGAGCGCGACGAGCGTGATCGCGCGGACGCGGGCGATGCCCGAGAGGCGGCGCGGCGCGGCGTTCGCCGGGCGTGCTAGCGCGGTCTCAGCCATGTCTCGATGCGCGCTAGCGCGGCGAGAAAGGTCCAGCTCACCGCGACGATCAGCAGGATCGCCGCGTACATCCCGGGAATCTCGTAGCGGAAGTACATCTCGGACACGATGCGGCCGAGGCCGCCGAAATCGATCAGGAACTCGAGACCGATGATGTTCACCAGCGCGTAGATCAGCGCGAGGCGCAGGCCGGTGAAGATCCCGGGCACCGCGGCCGGGAACGCGATCCGGCGCACGAGCGCGGCCTGCGAGAGACTGAAGCTGCGGCCGACCTCGAGCAGCACCTTCGGCACGCCGAGGAACGCCTCGCGCGTCTTCAGCACCACCGGGATCACCGCGGCGAGGAATCCGACCAGGATCGTGGTCGCGTAGCCGCGTCCCAGCAGCACCAGGAAGAGCGGATAGAGCAGGATGATCGGTGCCGCGAACGCCGCGCCGATCCACGGCTCGTAGGCCGCGCCGAGCGTCGGGCGCCGCCACAGGAGATAGCCCCATGGAATGCCGACGAGCGCCGCCAGGCCGGTCGCCGCGAAGGCCTGGCCGACCGTCAGCAGGAAGGGCGCGAGCACGAACCCCTCCGTCCAGAGCTTGCCGAACGCCGCGGGCAGGCTGGAGGGCGGCGCGATGACGAGCGGCGAGATCCAGCCGGCCCCGATCACCGCCTCCAGCGCAGCCGCGACCGCGGCGACGCCGGCGAGCCCGGCGAGGACCGCGGCAAGACGCCCACTCACGCGGGACCCCGGGCGCTCCTACGGCCGATAGACGAAGTCGAAGAGCGTTTTCTGCGCCTCGGCCGCGCTCATCGGCTTCGCGAGCTGCTTGTTCGCGAGCGCGTCGTCCAGGTTCTGCTTGAGGCCTTTCACCGGCCACGGCGTGATCGCCGCCTTGGGGAAGCTCTCGAAGGTCTGTCTTGCGATATCCGGCGAGACCTTGTTGAACGCGGCGTAGAACGCCATCGCCTTGCCGGGATTCGCGTACATCCACTCGAGGCTGTCGTTGTAGGCCTTCATGAAGCGGCGCGCGACATCGCGCCGCTCGGTCAGGAACTTCGCGCTCGCCGCGTTCACCCGCACCGCCTGCTCGTTCAGCGACGGCACTTCCGACCCGCGCGCGACGATGCGGAGCTTCCCCTCGTTCACGAGGTCGAAGTTGAAGTGCGGCACCGCCCACCCGGCGTCGATCTGTCCCGACATCACCTGCGTGCGGGTGTCGGGAATCCCGCCGGTCGAGACGAGCTTCGGCTTCACCTTGTAGTGCTCCGCGAGCGCGAGCGCGACGAGGTTGGTCGAGGAGCCGGGGCGCGAGTAGCCCATCGTCCTGCCGTCCATGTCCCTCATCGACTTCACCGGGCTCTCTGCCCTGACGTACCAGTAGATGTCCGGCGCGCCGGTCATCTGCGAGCTCACGATCCGCACCGGCGCGCCCCTCGAGATCGCGCCGATCACGCCGAGGATGCCGTTCGCGATCGCGACGTCGGCGCTGTCGGTGATGACCGCCTGCAAGGTCTCGGCGCCGCCCTTGGTCCAGGTGATGTCGACCGCGAGGTTGGCCTGCTTGAAGATCCCGGCCTCGACGCCCTGGCTGATGATCAGGGTGTCCCAGTTGCCGCGCTGCCCCACGGCCGCGCGGACCCTGTCCTGGGCGAGCGCCGGCAGCGCGATCGCCGCCGCGGCGACTGTGCACAGGAGCCTCGTCATCGTTGTCATCGTCTTCTCCTCCTTGAAGGGGCTGCGAAACTCAGTGTCCGGCAAGCGCGTGCGACTCGGCGTCCTTCATGCCGCGCGAGGCCTCCTCGCGCAGGTCGTTCCAGATCGAGGCCACCAGCCGGCCGAACTCCGGGCTCGAGACGATCTCGGAGGTGCGCGGCCGCGGCAGGTCGACGTCGACGACGCGCTTGACGCGGCCGGGGCGGTAGGTCATCACGACGACCTGGTCGGCGAGCTGCACCGCCTCGGTGATGCTGTGGGTGATGAGGAGCGTCGTCTGCTCGAGCTCGCGATGGATCCGCAGCACCTGGTCGCCGAGCAGGAGCCGCGTCTGCTCGTCGAGCGCGCCGAACGGCTCGTCCATCAGCAGGAGCTTCGGCTCGAACGCGAGCGTGCGCGCGATCGCGGTGCGCTGGCGCATGCCGCCCGAGAGCTCGGCCGGGTAACGGTGCTCGAAGCCGTCCAGCCCGACCAGGCGCAGGAGCGCGCGGGCACGGTCGAGGCGCTCGGCCTTCGGCACCCCGCCGACCGCGAGCGGGAACGCGACGTTCTCGATCGTGGTCAGCCACGGGAACGTCGACTCCTCCTGGAACACCATGCCGACGTCGTGATGCGTGCCGTCGATCGGTCGGCCGTCGATCAGGACGCGCCCGTCGTAGCCGTCGACCAGCCCGCCGACGATGTTGAAGAGCGTCGACTTGCCGCAGCCGCTCGGCCCGATCAGGGCGACGAAGCGGCCCCTCGGGACCTCGAGCGCGATGCCGTCGAGCGCGACGAGCGTCCCCTCCGGGGTCGTGAACCGCTTGCCGACGTTCTCGACCGTGAGCATCGCGCGCGGGCGGCTACGCCCCGGGCGCCTGCTGCGCGCCGCGCAGCATGCCCGATGCCATCGCGCCGTGGTAGCCCGCCGCGACGCGCGCGTCGACCACCGCCACGGCGCCGCCGCGCACGGCGTCGATCGCCTCGCGCAAAGCGGCGGCGAGCGCGTGCGGCTCGGTCACCGGGCCGAACCCGAGCGCGCCCTGCGCACGGGCCATTCCGGCGCAGTCGACGTCCGGATCGGCGATGCGCTGGCCGATCCAGCGGTTCTCGACCGGCCGGCCGCGCTCGCGCGCGACGCGCTCCTGGTGCAGCTCGTCGTTGAAGAACGAGCGATTGTTCGCCACCACGACGAGGACCGGAATCCGGTAGTGGGTCGCGGTCCACAGCGCGGTGACGCCCATCAGGAAATCGCCGTCGCCGAGCACGGCGACAGGCAGCCGTCCGGATCCGCGCAGCGCGAGCGCGGCGCCCACTGCCATGCCCGGTCCCGAGCCGATGCCGCCGCCGCCGTCGGCGCCGAGGTAGTCGAGCGGGTGGCGGAACGCGCGGTAGTCGCCGCTCCAGCCGAGCGGCACGCGGATGATGCACGCGCCGTTGCCGCCGAGCGCGTCGTTCAGCACGGCGGCGAGCCCGGCCATCGTCAGCCCGTCGGCGGGCGCGCGCTCGGCCGGCGGCGCCGCGTCGCTGGTCGGCATCGCGGCGTCGGGCCGCCACGCGCGGTCCCGCACGGCCTCGGCGAGCAGCGGCACCACGACGTCCGGCTCGGCCAGCAGGCTGCAATCGACCGGCGGGAGCCCCTGGTGGTCCTTGCTCCAGCCGCGATGGCTGTGCAGGTCGACCGACGCCTGGATCACGCTCGCCGCGACCGGACCGGCGCCGAACGCCGCCCTCAGCGTGCCGGCGAGATCCATCCAGTCGAGGCTGAGGATCACGTCGGCGGCGCGCAGCGCTTGCGCACCCGCGGGCGACAGGAACGTCGCCGGGGGCGCGGCGTGCAGCGGGTGGTCGGTCGGAAACGCCGCCGCCTGCTTGAGGTCGGTGAGCACGCGCGCGCCGAGCCGCTCGACGAGCGCGACGCGGCTCGCCCACGCCGTTTCGCTTCGACCGACGCGCCCGGCGAGGATCACCGGACGCGCGGCGCCGTCGAGCAGCCGCACCGCTTGTGCAAGCGCCTCCGGCGCCGGCCGCGCCGGCGGCGGCGGCGCGAACCGCGCCGGGTCCGGCGCCGGCGGCAGCGCGTCGAGCCGCGACTCCTGGAGCGCGGCGTCCAGGCACACGTACACCGGCCCGCGCGGCGCGGTGTTCGCGATCAGGGCCGCGCGCAGCAGCGACTCCTGCGCCGCCGGCACCGAGGCGGGCTGGTCGTCCCACTTGGTGAAGTCGCGCACCAGCGCGCCCTGGTCCTGCGCGGTGTGGATCCAGTCGATCCAGGGACGGCGCTTCGCCGCATCGACCGGGCCGGTCGCGCCGAGCACGAGCACCGGCACGCGGTCGCACCAGGCGTTGAAGATCGCCATGGTCGCGTGCATCAGCCCGACGTTGGAATGCAGCACCGCGCCCATCATGCGTCCGCCTGCGCGGTAGTAGCCGTGCGCGATCGCCACCGCATGCTCCTCGTGCAGGCAGAGCAGCATCTGCGGCGCGGTGTTGCCGAGGTGATTGACCAGGCTGTCGTGCAGGCCGCGGTAGCTTGCGCCCGGGTTCAGCGCGAGAAACGGCACCCCGAGCGCGCGGAGGCACTCGGCGACCGCGTCGCTGCCCCAGCAGGAAGCGCCCGGGCCGTCTTCCGGCCGCGGCGACTCGTGCAGGATCCCCGGGGCCGCAGGGCCCTTGCCGACGTCCATCGACTCCTCCTCCGCTCGCGAAGCGCCGTCACCCACTATCATAGCGGCACCCGGCGCGGCAGGTCGCCCTGCGGGCGCGTGCATGCGGGACACACTGCGGGAGACGCAATGGCAAAGCTGATAACGCGCCGCGAGGGCGCCGTCGGGTGGGTCGTGTTCTCGAACCCGGCGCGCTTCAACGCGATGACCTACGACATGTGGAAGGCGCTGCCCGAGGCGCTTGCCTCGCTCGACGCGGACCCGGAAGTGCGGCTCGTCGTGCTCGCCGGCGACGGCGACAAGGCGTTCGTCTCCGGCGCCGACGTATCGCAGTTCGACCAGGCGCGCGCCACGCCGAAGGAGCAGGAGGCCTACAACCAGAACGTGGAGGCGGCGTACCTCGCGCCGACGCTCGCCGCGAAGCCGGTCGTCGCGAAGATCCGCGGCATTTGCATGGGCGGCGGCCTCGGGCTCGCCGCGGCCTGTGACGTGCGCTTCGCCGCCGACGACGCGGTGTTCCGCATGCCGGCCGCGCGGCTCGGTCTCGGCTACTCGTTCGTCGGGATGCGGCGCTTCGTCCACGTGCTCGGCGCGGCGAACGCTGCCGACATCTTCTTCTCGGCGCGCAAGTTCGACGCGCGCGATGCGCTCGCGATGGGGTTGGTGAGCCGCGTCTTCGCGGCCGCCGACTTCGACCGCGAGGTCGACGCCTACTGCCGCATGGTCGCCGAGAACGCGCCGCTCACGCTCGTCACCGCGAAGACCGCGATCCGCGAGGTGCTGAAGGACGCCGCGGCGCGCGACCTCGACGCGTTGCAGCGGCAGATCGACGCGTGCTACGCGAGCGCGGACTACGCCGAGGGGCGCGCCGCGTTCAAGGAGAAGCGCGCGCCGAGGTTCCGTGGCGTCTGACCCGATCACGCGCCGCGGCGGCGCCGCCGCCGGCATGACGCCGCACCGCAACGAGATCGTCGTCGACTTCGCCGACTGCGACCCGGCGCGCATCGTGTTCTATCCACGCTACTTCGAGTGGTTCGACCGGTCGACCGAGCGCATGTTCCGCGCGCGCGGCCTGCCGTGGGCGGAGATGTTCCCGAACTACGACATGGCCGGCGTGGCGCTGGTCGACGCCACGGCGAGCTTCATGGGGCCGGCGCGCTTCGGCGACCGGATCACGATCGAGAGCTGGATCGGCGAGTGGCGCAGCAAGGTGTTCGTCGTCGAGCACCGCGTGCACAACGGCGGCCGGATCATCGTCGAGGGACGCGAGGTTCGCGTGTGGGGGCTGCGCGACCCGAAGGACCCGGAGGGGTTGAGGGCGGGCGTCATCCCGCCGGAGATCATCGCCAGATTCAAGGACTGAGCCGAGGGCAGGGAGATTGGGCATGGAGAACGTCTGGAAGGCGCGGCTGCCGCGCATCAACGAGCCGGCGCCGGACTTCACCGCGCGCACCACGCACGGCATGCGCTCGCTCGCGGACTACCGCGGGAAGTGGCTCGTGCTCTTCTCGCATCCGGCGGACTTCACGCCGGTGTGCACCACCGAATTCGTCGCGTTCGCGCGGGCCCACGACCGCTTCAGCGCCCTCGGCTGCGAGCTGCTCGGCCTGTCGGTCGACAGCACGTACTCGCACATCGCCTGGGTGCGCAACATCGAGGAGAAGTTCGGCGTCCGGATCCCGTTCCCGATCATCGAGGACCTCTCGATGCAGGTGGCGCACGACTACGGGATGATCCAGCCGGGGGCGAGCGACACCTCCGCCGTGCGCGCGACCTTCCTGATCGATCCCGAGGGCAGGGTGCGCGCGATGGTCTACTACCCCATGGCGAACGGGCGCTCGGTCGACGAGCTCCTGCGCCTGCTCGCGGCGCTGCAGACGAGCGACGCGCACGGCGTCTCGACGCCCGAGGGCTGGCGCCCGGGCGACAAGGTGATCGTCCCGCCGCCGGCGACGCAGCAGGACGCCGCGGCGCGCGCCAAGGCGGGATACGAGTACACCGACTGGTACTTTGCTAAGACCGACCTGCGCCGCGCCGGTGCGAAGGGCGCCGGCAAGGCCGCTAGGCCCGGGCGCCGGCGCGCGAAGGGGTAGCGCGCGAGGCGCCGCGTCGGCGCTAGGGCGGCGCTTCCCGCCGGTGGGCTTCGGCGAGCTCGCCGAGGCTGAGGAACCGGAAGTCGTACGCCGGCATGTCCTCCGGCGCGCGCGTGGCGCCGAATCCGCCTTGCGCGTGGCGCCGGTGGATCCACGCCGTGGCGATCCCGGCGGCCTGGGCCGGCGCGTGGTCGTGATAGAGGCTCTCGGCGACGTGCAGCAGCTCCTCCCTTCCGCCCATGCCGGCGACCTCGGCGAGCAGGCGCGCGAAGTTGCGGGGGTCGGGCTTGTAGGACCCGATGTCCTCGGCGGTGAGGATCGCGTCGAACGCGACGCGGAGCCTCGCGTTGGTGCGCGCGAAGCTCGCCCGGTCGACGTTCGACAGGATCACGAGCTTGAAATGCCGCTTGAGGTAGGCGAGCGCGCCGGGCGTGTCGGGGAACGCCGGCCAGTCGCCGACCGACGCGCCGAAGGCCTCGGCCTCCGCCGGGGTCGCCGGCACGCCCCATTCGGCCGCAACGCGCCGGTAGACGGCAGCGAGCAGCGCGGAATAGCGCAGCGCCGGCGTTTCCCGCTGCTGCGCCGCCTCGTGCCGTGCGAACGTCTCGAGCACCGCGTCCGCGTCCGGCGCGAGGCCCGCGCGCGCGGCGAGCGGGCCGAGCCCGGCGCGCAGGCCGGTCTCCCAGTCGACGAGCGTGCCGTAGCAGTCGAAGCTCAGCACGCGGAAATCGGACAAGCGTTTTCCCATCGCGGAGTCTAGAACGGCTTTACGACGGCGAGAATCACCGCCGCGAGCAGGAGCAGCACGGGCGCCTCGTTGAACCACCGGAACCACACGTGGCGTCTCTTGTTGCGGTTGCGCGCGAAGTCGGCGAGCAGCCGACCGCACCACAGGTGGTAGGCGACGAGCGCGGCGACCACCGCGAGCTTCGCGTGCAGCCAGCCGCCGCCGAAGCCGTAGCCGAGCCAGAGCCAGGTGCCGAATCCGATCGCGAGGACCGCGCTCGGCGTCATGATGCCGCGATAGAGCTTGCGCTCCATCACCTTGAATCGCTCGTTGCCGGCGGTGTCGGCAGGCTCGAGCATCGCATGGTAGACGAACAGGCGCGGCAGGTAGAAGAGCGCGGCGAACCAGGTCACCACGAATACGATGTGCAGCGCCTTGATCCACAGCATGGCCGCGCGCGCCGCCTCAGGACAGCAGCCGCCGGCGGAAGAGCACCAGCGCGACGTAGAAGCCGGCCGCGGCGTAGGCCGCGAGCACCGCGAGGTGCAGCGCGATGTCGGTCGGGACGTTGCCGAGCAGGAGCGGGCGCACCAGCGCGACCGCGTGGGCGAGCGGCAGGCACCAGGCGGCCGTCTGGAAGGCCGCCGGCAGCTCCTCGAGCGGGAAGAACACGCCCGAGAGCATCGCAATCGGCGTGATGAACAGCGTGAAGTAGTACATGAAGAAGTCGTACGAGGGCGACACCGCGGTGACCGCGAGCCCGAGCGCGCCGAACGTGAGCCCGATCAGCGGCACGACGAGCAGCACGGCAAGCGAGAGGGGCGAGGTCGAGAGTCCGAGCGCCCAGACGACGACCATGATCGCGAGCCCCGACAGCACGCTCTTCGAGGCGGCCCACGCGAGCTCGGCCGTGACCACGTCGTCGAGCGTCACCGGGGCGTTCAGGATCGCGTCCCAGGTGCGCTGCACGTGCATGCGCGAGAACGCCGAGTAGAGCGTCTCGAAGGTCGCGCTGTTCATGGTCGAGAAGCATACCGTGCCGGCGGCGAGGAACGTGATGTAGGGCATGCCGCCGATCTCGGGCAGCAGGCGGCCGAGGCCGTAGCCGAGGCCGAGCATGTAGATCATCGGATCGGCGAGGTTGCCGAGCATCGACGGCGCGGCGAGCTTGCGCCACACGAGCAGGTTGCGCCGCCACACCGGGTAGAAGCGCAGCGAGAGCGCCGGCGGGCGCAGCAGGGCCGCGGTATGCCCGTCCATCAGTCGCGCAGCTCCCGTCCGGTCAGCTTGAGGAACACGTCCTCGAGGTCCGCCGCGCGGTGCAGGTAGCGGAGCTCCTTGCGCGCCTCGAGGTCGGCGAGGAGCGGGGCGACGTCCGCGTCGTAGCAGAACACCGTCTCGCCGGTGCGCTCGACGCGCCGGCAGAGCCGTCGCGCGTCGCGCTCGGCCCACTCGGCGACGCCCTCGCCGTGCACCTCGACGACGTGCGGATCGATGTGCTGCTGGATCAGCGCGCGGGGGCTGCCCTCGGCGATCAGCCGGCCGTGGTCCATGATGACTAGCCGCCCGCACAGCCGCTCGGCCTCCTCCATGAAGTGCGTGGTGAGGAGGATCGTCTTGCCCTGCGCGGTGAGCTTGCGCAGCCGCTCCCAGATCAGGTGGCGGGCCTGCGGGTCGAGGCCGGTCGTCGGCTCGTCCATGAATAGGATCTGCGGGTCGTTCACCAGCGCGCGCGCGAGCGTGAGCCGGCGCTTCATGCCGCCCGACAGCGTCTGGATGCGCGCGTCGGCGCGGCCCGCGAGCCCGGCGAACGCGAGCAGCTCCGGGATGCGCGCGGCGATCGCGCGCTTCGACAGGCCGAAGTAGCGTCCGTAGACGAGCAGGTTCTCGGTGACCGTGAAGTCGGGATCGAGGTTGTCGAGCTGCGGCACCACCCCGACGCGCACACGCGCCTCGCGCGCCTCTCCCGGCACCGGATGCCCGCCGAGGCGGATCTCGCCGCCGTCCGGATCGGTGAGGCCGAGGCAGAGCTTGAGCGTCGTCGTCTTGCCGGCGCCGTTCGGCCCGAGCAGCCCGAAGCACTCGCCGGGCCGGATCGCGAAGCTCACCCCGTCGACCGCACGGTGCGCGCCGTAGGCCTTGCGCAGGTCGCTCACGGCGAGCGCAGGCTCCGCGGCGAGCTCGCGCGGCGCCGCGCGCGGCGCGTCCCGCGGCGGCAGATCGTCCGGCGGCGCGCGCCGCGCGGCGTCGGCTAGTGCCATGCGCGCTTCACCTGGTCGCGGATGTGATGCAGGCGGCGATGGAAGAAGTGGTCCGCGCCCGGAATGACCACTACCGGCAGGTCCTGCGGCCGCGCCCAGTCGAGCACGCGGGCGAGCGGCACGGTCTCGTCGAGCTCGCCGTGGATCACCAGCGTCCCGGCGGGCGCGTCGGGGGTGTCGTAGCTGCGCTCGCCGAGATCGCCCGCCGCGACGCCCACCAGCACCATGCGCTCCGGTGGCGCGCGCTGCGCGACGCGCGTCTGCACGTAGCCGCCGAACGAGAAGCCGGCGAGCGCGAGCGGCGCCTCGCCGAAGCGCTCCCGCGCGTACCCGATCACCGCGAGCATGTCCTCGGTCTCGCCCTCGCCGTGGTCGTGCGCCCCCTCGGAGGCGCCGACGCCGCGGAAGTTCGGCCGCAGCGCCACGCAGCCGAGCTCGACGAAGGCGCGGGCGAGCGTCGTGACCACCTTGTTGTCCATGGTGCCGCCGAAGAGCGGGTGCGGATGGCAGACGAGCGCGATGCCGCGGACGCCCTCGGATACGCCGTCCGCGGGGAACACCGCCGGGTGCTCGATCGCCGTCTCGATCGTTCCGGCAGGCCCCGCGACGAGCGCGCGCTCCTGCGGCGGCCGCGTCATATCCGCAGACGCTCCACGATGCGCCCGTGGACCAGGTGCTCGTCGATGATCTCGTCGATGTCGTGCTTGTCGACGTAGGTGTACCAGACTTCCCCGGGGTACACGACGATCACCGGGCCCTCGTCGCAGCGGTCGAGGCAGCCGGCGGCGTTGATGCGCACCTTTCCCTTGCCGTTCAGCTTGAGCGCCTTCACGCGGTCCTTCGCGTACGTGCGGAGCTCCGTGGCGCCGCGGTCGTTGCAGCAGTTCTCGCCCGGCTTGCGCTGGTTGCAGCAGAAGAAGACGTGGTGCTTGTAGTCGCTCATCGGAACGGACGCGGCCGCGAACCGTGAATTATAGCGAGCGCGCATCGCGCGCGGCGACCCCAGCGCGCCGCGCAAACCCTGCCGATCGCCGGGTTTTCACGCGTTCGGTTCGTCGGGCGCGCGGCCGAGCGCCGCGCGCGGCCAAACGCGGCGCTGTTCGCGTCCCGGTTCACGCTTCATGGCGGCGTCGATGTCGCGCAGGTGCCGCTGCATCGGATCGGCGTGCCGGATCGCGTTGGCGCCGGCGGCCCTTGAAAGATCGCGCGCCCGGCGCAGCATCTCGTCGCGCATGCTCCGGGTTTCGGCCGTTCCATCACCCCGGTCGGTGAGCCACGCGAGATTCCGCACCAGTCCGCGTGCCGCGACGGTGCTACATTGTCGCGCATGGATGCCGCGTCAGTGCTGCTTCTCTCCGGGGGAATCGACAGCGTCACGCTGCTGCACCGGCTCGTGGCGGACGGCGAGCCGGTGCAGGGACTCTTCCTCGACTACGGCCAGCGCGGCGCGACGCAGGAGCGCGCCGCGGCAGCGGCGCATTGCGAGCAGCTCGGCGTCGAGCTCGTGCCGCTCGATCTGGCGGAGGTCGGACGGATGTTTCGCCGCGGGCACGAGCGCAAGGCGCACGTGCCTTTGCCCCATCGCAACCTCGTCGCGCTGAGCCTCGGGCTCTCCTACGCCGCGAACCTCGGCTCGCGCCGGCTCTGCCTCGCGGTCAACCGCGAGGACACCGCGGACTATGCGAGCGCGTCGCATGCGTTCCTCGCGCAGTTCCGCCTGATCTGCGGGCTGCTCGGCGAGACGCGGCTCGCCACGCCGTTCGTCGACCTGGCGAAGGCGGACGTCATCGGGCTGGGTGCGCGCCTCGGTGTCGACTATGCAACGACGTACAGCTGCCTGCTCGGCTACGCCGCGCACTGCGGCCGCTGCCCGCAGTGCCGGAAGCGGCGCGAGGCATTCGCCGCCGCCGGCCTCATCGAGCCCGCCGGCACCTACCGCGCGTAGCGGGCCGCTGCAGCCCTTCGCTCGCGCGCGGGTTCTGCCTGGAACGGTGCAGCGCCGCGGAGGGGGGCGCGACCCCCCGGCCGATCGGCGCGCGCCTCAGCCGAGGTTGTCCGCCCAGGCGTGCCCGCTCGAGCGGTAGAACCGCAGCGCCCGCGCCTGCGACGTCGCCGCTTGCGCGCCGTGCGCAATCGCCCGGAAGGCTCCCGTGACGCGCGCGCGCACGACGTGTCCGGCCGCCCGATCGAGGCCGCGCGTCCATTCCTGCCCGCCGGAGCGATAGAACGCCAGGGTCTGCGCCTGCGCGCTGCGCGTGTCCACGCCGTGCGCCATCTGGCGGAAGGCGGACTCGACGAGTTCGCGCACGCTCGACTGCCCGGCGGTCGAGGCGACCGGCTGGCCGGCGCCATGCCGCGCGTGCGGCGAGCGGCGCACTGCCGGAGTCGACCCGCGCGACGGCCGGGGGGAGTGGGCGCGTTCGGAAATCGGTGGGGTCCTTTGCATGGTCGTGTCTCCTTGAGTGGTGGTGGCCGACGCGACGCATGCTACGGACGGCGGGTATCGGCCCGATGTCGGCTCGCACACCGATTGTTTCGGGTTTGTTTCGGCGGCGGGCGCAGGTCACGCCGCCGCGCCGCCCGGGTACAATTCGCGCCTCCACGGAGGTCCGCAATGTCGCCCTCGCGAGCGCTTTCCCTGGTCATTGTGCCTCTGTTCGCGGCGTTGTCCTTCCTCGCACAGGAGGCGGGCGCGCAAACCGCCGGTCCCGCCAAGGCACCCGCCGGCGCCGGGGAGGTGCGTGCACTCGACATCGAGGCGGCAAGCCGGCCGTGGCGAGGCGACTTCGACGGCATCAAGGAGCGCCGCTACATCCGGGTGCTCGTTCCCTACAGCCGCACGCTCTTCTTCAACGACCGCGGCACGCAGCGGGGCATCACTGCCGACACGCTCCACGACTTCGAGCAGTGGCTCAACCGCAAGTACAAGACCCGGTCGCGCCCGATCACCGTCCTCGCGATCTCCACGACGCGCGATCGGCTCGTTCCGCTGCTGATCGAGGGGCGCGGCGACATCGCCGCCGGCAATCTGACTATCACGCCCGAGCGGCAGAAGCAGGTGGACTTCTCCGCACCCGTGGGCAGGAACGTCGCCGAGGTGGTCGTGACCGGCCCGGGTGCGCCCGCGCTCGCGAGGGTCGACGACCTTGTCGGCAAGGAGGTCCACGTCCGCAAGGCGAGCAGCTACCACGAGAGCCTGGTGGAGCTCAACAAGCGGTTCGGCGCGGAGCGCAAGCCGCAGATGAAGCTCACGCTCGTCCCCGACGCGCTAGAGGACGAGGACATGATGGAGATGGCGAACGCGGGCCTGCTCGCGATCATCGTCGTGGATGACTGGAAGGCGAGGATGTGGGCGCAGGTCCTGCCCAGGATCAAGGTGCACGGCGACATCGCGGTGCGCACGGGCGGAGACATCGCCTGGGCGCTGCGCAAGGGGAGCCCGCTGCTCGCGGCCGAGGTGAACGACTTCGTCGCCAAGGCCCTGAAGAGCGGCAACGTGACCGAGCAGCGCCTGGCGACCTACATGCGTCGCGTCAAGCAGATCGGCAACAACACCGAGGCGGCGGAATGGAAGAGGTTCGAAGCCACGATCGCGTACTTCCGCAAGTACGGCGACAAGTACGGCTTCGATCCGCTGATGATCGCCGCGCAGGGCTACCAGGAGTCGCGGCTCGACCAGAACGCGAAGAGCCCGGTCGGCGCGATCGGCATCATGCAGATCATGCCGGCCACCGGCGTCGAGCTTGCCGTCGGCGACATCACCAAGGTCGAGCCGAACGTGCACGCCGGCGTCAAGTACATGGACCAGCTGCACGAGCGCTACTTCAAGGACGTCCCGTTCGACAAGCAGAACCTCACGCTCTTCGCGTTTGCCGCCTACAACGCCGGTCCCGGCCGCGTCCAGCAGCTGCGCCGCGAAGCGGAGAAGGAGGGGCTCGACCCGAACGTGTGGTTCAACAACGTCGAGCTCGTCGCCGCCAAGCGCGTCGGCCAGGAGACCGTCGGCTACGTGCGCAACATCTACAAGTACTACGTGGCGTACACGCTGCAGCTCGAGCTGCTGGAGGCCCGGCGGCGAGCCGCCGAGAAGGTGAAGGCGGGCGCCGGGAAGTGACCGGCGGGGGGCGCGCTTGACGCCGGCCGCGAGCGCGCCCGCACGGGCGTGGGCCAGCCTGCTCGGCGCCGGCGCGGCCGAGGTCGGGTTCACCTACTTCCTCAAGCTGAGCGAGGGGTTCACGCAGCCCGGGCCGACGCTCGCATTCGTTGCGCTCGGCGCGGTGAGCTTCTATCTCATGACGCTCGCCATGCGCGTCATTCCGCTCGGCACGGTCTACGCGGTGTGGACCGGGATCGGCGCATTCGGCACTGCGCTGGTCGGTATCCTCGCCTTCGGCGATCCGGCGACGCCGGCGCGCATCGCCCTGATCGCCGCGATCGTGGTCGCGGTCGCCGGGCTGAAGGCGGTGTCGCGGGAGTGAGCGGCATGGGCTGGGTCTATCTCGCGCTCGCCGGCGTCCTCGAGGTTGCGTTCGCAACGTTCCTCAAGCTGTCCGACGGGTTCCGCCGGATCGGCCACACGGTCGCGTTCGTGTGCGCCGCGGCCGCCAGCTTCTGGCTGCTGACGCTCGCCTTGCCGAGCATCCCGCTCGGCACCGCGTATGCCGCGTGGACCGGCCTCGGCGCATTCGGCACCGCGGTCGTCGGCATGGCGTTCTTCCGCGAGCCGGCGACGTTCTGGCGCCTCTTCTTCCTCGCCGTGCTGATCGGCGCGATCGTCGGATTGAAGCTCGTGTCGTGACCGCGCCGGCGGCTTCGCGCTAGCATTCGCCTTTCGGCGGCCGCGCAAGAGGAACGCGCTGTGAGAGCAACTGCATTCACGCTCCTGTCGGCAATCGCAGCGGTGCTCCTGGCCGGGTGCGCGCCGTCGACGCGGCTCACCAACGCCTGGGTCGACCCCGAGTACGCCGGACCGCCGTTCAGGAAGGTCCTGGTGCTCGCGATCTCCAGGGAGTCGGGCCAGCGCCGGACGTTCGAGGACGAGTTTGCCGGGAAGCTGCGCGCGGCGGGCGTCGACGCCGTGCCCGGCTACCGGCTGTTGCCCGAGGACGGCCAGGTCGCGAAGGACAAGCTTGCCGAGACGGTGCGGCGCGCCGGCGCCGACGGCGCCATCGTCACGCGCGTCCTGAGCGTCGACCGCAGAACCGCCTACTCCCCGGGCTACGTCACGGTCGTGCCGAGCATCGGCTATCGCCGCGACTTCTACGGCTATTACGGCTCCGCGTGGGCGGTGACGGTGCCGCCGACGGCGTACCAGTACGAAGTCGTGGTCGTGGAGACCAACCTGTGGAACACGGCCGACGGCACGCTCGTCTGGTCCGGCACGACGCAGACGACCGATCCGGGCGAGCTCCGCAGGGAGATCGCCGGCTACGCCGAGGTGATCATCGGCGCCTTGCGCGAGCGCGGCCTGATCGGCGCGGAATCGCCGCGCCCGGCGCGCTAGCGCCTCCGTCGCGGCGTACATGACGGTCAGCGCGATCCGCGCGCTCTTCGAGCCCGAGCGGATCGCGTTCGCGCCCGGCGCGCGCGCCGACGACCCGGCCGAGCGCGCGCTGCGCGCGAACCTCGCGTCGCCCGGCCTGCAGGTCGCGGTGCACGACGTCACGCACGGCGTTCCGCGCGACGCGCGGTTCGATCTCGGCGTGATCGCGCTGCCGCAGCGGCGGCCGGTGAGCACTCTCGAGCGAATGCGCCGGCTCGGGTGCGAAGCGGTGATCTTCGTGAACACCGAGGCGGGCGACGGGCGGCAGCGGGGGCGCGAGTGGCAGGCGCTGCGCAGCCGCGCGCGCGAGCTCGGCCTGCGCGCGCTCGGTCCGTCGCGCAGCGGCGTGATGGTCCCGGCGATCGGGCTCGTCGCCGGGGCGGCGGCGACGCCGCCCGCCGCGGGCGCCACCGCGCTCGTCACGCAGTCGGACTCGGTGCTCGGCGCGATGCTCGGCTGCGCCGCGGGGCGCGGTTTCGGCTTCTCGCGCGTCGCCGCGGTGGGCAAGGCGAGCGACGTCGTCCTCGGCGACGTGCTGGACTACCTGGCGACCGACGCGTCGACGACCTCGATCCTCCTGCATCTGGAGCACATCGCCGACGCCCGCCGCTTCGTTTCGGCGGCGCGCGCGGCGGTGCGCACCAAGCCCGTCCTGGTGCTGCGGGGCGGCGCGGCGCGCGAGCGAGCCCGGCCGGGGCTCGGCGGCCTGCTGCGCGCCGACGACGTCTACGACGCCGTGTTCCGGCGCACGGGTCTGGTCCGCGTGCGCTCGGTCGAGGCCCTGTTCGACGCGGCGCTCGCGCTCGGCCGGCTGCACCCGATGCGCGTGCAGGGGCTCGCGCGCGGACGGCTCGCGATCGTCGCGAACGGCACCGGCGCGGCGCTGCTCGCCGCCGATGCCGTGGCGGCGGGCGGCGGTTCGGTCGCGCCGCTCGACGGCGCCGCGCGCGCGCGACTGCTCGCGGCCGGCGTGGGGCGCCTGCCGGCGGCGTGCTGCATCGATCTCGGCGACGACGCTGCGCCGGCGCGTTTCGCCGCTGCGCTCGGCGCGGTTCTCGAGGGCGACGACGCGGACGCCGTGCTCCTTGTCCACGCGCCCGCGCCGGGCGCCGATCCGGCCGGCATCGCGCGCGCCATCATCGAGCGCGCGGCGCAGGCGCAGGCCGCGGGCCGCCTGGTGATCGCGGCGCTGCTCGGATCGGGCGACGGCGAGACGCGTGCGCGCCTGGAGCACGCCGGAATCCCGTGCTACGACGATACGGTGGACGCGGTGCGCGCGTTCCTGACGGGCATGAGGGCGGCGCGCGCCCTGGCGCAGCTCGGCGAGATCCCGGACGCGATCGCCGGCGCCGGAGCGCCGCATCCCGAGGAGGCCGCGGAGATCGTCGACGTCGCGCTCGCCGAGGGGCGACGCGCGCTCGACGCCGGCGAGTCGCTCGCGCTGCTGCAGGCGTACGGCATTCCCGCGGCCGTGACGCGCACGGTCCGCACCGCGGCCGAGGCGCGGGCGGCGGCCGCCGCGCTCGGCTATCCGGTGACCGTGGCCGGGCTCGTGCGCGGCGGCGGGCGGGCGTCGCGCACCGAGCCGCTGGAAGCGGCGAGCGGCGAGGCGCTGACGCGCCGCTGCCGCACCCTCCAGGAGCGGGCCCGCCGCGTCCGGCCCGGCGCGCGCGTGGCGGGGTTCGTCGTGCAGCCGACGCGCCGTGCGGCCGGCGTGCTCGAGCTGCTGCTCGGCGTGGCGAGCGACCCGACGTTCGGTCCGGTGCTCGTGCTCGGCCAGGGCGGACCGTATTGCGAGACGGTGCGCGACTACACGTGCGGCCTGCCGCCGCTGAACACGGCGCTCGCACGCGCCGCGCTTGCCGACACGCGCATCGGCAGGATGATCCTGGAGGCCGAGCATGCCGCGCCCGTGAACGTCGATGCGATCGTCGCGGCGATCGTGCAGGTGTCGCAGCTACTGGCCGATCAGGCGTCGCTCGCCGAGCTCCGCGTGAACCCGCTGCTCGCCGGGCCGCAGGGCGTGTTCGCGGCCGACGCGCGCGCGATGCAGCGCGCCTTCCTGAGGATGACCGCGCAGGACCGGCGCATGCGCCTCTTCACGTCGATGAGCGAGCTGCGCGACGATCTCGCCGCGCGCGGCACCGCGATCGACTACGACCGCGAGCTCGCGCTCGTCGTCGAGGACCCGACGCAGCCCGGCGAGCTGTGGGGCGGCGCGCGCATCGTCGCCGATCCGGACGGCGCGACCGCGGAGTACGCGGTGTCGACGCGCTCGGACGTGCAGCGCCGCGGCGTCGGCGAGGCGTCGCTGCGCGCGATCCTCGACTACGCCAGGGAGCGCGGCATCAAGACCGTATACGGCATCGTCCTGCGGGAGAACGCGCCGATGCGCGACCTCGCCCGCCGGGTCGGCTTTCGCGAGACGCGCACCCCCGACGACCCGGAGACGGTGCGGACCGTGATCGATCTCTGAGCGTGCGGGTCGGCGCGCCCTGGCAATTGTGCAGGCGCAGAGAAGGCGCTATCGTTCACAGCCGTCCGACCCGGAGCGCCGCGTGGCCGAGATAAGCATCAAACGGATCGAGAAGTTCCTCGTGCCCTATCGGATCGTCAAGGGCAAGCGCTTTCGCCTCGAGGACATCGATCCCGGCGACACGCGCGGCCTCAAGTCCGAGCAGAAGGCCGAGGCGAGAGAGCTGCTCGCGCGCGGCGTCGAGTGGCTCGCCGAGGAGCAGGAGAAGCTCTACGCGCAGGACCGCTGGAGCGTGCTGCTCGTGTTCCAGGCGATGGACGCCGCCGGCAAGGACAGCACCATCAAGCACGTCATGTCCGGCGTCAACCCGCAGGGCGTGCACGTGACCTCGTTCAAGGCGCCCTCCGCCGAGGAGCTCGATCACGACTTCCTGTGGCGCTGCGTGAAGGCCCTCCCGGAGCGCGGCCGGATCGGCATCTTCAACCGCAGCTACTACGAGGAGGTGCTCGTGGTGCGCGTGCACCAGGAGTTCCTGGCCGGGCAGAAGCTGCCGCCGGAGCTCGTGACGAGGGACGTCTGGCAGGAGCGCTTCGAGGCGATCCGCAACTTCGAGCGGTACCTGGCGCGAAACGGCTGCCTGATCCTCAAGTTCTTCCTCCACGTGTCGCGCGGCGAGCAGAAGAAGCGCTTCCTCGAGCGGCTCGACCGGCCGGAGAAGAACTGGAAGTTCTCGAGCGCCGACGTGCACGAGCGGCGGCACTGGAAAGACTACATGCGCGCCTACGAGGACATGATCCGCCGCACGGCGGCCGAGCACGCGCCCTGGTACGTGATCCCGGCGGACAACAAGTGGTTCACGCGCCTCGCCGTCGCCACCGCGATCGTGGCGGGCATCGGGCGGCTCGATCTCGCCTTCCCGAAGGTGGACGCCGCCAAGCGCAAGGACTTTGCCGAGGCGCGGAAGGCGCTCCTCGAGGACTGACGTGCCGAGCGTGCGACGCGGGGATTGCGTCCTTGAGCGGTGGTACCATCACGGCTCCCCTGCCCGCTCCCGCGGGCGCCCCAGCCTTGGAAACAAGGTGGCGACCCACTTGAACGTTCACTGCATGGTCGAGCGAGCCGTGGTGTTCTCGGCCGTCGCGGCTCTCGCGGTCGGCCTCGCAGCGTGCTCCAAGGAGCCGCCGCCGCCGCAACGCCCGCCGCCGCTGGTGTCGGTCGTGACGGTCACGCCGCAGACGGTGCCCTATACGGCGACCTTCGTCGCGCAGACCGAGAGCTCCCGGCAGGTGGACATCCTCGCGCGCGTTTCCGGCTTTCTCGATCGCATCGCGTACCGGGAGGGCGAGGTGGTGAAGCAAGGCCAGGTGCTCTTCGAGCTCGACCCGAAGCCGTTCCAGGCGCAGCTCGACGGGGCGAGGGGCGAGCTGCAGGCGCAGCAGGCGCGCTTCACGACCGCGCGCGCGACGCTCGACCGGGTGAAGCCGCTCGCCGCGCAGAACGCGCTCTCGCAGTCCGACCTCGATCGCGCGCAGGGCGAGTTCGATTCGGCGGCCGCCGCGGTGTACGCGGCGCAGGCCAAGGTCAAGGAGGCCGAGCTCAATCTTGGCTACGCGACCATCCGCTCGCCGGTGAACGGCGTGGCGAGCCGCGCCACGGTGCGCGAGGGCGCCTACGTCAACTCGCTCTCGCCCGAGGCGAAGCTGACCTACGTGGCGGCGCTCGACCCCATCTGGGTGAACTTCAGCGTCTCACAGAACCAGGTGACGCGAAACCGCGAGCTGATCGGCAAGGGCCTGGTGATCCCGCCGAAGGACGAGGCGTACGACGTCGAGCTCACGCTGCCCGACGGCACGCCCTATCCGCAGAAGGGCAGGATCAGCTTCGCCGATCCGTCGTTCAGCCAGGATACAGGCACGTTCCTGGTGCGCGCGGTCATCCCGAACCCGAAGCACGACCTGCGCCCCGGGATGTTCGTGACCGCCACCGTTCACGGCGCGGTCCGGCCGAACGCGATCGTCGTGCCGCAGCTCGCCGTCCAGCAGGGATCGAACGGCCACCTCGTGTACGTGGTCAAGGACGACGGCACCGCGGAACTGCGGCCGGTGATCGTCGGCGACTACTACGGCGCGAAGGAGATCGTCATCGTGTCCGGGCTGCATGCCGGCGACCGCGTGGTGGTCGATGGTGTGCTCCGCGTCGTGCCGGGTCATCCGGTGAAGATCGTCGAGCCGGGCGCAGCCGCCGAAGCGGCGAAGGGCGCCCCGAAGGCCGGCTCGGCGAAGAAGTAGGCGACAGAAGAGGAGGGGGCAAAGCCCCCGGCCGATCCTCAAGCTCGATCCCCGCGAAGATCCGTGTTCACCCACTTCTTCATCGACCGGCCGATCCTCTCGTCGGTCATCTCGATCCTGATCGTGCTCGGCGGCGCGGTGGCGATGTGGGTTGCGCCGATCGCGCAATATCCGGAGCTCGCGCCGCCGCAGGTGACCGTCGATGCGCGCTACCCGGGCGCCACCGCCGAGGTGATCGCGAACACCGTCGCGGCGCCGATCGAGGCGCAGATCAACGGCATCGACAACCTGCTCTACTTCAATTCGGTCAGCTCGTCCTCCGGCAACGTCTCGATCAGCGTGGTCTTCAAGCCGGGCAGCGACCCGGACATCAACCAGGTGAACGTGCAGAACCGCGTGAGCCAGGCGCTGCCGCTCGTTCCCCAGGTCGTTTCGCAGCAGGGCGTCACGGTCGAGAAGAAGTCCTCGAGCATCATGATGATCCTCTCCGTATTCTCGCCCGACGACCGGTACGACGCGACCTACATCGACAACTACACCAACCTGTACGTGCTTGAGGAGCTGAAGCGCGTCCCCGGAGCCAACCGCGCGCAGGTGTTCGGCCTGCCCGACATCGCCATGCGCGTGTGGCTGCGCCCCGACCGGATGGCGCAGCTCGGCATCTCGGTGCAGGAGGTGGCGAACGCGATCCAGAGCCAGAACCAGACCTTCGGCATCGGCCAGATCGGGGCGCAGCCGACGCCGCAGGGTGTGCAGCAGACCTTCGTCGTCACCGCGCAGGGGCTGCTGACCAAGCCCGAGGAGTTCGAGAACATCATCGTCCGCGCGGCGAAGACCGGGGCTGCGATCGTGCGCGTGAAGGACGTCGGGCGGGTCGAGCTCGCGAAGCGCGACTACTCGATCGCGAGCCGCATGAACGGCAGGACCGCGACAACGATCGGGATCTTCCAGCAGCCGGGCGCCAACGCTGTCGAGACCGCGCAGGCGGTGCGGGCGCGGATGGAGGAGCTGAAGAGGCAGTTCCCGACCGGCCTCGACTACAAGATCACGCTCGACACGAGCCTCTTCACGCTGAACTCGATCGACAAGGTCGTGCATACCTTCTTCGAGGCAGTGGTGCTGGTGGTCCTGGTGGTGTTCCTCTTCCTGCAGAGCCTACGCGCCACGATCATCCCGATCCTCGCCGTGCCGGTGTCGATCATCGGCACCTTCATCGGCATGCACCTCCTCGGCTTCTCGATCAACATGCTGACGATGTTCGGTATGATCCTCGCCATCGGCCTGGTGGTCGACGACGCGATCGTCGTGGTCGAGAACGTCGAGACGAACATGACGAAGCACGGCCTCGGGGCGCTGGAGGCCGCCAAGCGGGCGATGAGCGAGATCGCCGGCGCGCTGATCTCGATCGTGCTGGTGCTGGTCGCGGTGTTCCTCCCGGTCGCCTTCCTCGGCGGCGTCACCGGGACGCTCTACCAGCAGTTCGCGATCACGATTGCCATCTCGGTCGTGATCTCCGGGCTGATGGCGCTCACGCTCTCGCCCGCGCTCGCGGCGATCATCATCAAGGCTCACCACGGGGAGAAGAAGGGCTTCTTCCGCTGGTTCGAGCGCGGCTTCGGCCGCCTGACGAGGGGCTACGTCGGCGGCGCCGCGCGCCTGATCCAGGCCTGGCCGGTCGCGCTCCTTGCCTTCGCCGGCGTGATTGCCGGCATCCTCGTGATGTTCCGCATCCTGCCCGGAAGCTTCGTGCCGGACGAGGACCAGGGCTATTTCTTCGTCATCGTGGAGGCGCCCGACACGGCGAGCCAGGGCTACGTCGGCGCGCTGGCCGAGAAAGTGGAGAGGATCCTCGCCGCCGAGCCGGCGGTGCAAGACGTCGCGGTGGTGAACGGCTACAGCCTGATCGACGGCACGTTCCGGAACAACGCCGCCGTCTTCTTCCCCTCGTTGAAGCCGTTCGACGTGCGAACGGATCCATCGCAGCTCACGTTCAGCGTGCTGCCGCGGCTCAACCGGCAGTTCGCCGCCCTCAAGGAGGGTTTCGTCCTCGCCATCAACCCGCCGTCGATCCCCGGCCTGGGGACGACCGGCGGGTTCGAGTTCTACGTCCAGAACCGCGGCTCGGGCGACACGCGGGCCACCAGCCAGGCGGTGCAGGCGTTTCTCGCCGCCGCGCGGCAGCGCCCCGAGCTGGCGGGCGTCACGACGACGTTCCGCGGCGCGACGCAGCAGCTCTTCGTCGACCTGGACCGGAACAAGGCGGAGCTGCTCGGCGTGCCGGTGCAGGACGCCTTCCAGACGATGCAGAGCTTCTTCGGCTCGTCGATCGCTGGGCAGTTCAGCCAGTTCAGCCGGGTGTGGTGGGTCGTGCTGCAGGCCGACGCCGACTACCGCGTCAATCCGGAGGACTTCAACAAGGTCTACGTCCGCTCCAAGGGCGGCACCATGGTGCCGCTCTCGGCGCTGATCACGGTGCGCTACGTCGCCGCGCCGAAGCTCCTCGAGCGCTTCAACGGGTTCCCGGCCGTGAAGATCACGGGCAACCCGGCGCAGGGCTACAGCTCGGGCGAGGCGCTGGCGGCGATGGAAGCGGTTGCGCGCGAGACGCTACCCGGCGGTTTCTCGTACGCATGGGCCGGGCAGGCGCTGCAGGAGAAGGAGTCGGGCGGCACGTCCGCCATCGCCTTCGTCGCCGGCCTGATCGTCGTGTTTCTCCTCCTCGCCGCGCAGTTCGAAAAGTGGACGCTGCCGGTCGCGGTCGTGCTGACGGTGCCGATCGCGATTCTCGGCGCGCTGCTGCTTACCTGGGCGCGCGGCCTGGAGAACGACGTGTACTTCCAGGTCGGCCTCGTCACGCTCGTCGGCCTCTCGGCGAAGAACGCGATCCTCATCTGCGAGTTCGCGATCGAGCGGGTGCGCCACGGCATGGCGATCAAGGATGCGGCGATCGAGGCGGCCGGCCTGCGCTTTCGGGCGATCGTGATGACCTCGCTTGCATTCGGCCTCGGGTGCGTTCCGCTCGCGATCGCGAGCGGACCAGGCGCGAACAGCCTGCGCGCAATCGGCACCGGCGTGATCGGCGGCATCATCGGCTCGACCGCGGTCGCAATCTTCTTCGCGCCGCTCTTCTTCTGGCTGCTCGAGAGCATGAGCGCGAAGTTCGCGGGCAAGCGGCATGCGGCCGGCGCCGCGCACGGCGCCGCGGCGACGAGCGCGCCGCACGCGAAGCGGGAGGACGACTGAGATGGGCCGGCTGCGAGCAGCGGCTTTCGTCCCCTCCTTCTCGAGGAGGGGTGGCTGCGAAGCAGCCGGGGTGGTTGTTCGGCCACCGCGAACCACCCCGCCCGCTGCGCGGGCACCTTTCCTTGAAAAGGAGGGGAAGAACACACCGCGTCGCGTTGCCGCGCTTTTCACGGCTTGTCTCCTCGCCGGCTGCGCGGTCGGGCCAGACTACGTCCGCCCGACGACCGACGTCCCGGCGCAGTGGCGGATCGACTACGAGAAGGCTGCGGACGTCGCCAACACGAAGTGGTGGAGCGCGTTCGGCGACCCGGCGCTCAACCAGCTGATCGAGGAGGCGCTGCGCGAGAACCGGGACGTGCGGATCGCCGCGGCGCGCGTGGACGAGTTCATCGGCCAGCTCACGACCACCCGCTCGCAGTTCTATCCGCAGATCGGCTACAGCCTTGACGCGAGCCGCAACCGCGCGAGCCGGGTCGGACAGCCGCCACTCGCGCCCGGGGCCGATCCCTATTACACGCTGTACCAGGGCGCGCTCAGCGCGCAGTGGCAGATCGATCTCTTTGGCCGGGTGCGGCGCCAGAGCGAGGCCGCGCAGGCGCAGGTGTACGCGAGCGAGCAGGGCCGCCGCGGCGTCGTGCTGTCGCTCGTGACGAGCGTCGCGACGAGCTACGTCGTCCTGCGCGCGCTCGACCGGCAGCTCGAGATCGCACGTGCGACCGCCGACAACTACGCCGGGACGAAGCAGATCTTCGACCTCCGCTACAAGGGCGGCGTCGTGTCGCAGGTGGAGGTCGCGCAGGTCGAGTCGCAGTATCAGCAGGCGCTTGCCGCGATCCCGCAGCTCGAGCAGCAGATCGCCGCGCAGGAGAACCTGATCTCGGTCCTGCTCGGCCGCAATCCGGGCCCGATCCCGCGCGGCAAGACGATCGACGCGCTCGCGGCGCCCGGCATCCCGGGCGATCTGCCCTCGACGCTGCTCGAGCGGCGGCCCGATATCCTTCAGGCCGAGCAGACGCTCGCGGCCGCGAACGCGAACATCGGCGCGGCGCGATCGCTGTACTTCCCGACCATCTCGCTCACCGGGGTGCTCGGCTCGATCAGCACGGCATTCGGCGACTTCCTGACCGGCCCTGCGACGGCGTGGACGGCCGCCGCCGGACTGGCCGGCCCGGTCTTCACCTTCGGCGCGATCGAGGGCCAGGTCCAGACCGCCGAGGCCTTCGAGCGCGAGGCGCTCGCCACCTACCAGCAGGTGATCGTCAACGCGTTCCGCGAGACGAACGACGCGCTCGTCGGCGCGATCAAGACGCGCGACGCGGCCGAGGCGCAGGCGCGCCGCGTGGCGGCGCTGCGCGAGTACGCGCGGCTGTCGCGGCTCAAGTTCGACAATGGCTACGCCGGGTATCTCGAAGTGCTCTACGCGGAGAACGAGCTCTTCGGCGCCGAGCTCACGGCGGTGCGCGCGCAAGCGGACCGGTACACCCAGATCGTGAACGTGTACAAGGCCTTCGGCGGGGGCTGGGTCGAGGAGGCCGACAAGCTTGCGCCGCGGCCGCAGCTCGTCGAGGCCGGAGCGCCGGCGCAGCCGCCCGGCGGGCCTGCGAGCCGCTAGCTCGCTGCCGGTCCGCATTGTCCGGCTCCGCCGCGTCGTGGCGGGGCGCCGCATCCTTCCCAGCCCCAGGGCACCGAGCCGGTCGCGAAGTCAGCGCATTGGCATGCGACGCGGTGCTTGAGTTAGGTCAAGAAGCGGCCTAGCGCCTGCATCGATGATCTTCATCATGCGTGTGCCCGCCGGACCGCGGCACCGCCGGGAAGGAGGTCGGGCATGCGAACGGGCGCCGAGGTGATTGCAGGCGTCGGGCTGGTGGACAAACCGAGAAAGAGTCGCTGGCCGGCGCGTATGGATCTCGCACAGAGCCTCACGGGGCTCGCGCTCGGCCTCTTCATGTGGGGCCACATGTTCTTCGTGTCGTCGATCCTCATCAGCAAGGACGCTATGTGGATCGTCACGAAGATGTTCGAGGGCTACTTCTTCTTCGGGAAGGCGTTCCCGATCATCGTCTCGGGCGTCGTTGCGGCCGTCTTCGCGCTCTTCGTCACGCACGCGTTTCTGGCCATGCGCAAGTTCCCCGCGAACTACGGTCAATACCGGATGTTCATCGGGCATCGCAAGCTGCTTGCCCACGAGGACACGACGCTGTGGTGGGTGCAGGCCGTCACCGGGTTCGCGCTCTTCTTCCTCGCCTCGGTGCACCTGTACCAGATGCTCATGCATCCGGGCGATATCGGCCCCTATGAGTCGGCCGACCGCGTGTGGAGCGGCCGGTGGTGGCCGATCTATCTCGTGATGCTCTTCTGCGTCGAGCTGCACGGCGGGGTGGGGCTCTACCGGCTGGCGGTGAAGTGGGGCTGGCTCGAGGGCAAGGACGCGAACGCGAGCCGCAAGCGGCTCAAGCTGGCGAAGTGGGCGGTGACCGTGTTCTTCCTCGCGCTCGGCCTGCTCA
Source organism: Burkholderiales bacterium (assembly GCA_023383795.1). Classification (GTDB taxonomy): domain Bacteria; phylum Pseudomonadota; class Gammaproteobacteria; order Burkholderiales; family SG8-39; genus JAABRB01. Next base: position 1,026 of record JAHDYJ010000030.1, on the reverse strand, counting down.
CGCTCGCGGCGTACATGAAGATCGGGTACGAGCACCGGGCCGCGGTCGGCGAGAGATACGTCCCTGCCTGGCTGCGCAGCCCGCCCGAGGCCCCGCCGCCCTCCTGGTGGCCGCGCTGGTTGGATCGGTCGCTGAAGGAGGCGCCGAAATGAACGTCATCTACACCGACGTTCTGGTGATCGGCGGCGGCCTCGCGGGCCTGCGCATTGCGATCGGCGCGAAGCGCCGCGGCCACGACGCGATCATCCTGTCGCTGGTCCCGGCGAAGCGCTCGCACTCCAAGGCGGCGCAGGGGGGCATGCAGGCAAGCCTCGGGAACGTCATCAAGGGGCAGGGCGACAACGAGGACGTTCACTTCGAAGACACGGTGCGCGGTTCCGACTGGGGTGCGGACCAGGACGTGGTCAGGATGTTCGTCAACACCGCGCCGAAGGCGGTGCGCGAGCTCGCCGCGTGGGGCGTGCCATGGAGCCGGGTGCGCCGGGGCGACCGCGAAGTCATCATCAACGGGCAGAAGGTCACGATCACCGAGCGCGACGAGGCGCACGGCACGCTCGCGCAGCGCGATTTCGGCGGCACCAAGAAGTGGCGTACCTGCTACGTGTCCGACGGCACCGGGCATGCAATGCTGACTGCGGTCGCCGATCGGGCGATCGCAGAGTCGATCCCGGTGCACGAGCGCACCGAGGCGCTCGCCCTGATCCACGACGGCGCGCGCTGCTACGGCGCGATCGTCCGCAACCTGATCACCGGCGAGCTGGTCGCCTACGTCGCCCAGGCCACGGCGATCGCCACCGGCGGGGCGGGGCGCCTCTATCGCGTCACCACCAACGCGGTCATCTGCGAGGGCATGGGCCACGCCATCGCCCTCGAGACCGGGGTGGCAGCGCTCGGCAACATGGAGGCGGTGCAGTTCCATCCGACCGGTATCTTCCCGGCGGGCATCCTCGTCACCGAGGGGTGCCGCGGCGACGGCGGGCTTATGAAGGACGTTGACGGGCACCGGTTCATGCCCGACTACGAGCC
>JAHDYJ010000029.1 GCA_023383795.1 Burkholderiales bacterium | reverse complement strand
TACAAGGGGCGGGAAGGCATGAGGGGGCCCCTTCCCTTCCCCCTCGGTGCCCCTTGCTCGTACGACCCCGGTTCGGGAAGAAGCACGGCCGCGATTCTGAGACGGCTTCTAGCGCGGATTCCCCGACGAGCGACGCCGTGATCGAGCGCCCGCCCTTCGAGCACACCCTGCCGCAGCGCCTGCGCTTCTGGGCGCGCACGCGCGCGGACGTCGTCGCGTTCCGGCAGAAGGACTTCGGCATCTGGCATCCCTACACCTGGGCCGAGTTCGAGCGGCTCGCGCGGCATTTCGGCCGCGGCCTCGCGCGCCTCGGCGTCACCCGCGGCGGGCACGTCGCGATCGTCGCCGAGAGCCGCAAGGAGTGGGTGATCGCGCAGCTCGGCATCGGCATGGTCGGCGCGGTCACCGTCGGCATCTACGCGACGAGCCCGGCGAACGAGATCGAGTACCTGCTCGCGCTCTCCGACGCGACGGTCGTCGTGTGCGAGGACCAGGAGCAGGTCGACAAGGTGCTCGAGATCCGCGGCCGCCTGCCGTTGCTCGAGCACGTCGTCGTCATGGACCCGCGCGGGCTGCGCCGCTACGACCGCGCGCGGCTGCACGACTTCGAGGCGGTCGTCGCGTCCGGGGCGGCGGCCGAGCGCGACGACCCCGGGCTGATCGACCGCGTCCTCGCCGACCAGACCGGAGCGGACGTCGCGCTGATGATCTTCACCTCCGGCTCGACCGGGCGGCCCAAGGGCGCCATGATCAGCTACGCGAACATCGCCGCGGTCGCCGAGAGCGCGATCGCGATGTACGGCTTCGACGAGCGCGACACGCTGGTCTCCTACCTGCCGCTCTGCCACGTCGCCGAGCAGACCTTCACCGTCTTCCTGCCGCTCGCGGTCGGCGCGACGGTGAATTTCGGCGAGAGCCTGCGCACCATCCAGACCGATCTGCGCGAGATCTCGCCGCGCATCTTCCTCGCCGTGCCGCGCATCTGGGAGAAGCTGCACGCCTCGATGTACATCAAGGCGGCCGAGGCGGGCGGCCTGCGCAAGCGGCTCTTCGAGCGCGCGTTCGCCGCGGTGCGCGGGTTCGCGGCCCGGCCGCGCGCGAGGTGGAGCCTCGCGCAGCGCGTCGGCTACGCGCTCTGGTACCTGCTCGTCTTCCGCGCGCTCCTCAACTTCATCGGCCTGCGCCGCGCCCGCATCGCGTTCTCCGGCACCGCGCCGATCGCGCCCGAGCTGCTCGACTTCTACCGCATCCTCGGCGTGCCGGTGCGCGAGATCTACGGCATGACCGAGGTGAGCGGCCTCGCCACCGGGCAGCGCAGCGACGAGTCGCCGGCGGGCACGATCGGCGAGCCGGTCCCGGGCCTCGAGGCGCGGCTCGCCGCGGACGGCGAGTTGCTGATGCACGGCCCCACGGTCTTCGTCGGCTACTACAAGGATCCCCAGGCGACGGCCGCGGCGGTCGACGACGAAGGCTGGCTGCACTCGGGCGACGTCGCGGAGTGGGTCGGCGCCGAGCTGCGCATGGTCGACCGCAAGAAGGAGATCATCATCACCTCGGGCGGCAAGAACGTGAGTCCCGCCGAGGTCGAGAACGCCCTCAAGACCTCGCCCTACATCCGCGAGGCGGTGGCGGTCGGCGAGCGGCGCCATTTCGTCGCCGCGCTGATCCAGATCGACTACGAGACGGTCGGCAAGTGGGCCGAGGACAACGGCATCACCTACACCAACTACCGCAACCTCGCGGAGAACCCGAAGGTGCGCACCCTGATCCAGGCCGAGATCGACCGGGTGAACGCGCGCATGCCGCGCGTGCAGAACGTGCGCCGCTTCCACCTGCTCGCCAAGGAGCTCGACCACGACGACGGCGAGGTCACCGCGACGCTGAAGCTCCGCCGCCGGGAGATCAACGAGCGCTACGCCGACCTGATCGACGCGCTCTATCGGGAGACCGAGCAGCCGGCGTGATCGGGAACGGCGCGACGGGCGCCGCTTCACCGGATGCCGGCGCCCGCCGCGGAAGCGGATATCATGGCGAGCCCAATGAGCGAAGCGTCGCGATGAGAACCGCAATCGTTCGCGCGCTGCGGATCGTGGCGGTCGCCACGGCCCTGCTGCCCGCCGCCGGACCGCTCCACGCCGCGCCCGACCTCGAGCGGGCGACGCAGCTCGTGGAGAAGCGGTGCTCGGTGTGCCACGGCATGCAGGGCGAGAGCTCGGGCGAGTTCTTCCCGCGGCTCGGCGGACAGCATGCCGAGTACATCGCGAAGCAGCTGCGGGACTTCAAGGAAGGCCGGCGGAAAGGCGAGATGACGCGCTTCGCCCGCAACCTGTCCGAGGAGGTGATCGAGGGCCTCGGCCTGTACTTCTCCCGGCAGAAGGTCGCGCCGCACCCCCCGGCCGAACCCGAGCTCGGCGCGGTGGGCCGCTACCTGTACCACAACGGCAACCGGTTCTCGGGCGTGCCGGCGTGCAAGGACTGCCACGGCGCGAGCGGCGAAGGCGCGCCGCGGCTGCCGCGGCTCGCCGGCCAGCGGTCGCTCTACCTCGAGCGCCAGCTCAAGGACTTCAACCAGCGCGAGCGCACGAACGACAACGACATCATGCACGCGGTCGCGAGCAAGCTGACCGAGTTCGAGCTGAAGGCGCTCGCCGAGTACATCTCCGGGATGCAGTGACGCGGCGGGCGCCGCCTACCGGGCGAGCGCCGCGCGCACCGCGCTCGCCGCCTCCTCCACGATGCGCGCCTGGATCGCGGGGTCGGCCGGGCCGCACACCGACTCGCAGCGCCAGTTGCTCGGGCTCTCGAAGTCGCAGTGCGACGCGCCCTCGAAACGCTCGAACGCCCGGCGGTTCGGCAGCCACGCGGCGATTCTCTTCGCGCTGCCGAAGGCGTTGCACGGCGCGCTCGGGGCGCGCAGCACGACTGCGGGCGCACGCAGCCCCCGGGCGGCCGGCTCGGAGATGCCCTCGACGTCGACCGGATCGAGCCCGAGCCACAGCGCAAGGCGCGGCACGCGGTCGGTGGCGAGGAGCGACGCCAGGCCGCCGGCCGAGGTGCCCGCCAGCACCACCGGCAGCGTGTCGAGCCCGCGCTCGCGCGAGAGGACGCGCACCAGATCGACGATCGCGTCGGCGTTGCGATGGAACCCGGTCCAGGACGGCAGGTCGGGAACCGCGACGACGAGCCCCTCCGCCGCGAGGCGCTCCGCGAGCGCCGAGAACCGCTCGCGCGAACGCGTGAAGCCGTGCGCGAGCACGGCGAGCCCGCGCGTCGCGCCCTCCTCGGATGCGTACACGTTCACCAGCGTCGCTTCGCCCGCGAGCGTCATCTGCCGCGTCTCGAGCGCGAGCGCTGCCGGCGCCGGCGGCGCGGCGAGGAGCAGCAACGCGAGGAAGAGGAAGCTGCGGGGCATGCGGCTACTGTAACGCGCCTCGCCGGCGGCGCGTTTACGGCGCGGGCCGGCCGCCGCGTGTACCGCGGAATCCGAAGCTACCCCGCGGCGAGCACCAGCGCGAGCGCCGCCGCGCCGGGCAGCGCCTGTACCCAGAGGATCCTGACGTTTGCGGTGAGCGCGCCGAACACGCCGGCCACGATCACGCAGGCGAGGAAGAAGATCTTGACCGCATCCCCGGCAGCGCCGAGCGCGAGCCCCCAGGCGAGCCCGGCGGCGAGGAATCCGTTGTAGAGCCCCTGGTTCGCGGCGAGCGCCCGCGTCGACCGCGCGAACTCGCGCGTGAGGCCGAAGATGCGCCGCCCGCGCGGCGTGTCCCACAGGAACATCTCGAGCACGAGGAAGCCGGCGTGCAGCGCCGCGACCAGCGCGACGCAGGCATCGGCGAGGCTTCTCATCGCCCGCGCGGCCCGACCCTACCGCCGCCGCGGATCGCGTACCGCCGGGTTGCGCAGCTCGAGGTCCGCCTGCACCTGGGCGCGGCTGCGCTCGTACACGATCTCGCGCCCCATCGCGTTGCCGGCGTATGCGAGGCCGTTCCGCGTCGGCGTCAGGTCGCACTTGACGCTGTGGATCCCGCTGCCGAGGACCACCTGGATGCGCTCGGGACGCTTGCTGAGCACCACGACCTCCAGCGTCTGTCCGGTGTCGGTCACGCGCAGCCTGATCCGCTCGTCGCTCATGTTCTCTCCGGTTCGGTTTCGCGCGCGGGCGCCGCGCGAGGGTGCAGTCCGCACGCCTGCGCGATCAGCTCGTACGAGCGCCGCCGCGCCGCGGGATCGTACGTCCACGTGTTGACCACGATCTCGTCGAGCCCGAGCTCGCGCGCGAGCGCCTCGATCCGGGCGACGACCTGGTCCGCGGCGCCGACGAGCGCCTTGCGGCGGATCTCCTCGAGCCGCACGCGCTCGGCCTGGCTGTAGGGGTGCGCCGCGGCCTTCTCCGGCGACACCAGCGGACTGCGGCGGCCGCGCTCGAAGTCGACGATGCGCCAGTACTCGCGCGTGGTCGCGAGGCGCCGCGCCTCGTCCTCGCTGTCGGCCGCGAGCGCCCACACGCAGATCGTGGCGACCGGCGCCGGATAGCGCGCGCTCGGCCGGTAGTTCCGCCGGTAGAGCGCGAGCGCCTCCTCGACGCCGCGCCCGTCGGTGAAGAAGTAGGCGAACGCGTACGGCAGCCCGAAGTAGGCCGCGAGCTGCGCGCCGTAGTCCGAGCTGCCGAGGATCCAGAGCTCCGGGCTGGTGGGACCCTGCGGCAGCGCCGCGATCGCGTGGAACGGATGATCCGCGGGCAGCGGCTCGCCGGTGACCCACAGCTGCAGCTCGTGCACCTGGCGCGGAAACTCGTCGAGCGCGTTCGCGTTCGGGTTGAGCGCGTAGGCCGTCAGGCGGTCCGAGCCCGGCGCGCGCCCGACGCCGAGGTCGATGCGCCCCGGCGCGATGCCTTCGAGCACCCGGAACTGCTCGGCGACCTTGAGCGCCGAGTAGTGCGGCAGCATGACCCCGGCGCTGCCCACGCGGATGCGCCGCGTGGTGGCGGCGATGGCGGCCATCAGGATCTCCGGCGCCGTGCCGACGATGCTGCCGCTGTTGTGATGCTCGGAGACCCAGTAGCGGTGATAGCCGAGCTCGTCGCACAGCCGGGCGAGCGCGAGCGATTCGCCGATCGCGAGGTCCTGCGTGCGGCCCTCGGGCGTCGGCGACTGGTCGAGCACCGACCACCTCATGCGCGGCGCCCGGGGATGCGTGGCATGTGCCTCAATCCTTGACCTTGCGGATCTGCTTCACCTCGATCTCCTGCAGCTCGTCGCCGCGGCCCTCGAAGTGGCGGCCGCACTGCTCGCAGTAGTAGCGCTGACGGTCGATGCCGGCCTTGCGGTCGGCGCGCTGCCGCGCGAAGAGATGCACCCACGCGATCGTCCCGATCGTGCCGAGAAACGCGTAGAGCTCCCCGTCGCCGCGCGGGGCGCGCAGCCAGGCGAACCACAGGGCGAGCGCCGTCCAGAACAGCAGCACCGCGAGCATGTGGCGCCCGACCGTGCTGCGGTCCGGAACCAAGTAGGGGCGGAGGATGACTCCGCACTTCGGACAGCCCTTGGCGTCGAACAGCATCGGGGGCACGCCGCCTCGCGTGCCCGCAAGCTTACACCGTCCGCCGCACCCGATGCCGCAGGGTCCGCCGAAGCGCGGCAGTCGCGGCCGCGGGGATCGACCGCGCCCAGCGGGCGGTGCGCTGCCCGTGCCACGCGGGGACGAACGCGCACAGCGCCTGCGCCCGCGCCCGCCGCGCCGCCTCCTCCCGCGCATGCGCGAACTCCGCGACCGATCTGACGAGCATCCGACCGCCGCGGTGCTCAGCGACCCACGGCTCGCCGCGCGCGTCGCGAAACAGCCCGAACCTCACGCCGTCCTCGGTCTCGATGACGTGCTCGAATCCCGCGTGGTCGACCGCCAAGCGGGACGCTTCGCCTTGCCGCTCCATCTTCGCCTCCTGTCGTCGGGCTGTGAGTGACAACGGGCGAATTCCAGCAGGCGTACGCGCGCCGGTCATGAGGCGCGCGTCCCGCGGCGGGCGGGAATCGCATCCTTCCCGCCGGGACGCGGGTCCCGCCCGGGCGGGCTCAGGCACGCTGCGGCCCGCCGGGACGGTCCCAGGACGCGGTGCAGATGCGGATCTCGTACTTCGCCGTGTCCGTGGCCGGGCAGCCAGCGGTCGCGCCCGACGCGTGGGCACGCGCCGGCCGGACCGGCGAATCAGGCGAGCGCCGCGCTCCGCTGCGCGAGCGCCGTCTCGCAGATCGCGGCGACGTGGCGCTCGTCGGTGCCGCAGCAGCCGCCGTAGACGGCGAGCCTCGGCAGCCGCTCGCGCAGGCTCCGGTAGCGGCGGCCGAGGTCGGCCGCATCGCCGGTGTCGAGCTCGGTCGACTCGTCGAGCTCGGCATGGCTGCGCGTCGAGGCGTTCGCGCGGATGCCGCGGACGCGCTCGAGCCACGGCGCGCCCGCCTCGAGCGCGTGCGCGAAGTGCGTCGGGTGCGCGCAATTGATCATGTAGTACGCCGGCCAGCCGTCGGCGGCCGCATCGACCCCGGCGATCGCCTCGGCGAGCGGCATGCCGGTCGGCAGGCGCCCGTCGGTCTCGACGGTGAACGAGATGACCGCCGGCATCCCGGCCTTGCGCGCGGCGCGCGCGATGCCGGCCGCCTCCTCGACGTAGTTCATCGTGAACGCGCTCACCATGTCGGCGTCGGTGTCGGCGAACTGGTCGATCTGCGCGCGGTGGTAGCGCTCGGCCTCCGCGACCGTCATGCGGCTCGCCGGGTTGTAGCCGTCGCCGCGCGGACCGAGGTTGCCGCTCACGAGCATCGGGCCGGCGACGCCGGTCGACGCCTCGCGCAGCGCCGCGAGGAATGCGATCGAGTCCCGGTTGAGCTGCGCGAGCTCGCGCGGGGCGAGGCCGAGTCTTGCGCCCCAGTCGGCGCTCGCACGCCACGTGGGCGATTCGAACACGAAGCCGGCGCCGTGCCGCGCGGCGATCGCCGTGTAGCGCTCGAAGTAGCGTTTCAGCCGCTCGCGGCCGGCCGCGTCGCGCATGAGGACGATCGACGCGAAGTACGGCAGATCGATGCCGTCGTGGAAGACGAGCGTGGTCTCGAGCCCCCCGTCGGTCACGAAGGGCGTGTCGTCCGCGACGGGCAGCGCGTTGCGATGGCGTGGCATGTGAGGTCTCCTTTCGGTTGCAGGTTTCGATGGGTGCGGCGCCGCGCTCAGGCGCCCTGCGCGGCGGGCGCGCCGCCGGTCGCGGCCTCCTCCGCCGGCCGCGAGACGTCGCGGAACGCGAGCATCTCGGCGATGCGCGCGGAGGCGCCGTCGTAGAAGCCGACCTCGCGCGGCTCGGCGCCCGGCGCGGGGTTGCGGAACGTGCCGAAGACGATGTCCCAGAGCGGCAGGTCGGAGTAGTTGTGGCGATGAATCCCGCGGCCGTGATGCACCGCGTGGCTCTCCGGCCGCTGGATCAGGTAGCCGAGCCAGCGCGGCGTGCGGATGTTCGCGTGCTGGAACGCCGCGTTGAACGCGAGGAACGCGGCCGCGAGCGCCGCTGCCTCGGGCGCGAGGCCGAGCAGCGGGAAGAACACCAGGATCGGCCAGGTGGTGAAGAGCGCGGCGTCGACCGGGTGCGAGTAGAACGCCCCGTAGGCATCCAGGCTCTCGGCGCTGTGGTGCATCTGGTGGCCGAGGCGCCAGAGCCAGCGCCACGCATGCGCGGCGCGGTGGTACCAGTAGTGCGCGAGCTCGTAGGCGAGGATTCCTGCGAGCGCGCCGCCCCAGGTGCCGAGCGCCGCGCCGTCGACCAGGCTCCACTCCGGCAGCGCGCTGGCCCACAGCAGCCCCACGCCGAGCGTGACGCCGTAGATCGCAAGCGCGACGGCGATGCCGCGCATCCGCCAGAAGCGGGGCGCTTGGTACCGCCGCGCCCGGTAGAGGAGCTCGAGCGCCAGGAACGGCGCGAGGAAGAGAAGCGGATAGTAATCAGCGAGTTGAAGCCACATGGCGAACCCCCTTGCGACACGTTGTTGTACAAACCGACCGGACGGTATAGTATACATACTGGTCGGTATGTCAAGGGGTCGCCGGTCTTTCGGTGGCAAATGTCCCGGATTTGGCTTTGAGCTATAGAATGATTTCTTTCTTAACTGAACGAACCAGTCTGTTCATATGGCGAGAGACGGCCAGTCGACCCGCGAGCGCATCCTGGAGGTTGCGAACGACCTGATCCTCAAGCAGGGCTTCACGGCGACCTCGCTCGACCAGATCCTCGAGCGCGCCGGGGTGACCAAGGGGGCGTTCTTCTATCACTTCAAGTCGAAGGAAGATCTCGCGCACGCGCTGTTCGAGCGCTACCTCGTCGGCGAGGCGCAGGTGCTCGAGGCGACCCTGCGCCGCGCAGAGAAGCTCACCTCGGATCCGCTGCAGCAGGTGCTGGTCGGGCTCGGCTTCTTCGAGGAGATGTTCGCCGCGCTCGACTCGCCGCACCCGGGGTGCCTGGTCGCCTCCTACCTCTACGAGAAGGACCTGATGACCCCGGCGATCCTCGCCCGCAGCCGCGAGGCGTTCCTCGTGTGGCGGCGCGAGATCGCGGCGAAGCTGCGCGCCGCGGCGAAGCTGCACCCGCCGCGCATCGCGCTCGACTACGACGCGCTCGGCGACCTCCTCAACACGGTCACCGAGGGGGCGATGGTGATGTCGCGGCTCTTCGACGACCCGCAGATCATGGTGCGGCAGCTCCGCCTCATGCGCGCGTTCATCGAGCTCGCGTTCGGCGCGGAGCAGGCGAAGAAGGCCGCGGCCTGAGCCGGCGGCCGCGCCGCCGGCGACGCGCCGCGCCTCAGAACAGGCGGCAGATGATGCGGACGTTGGCCGCGACCAGGCCGCCGAGCCAGACGCCCGCGCCGAGCGCAGCGAACGCGAAGCCGAGCGCCGCGCGACGCAGCCCCGAGCAATCCGTTCGCAGGACGACGGGCACGGCGAAGAGCGCCGCGACCGATCCCACGCCCGACCAGAAGTAGGCCGCGAGGCCCCACTCGCAGGACCGCGGAGCGGCCACGAACGCGAACGCGAAGAGCGCGGCGCAGATCGCACCGCCGATGACGAGCGTCCGCTTGCCGCGTTTCACCGGCCCTCCCTCCAGCGTCGTGAACGCGCCCGCGCCGCCGGACGCGCGAGACGGGCACCGCCCGCCCGGATGCCCGATCTGCGTCGGGTGCGGGCCGATTATTTCACACACGTACACCGTTGCGATCGTGGCCTACTCCATGCGCAGCCAGATCGCCTGCGCCGCGGCGCACAGCGTGCCCGCCGCGTCGTAGATCGCGGTGCGCGCGTGTCGCTTGCGCCCGGCCTCGCCGTCGGCCTCGCCGACCACGACATGCGGGGTCCCGGCCCGCACGGGCGCGACGATCCGCAGCCTGAGCGTCCCGAGCAGCATCGGCACGCGGTGGTTCTTGCCGACCGAAGCGATCGCCCAGGCGCCCGGGCAGTCGAGCGCGGCGGCGACCAGGCGCGCATCGACCGCACCGGCGCGGTCGCCGAGCGCGGCGTCGGGGAGCCACGCCGCGGCCACGCGGCCGCGGCCGGTCGTCCCCGCGAACACACGCAGCCCCTCGCCCGGCCAGCGCTTCGTGCCGCACACGAAGCAGTCGGGCGCGGGGTGATGCGCAAAGCCGAGGTACGAGCACCGCTGCGCGAGGGCGAGGTCGACCGGCACCGGATCGGGCGGCGTGAAATCGCCCTCGTCCCGCACGGCCCGCGCGAGGAGCCGCCCGGCGTAGTGAAGCTCGACCGCGTCGGGCGCGGGCGCGACGATGCGCAGATCGCGATCGACCGGCGTGGGCCGGGTCAGCGTGACCACGGCCGGCGTGCCGAGCGCCTCCAGGAACACCCCGGCGAGGTAGCCCCCGTTGGCGATGCCGTCGTAGCCGGCGAACCGGCCTTCGATGCGGGTATGTCGCGCGCGGGGCGCGAGGTCCGTTGTGGTTGCGAGAGCGTGCATGGCGTCCTCCATCTGCCGTGCACGATACGGGGCGACCGCGCTTACCGTCCTTTCCGGGACCTTACCGTTCGCTGATCTCCGGCGGCGGCACGCTCGCGAGCACGGCTGCGGACCAGTTGCCGGCGAGCGCGACCTCGTCGCGCTCCGCGAAGGCGAGCGGCGCGCCGTGCACGAGGTCGCGCACGACGCGGGAGACCCAGACCTCGTCCACGGCGGCGGCCCGCGCGATCGCGCGCGCGACCTCGGCCCCCTCGCCGGCGAGCCGTCCGCGCGCGCGCGCCACCTCGCCGCAGTGCACGCCGGCCCGCGCCGGGCGCCCCTGCGCGGCGAGCAGCGCGAGCATGGCGTGTGCGCAGCCGATCGCGCGCTGCGGCCCGTCGAAGCTCCATGCAAGCGCCTCGCCGTCCGGTGCGCCCCGGAACCGCGCCGCCGCCGCGTCGAGCGCCGCGCGGTCCACGTCGCCCTCGCCGGTCTCGACGGCGAGCACCGTCGTGAGGAAGCTGCCGCGGTCCTGCGCCGCCTGCGACATCAGGAGCTCGAGCGCCTTCCGGAAGGCCGCGTGACCCTGGAAGAAGAACACGTGGTCGTCGCCGTCCGACTCGACGAGCCGCGCGCCGGGGATGTGCGCGGCGAGATAGCGCCCGTTCTCGGCTGCGATGACCCGATCGCGCGCGTTGTGCACCACGACGGTCGGCACCGACACCGCCGGCAGCAGCGGGCGCACGTCGATCCGCAGGTTCATCTCGAGCAGGTCTCTCGCGGCGCCCGGGCTCGCACCCTCCTGCTCGGCGCGCGCCGCCCACGCGACGACCGCCGGGTCCTGCGCGCGGCTGCCGACGATCGCGCGGATCGTCTCGCCCTTGCCCCACGCGTTCGCGATGTAGGCGCGCAGCCCCTCCACCACCTGCGGCGTCCAGCCCTGCGGGTAATCGGGCGCGGCGGCCCAGCGGGCGAACGCGCCGGCGAGCAGCAGGCCGCGCACGCGCTCGGGGAAGGTCGCCGCGTACACGAGCGAGAGCGGGCCGCCCTCGGACACGCCGGCAAGGATCGCGCTCTTCGAGCCGACCGCATCCAACACGGCGCGCAGGTCGTCGACGCGCTGCTCGAGCGTCGGCAGCGCCTTCACGCGGTCCGAGAGCCCGGTGCCGCGCTTGTCGAACAGGATCACGCGGCCGAGCGCCGCGAGCTCGCGCATCCAGGCCTCGAGCTCCGGATGATCGAAGAACGCCCGCATCGGGAACACCCAGCCGGTGACGATCACCAGATCGAGCGCGCCCTCGCCGAGCGTGTGATAGGCGATGTGGACGTCGCCGCTCTGCACGAAGCGCGGCCGGAAGCGCGCCGCCGGCGCCGGCGGCGCCGCCTCGCCCGCCGCCACCGGCGCGACGAAGCGGTAGCCGTGCTTCTGCACCGTGCGGATGCGCGTCCCGCCGTCGTCGTCGATCGCGGTGCGCGCGACGCTGATCGCGCGCTGCACCGAGGCGTCGGTCACGACGACGTCCGGCCACAGCTTCTCGAGCAGCTCCTCCTTCGGGACCACGCGGTCGCGGTGCCGGACGAGATACTCGAGCACGGCGAAGGCGCGCGGTTGCAGCGCGCGCACGTCGGGCCCGCGCCGCAGCTGGCGGAGCGCTGTGTCGAGCTCGAAGTCGTCGAAGCGGAAGATCACCGCGTCGGGGCGGGTGTCGGCATGGCGGGGTACGGTAGTATAGGCGAGCGCGCTGCGCCGACCCGCCGGCCCACCGGCGAACTTCCGCGGCCGCGGCTGTCTATCGGAGGTCGATCCTCGATACATCAGCGAGCGCGCCGAACACCATGCCGCAGGACCGCCGCTCCGGAGCCGCCCGGCTCGCCCCTCGCCGCCGCATGTGGTCGGCGCCGGTGCTGGCGAAGTACTGGACGCTGCAGGTTCCCGGCGCCGCGCTCGTCGCGCTGCTGCTCTACCTCCTGCGCGACACGCTCGGCCTCCAGACCTGGATGCTCTGGAGCATCGTCGCGCTCTGGATGGTCAAGGACGCGCTGCTCTACCCGATCGTGTGGCGCTCCTACGACCCGAGCCCGGCCGATGCGTGGCACGCGCTCGAAGGCGCGCGGTGCGTCGCGGTCGACCGGCTCGCTCCCGCGGGGTACGTGCGCATGCAGGGCGAGCTCTGGCACGCCGAGCTCGTCGATCGCATGTCCGCGGTGGACCGCGGCGCACCGGTGCGCGTGCACGCCGTGCGCGGGCTCACGCTGCTGGTCGAGCCGGACGAACGCCGGCAATCCCCGCTCGAGTCTTCTCCGCGAGAGCGGTGATCCGGCAAGTCGTCGACGATCCGGATTCCCGCTTGCGGGGGAATGACGGGCCTGTGCGGAGCCGTCTCTTGCCGGTGCGCTAGGGCGCGTAGGCCGCGAGCCGCGCGAGCTTCGGCCCGATCGTCTCCCGCCACAGCGCGGGGTCCTTGAAGTAGACGCCCGCGATCACCAGCAGATAGGTCTTGCGGCCGTCGCGCATCGAGAAGACGTTGCCGATCGGCCGCTCGTCCTTGACGAGCACGGCGAGCCGGCTGCTCTGGCCGAAGCGCGGCGCGTCCTCCACGTCGCGCTCCTCGACGCCCTCGCGCTTGAAGCCGATCAGCAGGCCGATCTTCTCCGCCCCTTCCGACAGCATCGCGTCCGAGGCCTTCGGCTGCACCGATACGCTCGTGTAGATGAAGAGCGGCCGCGCCTCCTCGCTCTCGGGCGTCTTGAACTCGTAGTTGACCTCGTACGCGCCGTCGAAGTGCCTGCGCTTCGAGAACGTCTCGTGCGCCTCCGCATCGGCGTAGCGCACCCCGAGCTCGGCAAGGTCGGCCGCACGCAGGAAGAGCGCCCGCTCGGCGTCGCCGACCGGCTGCTCGGTGCCGCACGCGGCGACGCCGAGCGCGATCAGCGCGGCGAGGAGCGCGCGGCGCGCGGACCGCGCCGCAACGCGGAGCGGACCGTTCATCCCGTGCGCGGCCGGCCGCCGCAGCCCTCCGGCTTGAGCACGCGCCGCGCGGAGGGCGGATGCTTCGCGAGCTTCTCGGCCGGCCGGCGCGGCCGCGCGACGAGCTCGCCGCCGCAGTTCGGGCATCTTCCGCCGAGCCTCTCCTCGGCGCACGACCGGCAGAAGGTGCACTCGAACGAGCAGATCATCGCGTCGGCCGCCTCGGGCGGCAGGTCGCGGTCACAGCACTCGCAGTTCGGTCGCAGCTCGAGCATGCTCGCCCTCCTCTCATCGCCTTCCGACGATCTCCCGCCACGCCGCGAGCTTGCCCGCGAAAGGGAGCGCCGCGTGGGCCGGACTCGTGGACGGCAGCCGGCGGTACGCCACGCGGTCCGCGCCGATCCCGGGCAGCACGTGCCGGCGATACAGGGCTTCCGCCGCGGCGCCGTTGAAGTACACGCGCCGCACCCGCGCATGGCGCCGGAAGAAGCCGGCGAAGTCGTTGACGACGAGCGAGCGGCGGTCGATCGCGGCGTCGCCGCTGCCGCGACGCTCGCACGTCCGCAGCACGTCCCACAGCGCGATGCGCGCCGCCTTCAGGGCGCGGATGCGCCGATCGTAGGCGAGCCCTTCGTCGAGGTCGAGCAGCGCGGCCATGATGCGCCAGAAGGCGTTGTGCGGGTTCGCGTAATACTCGCCGGCGGCGAGCGAGACCGCACCCGGCATGCTGCCGAGAACGAGGATTTCCGCACGCCGGTCCGCGACCGGCGGGAAACCCCGCACGCGCGGCACGCGGCGAGCCCGGCGAAGCGCGCGGCTCAGGCCGCCTTGCGCCGGTTGCGCTCGAGCCAGCCGTCGACGAGCTGCACGGTGCGGTCGACCTCCTCGAGGCGCATGCCCTTCTGCGCCGCCAGGGTCTGCACGATGCGGTCGGTGCGCTCGATGTACTGCGCGCCGTTCGCGAGCGCGCGCGCGGCCGAGGACGGCGTCAGCAGCGACTGCGCCGCGTTCGCGTACTTCTCGAACGGCACCAGGTCGCTCTCCTTCGCGCCGAGCGACACGCACAGCTTCACGACCCAGTCGTACACCGCGCGCGACGCGGCGACGTCCGAGTGCACCGCGTCCTTGATCGAGCGCATGCCGTCCTGCTGCACGCAGCGGTAGTTGCCGGCGAGCAGCATGGCCCACTTGGCAAGCGGCACGAACACCGAGTCGTGCACCTTGAGCTTGACCGGAAGCTCGATCGGTCCGTCGCCGGCGTCGAACCGCACCGCCTCGATGTCCCGCTCGAGGTCGCGCAGGATCGCGGTGTGCGCGTCGGACTCGAACCGCGCCGCCTTGAAGTTGGTCGCGAGCCGCACCTGCAGCACGTTGACCTTCTCCTCGGGCGGACGGAACGCCTGTGGGTCGGGGCTGCAGAGGGTGACGAGCTTCGGATCGAGGCCGTCCCACACCGAGGGGTCGGTGAAGCACGACCGCAGCGCCTCGACCTTGAGACCGGGGATGCGCGCGAGGTAGGGCAGCGGCGGCATGTTCATGATCGACATGCACGGCACCCGCGCCCTTGCCACCGACGCGAGCAGCTCGCGCACGCCGGGCGAGCGGTACTGCGGCTCCTGCATCGCGAGCACCGCGAGGTCGTACTCCGCGGGATTCACGCCGTCCGCGCCGCCGGCGGAGAGCTTGCCCGGCGCCGTGCGCGTGTCGATCTCGACCAGCCCCTCGCGGCCCTTGACCGGCACCCGCACGCGGGCGCCTTCCTTGTTGATGAGCTCCGCTTCCGCGGGCAGGCACACCAGCCGCGCCGTGTGCCCCGCCAGCACGACCTTGGCGGCCAGCAGCGAGCCGTAGGACGCCCCCAGCATCAGGATTTTGTGTTTTTTGGACATGTGTCTCCTCCTGCCGAGCGGCTGACGCGCGCCGGCAAGGCGCGCCCGACTCGATGCTCCCCCGGCGCGCCCCGCTCGACATCGGCGCAGGACCGGGGGCAAGAGAACCGTAGCCGCACAGAGGATACACCCCGCGGAGGGCGCGGCCGAAGCCCGGCAGCGTCTCCGTCCCGGACGGTCTCGCAGGGCGTGCCGCGAGGGTGGTCCTGGATTCGAGGGTGGTCCCCCAGCGGGTAACCGGGAGGGAACCCGTGTGGGTTGCCTCCTGGTCCTTCCACCCCAGCGGAAGGAGGGTAACGGGAGGGAACCCGTGTGGGTTGCCTCCTGGTCCTTCCACCCCAGCCGAAGGAGGGTAACGGGAGGGAACCCGTGTGGGTTGCCTCCTGTTCCTTCCACCCCAGCGGAAGGAGGGTAACGGGAGGGAACCCGTGTGGGTTCCCTCCTGTTCCTTCCCCCGTGTGGGTTCCCTCCTGTTCCTTAGATCCGCTTGTACTTCGCCATCGCCTCGATGAGGGTGAGCCCGGCCTCGAGGTCCGCGATCGCCGCGGCGTCGTCGCGGGCGAGCGCCTCGGCACGCGCGACGATCGCGGCCGCGCGCTCGCGCGGCAGGCACACGACGCCGGTGCCGTCGGCGACGACGAGGTCGCCCGGCGCGACGCGCACGCCGTCGACGACGACCGGCACGCCGATCGCCTCCACCTTGAGCCGCATCCGGCCGGTCGTCGGCACGACGTGGCGCGCGAAGACCGGAAACGCGCGCTCGACGATCTCCTCGAGATCGCGCACCCCGCCGTCCACCACGAGCCCCGCGATGCCCTTCAGCCTCGCCGCGAACGAGGCGGTGCCGCCCCACGTAGAGCACCGCGCGCCGCCGGCGTCGACGACGATCACGTCGCCGGCCGCCGCCGCGTCGACGATCGCGCCGACCTTGAAGTCCGCCGAGCCGAACGTGCCGTAGTCGCCCGCGATCTCCTTCACCGTCACCGCGGGCCCGGCGAAGCGGAAGCCGGGTGCGATCGCCTTGAGCGTCGGCATCACGCTCGCGTGCAGGCCGGCGTCGTCGAGCGCGTTGGCGAGCGTGCTCGTCGCGAGCGCCGCGGCGCGCGCGATCAGATCGGGTGCAAGCGGCGTGCCGTCCGATGCATCGGTCAAGCGCGCTCTCCCCGTGCCTCGCGCCCGCGCCGCCCGGTCAGCGCTCGCCGAGCGGCTTCGTGAAGCCCACGACGCGCCAGCGCTCGGCGAAGCCGGCACGGCGAAAGAAGGCCTGCGCCCCGGCGTTCGCGATCTCCGCGTCTGTCGCCATATCCTTGCATCCCCTGGACCTGAACCACTCGGCGGCGAACCCGACGAGCTGCGGTCCCAGGCCGCGGCCGCGATGCGCCGGATCGAGGTAGAGGCCCTCGATGTAGCCCACCGGGCCGCCGATGCAGCCGTCGACGAAGTTGCGCAGCGTGAGCTCGACGAGCCCGATCGCCTCGCCCGCGTCCGACCACGCGAGAAAGCACGCCGCCTCCGCGGAGTCGAGCAGCCACGCCGTCTCGGCGTCGTGGAACGCCTCGTCGATATCCGAGTACAGCGCGCGGCGCAGCCGCTTCCACTCGGGGAGCTGCTCGCGTGTCACGGGTGAGATGCGCATGGCTGGTCGGCAACGTCGGTGCGGCGTCTGTCGCCCGGCGCAAGCGTACCCGTGCGCGGCGATCCTTGCGAGCGCCGGCGAGTGGGCGTCGCCCCATGCGCGGCGGCCGGCGGCCCGGCCGCGGCGGAACTTTGCACCGGCGCCCGAGTCCCATGCCCGGCAGGCCCGCCGACGATGACCACCGCCCTCCTGCAGCGCATCGCGAACGTCCGCCGGGAGGAGGTCGGGCCGACGCTCGTCGCGGCGCTCTTCTTCTTCTGCGTGCTCACGGCGCTGATGGTCGTGCGGCCGGCGCGCGAGGCGCTCGGCATGCAGCGCGGCATCGAGGCGATCCGCTGGCTCTTCGTCGGCACGGTCGTCGTGACCCTCCTCGTGAATCCGCTCTTCGGGTGGCTCGTGAGCCGGTTCCGGCGCCTGGTCTTCGTCAACGTCACCTACCTCTTCTTCGCGCTCGGCCTGGCCGGGTTCTACGCGCTCCTCGTGCTCGCGCCGGCGAGCGTCGGCGAGCGCACCGGGCAGGTGTTCTACGTGTGGTTCAGCGTGTTCAACCTGTTCGCCACGATGCTCTTCTGGGCGCTGATGGCGGACCGCTTCTCGCTCGAGCAGGCGAAGCGCCTGTTCGGCGCGATCGCCGTGGGCGGAACGCTCGGCGCGATCTTCGGCCCGTGGCTCGCGAGCCAGCTCGCACGCCCGCTCGGCACGCCGGCGCTCTTGCTCGTCGCGGCGGGCTTCCTCGTGCTCGCGCTCGGCGCGGCCCGGTGGGTCACGCGCCTGCACCCCGATCGGACCGAGCCGGCCCCCGGCCAGACGACCGGCGCGCCCGGTTCGGACGAGCCCGCGGTGATCGGCGGCAACGCGTGGGAAGGCCTGCAGGCGGTCTTCCGGTCGCCCTATCTCCTCGCCATCTGCGCGTACGTGCTGATCCTCGCGGTGATGGTCACCTTCATCTACTTCACGCGCCTGCAGATGGTGGCCGCGCTCGGCACCGACCTCGACATGCGCACGGCGACCTTCGCGCGGATCGACATGATCACGCAGATCGCGACGCTCCTCCTGCAGGCGGTGATCACCGGGCATCTGATGCGGCGGCTCGGCGTGGCGGTTACCCTCGCGCTGCTGCCGCTCACGGCGGCGCTCGGCTTCCTCGGGCTGGCGATCGCGGGCTCGCTCGCGGCGCTCATCGCGTTCGAGGCGGCCTTCCGCGCCGTGCAGCGCGGCATCATGCGGCCCGCGCGCGAGACGCTCTTCACCGTGGTCGAGCGCGCCGACCGCTACAAGGCGAAGGCCTTCATCGACACCTTCGTCTACCGGGCGGGCGACGTCGTCGGCGCGCAGACCGAGGGCCTGCTCGGGCGGCTCGGCATGGGGCTCGCCGCGCTCGCGTCCTTCGCGGTGCCGCTCGCGCTCGCGTGGATGGCGCTCGCCCTGTGGCTCGGCCGTGCGCAGCGCGCGCGGCCGCGGATCGTCGAACGCACCGAAGGAGCTCCCGCATGACGACGCGTCGCGAATGGATCAAGGGCATGGCGGGCGCGGCCGCGATCGCGGCCCTCGCACCCCGCGCCGTGCTCGGCGCGGACGCCGGCAAGGCGGACCTCATCACCCGGGCGATTCCCGCCACCGGCGAGCGGCTGCCGATCATCGGTCTCGGGAGCTCGGCCACCTTCGCGCAGGTGGCGCGGAGCGACGACGTCGCGGCGCTGCGCACGGTGCTCGAGCAGATGGTGGCGCTCGGCGGCACGGTGTTCGACACCGCGCCCGCCTACGGCGCCTCCGAGGAGGTTGCCGGCCGGATCGCGCAGGACCTCGGGATCGCCGAGCGGCTCTTCTGGGCGACCAAGCTCAACGTCGCGCCGCGCGGCGGCGGCGCGGCCGACCCGGCGGCGGCGCGCCGCCAGCTCGAGACCTCGTTCGGCCGGATCGGCAAGCCGGTCATCGACCTCGTGCAGGTACACAACATGGGCGACGTGCGCACCCAGCTTCCGCTCCTGCGCGAGCTCAAGGAGAAGGGCCGCGTGCGCTACATCGGCGTCACGACCACCTTTGCGGGCCAGTACGACGCGCTCGTGCGGACCATGCGCACCGAGCCGATCGACTTCATCGGCACCGACTACGCGATCGACGAGCGCCACGCTGAGGAGACGATCCTGCCGCTCGCGCGCGACAAGGGCATCGCCGTCCTCGTCTACGCGCCGTTCGGCCGCACGCGCCTGTGGCAGCGCGTGAAGGGGCGCCCGGTGCCGGAGTGGGCGCGCGAGCTCGACGCGGGCACGTGGGCGCAGTTCTTCCTCAAGTTCGCGGCGAGCCACCCGGCGGTGACCGCCATCACGCCGGCCACCAGCCGGCCCGCCAACATGGCCGACAACATGGGCGCCGCGCGCGGCAGGCTGCCGGACGCCGCGATGCGCAAGCGCATGATCGAGCTCGTCGAGGCGCTGCCCTCGGCGTAGCGGCCGAGAAACGCAAACGCATGGAGACCTGACATGAACGCGAACGACCTCGACAACCGAGACCGGCGTGGATTCCTCAAAGCGGCCGGCGTCGCTGCGGCGGCCCTCGCCCTCGACGGGCTGCCGCGCGCGGCGGGCGCCGCGAGCGGGAGCGCGCCGAAGACGAAGATCGGCGTCGTCGGCTCGGGCCGGGTCGGCGGCACGCTCGGCACCGTGTGGGCGAAGGCCGGCCACCAGGTGATGTTCTCCTCGCGCAACATCGAGCACGACAAGACGCTCGCCGCGCGGGTCGGGCCGAACGCGCACGCCGGGACGCCGCGCGAGGCCGCGGCCTTCGGCCCGGTGCTGCTAGTCTCGGTGCCCTACCGCTCGCTGCCGGACGTCGGCAAGGAGCTCGGAAGCCTGCTCGCGGGCCAGATCGTGATCGACACCTGCAACCCGTTCCCCGGGCGCGACGGCGAGATCGCGAACTGGGCGCGCGAGAAGGGCGCGGGCCTCGCCTCGGCCGAGCTCCTCCCGGGCGCGCGCATCGTGCGCGCCTTCAACGCGGTCGGCTCCTTCCGCATGGGCGCGGCGCACGAGCAGCCCGGCCGCATCGGCATGCCGATCGCGGGCGACGACGCCGAGGCGATCGCGGTCGCCTCGGGCCTCATCCGCGACATCGGCTTCGAGCCGGTGCTGATCGGCGGGCTCGCGAAGGGCAAGTACCTGATGCCGGGCACGCCGCTCGCCGGCGAGCGCACGCCCGACGAGATCCGGCGGATCGCGGCGACGCTCGAGTAGAGAGCCCTTCCCGAGTCCTTACCGGCCGGCACTGGCGCGAAAGGGCGCGGCCGTGCAGACTTCGCTGCCGTGGCGACCGACTATCTCGAGAGCGAGCCCTCCCGCGAGGCGGTGGACGCGCTCGCCGGGCCCACGCTGCTCGAGTTCGGCAGCCCGACCTGCGGCCATTGCCTGCGCGTCGCGCCGTTCGTCGCCGCCGCGCTCGCGCGGCACCCGCGGGTGCGGCACCTGAAGGTCGCCGACGGCAGCGGCCGTCCGCTCGGCCGCTCCTTCGGCGTGCGGCTGTGGCCGACGCTCGTGATGCTGGCGGACGGCCGGGAGGTCACCCGGCTCGTGCGACCGGTGCGGCCGGCGGAGATCGAAGAGGCGCTCGCCGCGATCGACGCGGCCGCCTGAGCGCGCCGCGCCGGCCGCCGGCGCTCACTGCTTGACGAACCTGAGCGTGAAGCGGTCGCTCTCGCCGATCGCCTGGTACTTCGCGCGGTCCTTCTCCTTCAGGCGCAGCGTCGGCGGCAGCGTCCACACGCCTTCGGGGTGGTCCTTGGTGTCCTTCGGGTTGGCGTTGACCTCGGAGGACCCGACCAGCCGGAAGCCGGCCTTCTCCACGAGCGCGACGGCGAAGTCCTCGCGCACGTAGCCCGACTTCATCTGCGCCTCCTGCGAGAGATCGGCGCGCCCGCGATGGTCGACCACGCCGAGCACGCCGCCGGGCTTGAGCGCCCGGTGAAAGGCGCGCAGCGCCCCCTCGGCCTCGCCGCGCTCGACCCAGTTGTGCAGGTTGCGGAACGTGAGCACGAAATCGGCGCTGCCCGGCGGCGCAATCTCGTGCCGGTCGGCGTTGAACTGCGTGACGACGACCTTCCCGTACAGCGCGGGCTCGGCCTCGAGCCGCGCGAGGAGCTTCCGGTGGTCGGCGAGGTACTGCGGCGGCGCTAGTGCGTCGCGGTTCGCGGCGATGTACCTCCCCCGCTCCCTCAGGTACGGCGCGAGAATCTCCATGTAGTAGCCGCTGCTGCCGGGCAGGATCTCGACGACCGTGCTGTCGGGCCGCACGCCGAAGAAGACGAGCACCTCGACCGGGTGCCGGTGGACGTCGCGCGCCACGTTGCGCGCGGTGCGGTGCGGCGCCGCGGCCCACTGCTCGAGGGCGGCGCGGTCCTGCGCCGGCGCGGGCAACGCGAGCGTCGATAGGAGGAGCACGGCGACGAGCGATGCGGCGCGCGTGCGCGGCCGCCCTCGCCCGCCGCGCACCGCCCGCGTTTCGATCTCACGGTCCAGCTCGGTCACGGCCTCTCCGACACGGGGAACCGCGGCCGGATACCTCCGCCGCGGCGTCCGCAAGAATACGAAACTCCGGCAGGCTTGCCCAGCGGCACGCAGACCCCGACCGCGCCCGGCGGACCGGGCCGCGTTTCAGCGCTGCGCCGTCACGCGAACGGCGTAGCGCTTGGCCGGCGTGCCGTCCGGGGTGAGCTGCTCGGACTCGATCGTCCGGGCGTGCACGGTCCCGAACCCGGCCTCGCGGCACAGCTCGGCCCACTCGTCGGCGCTGCGCAGGAAAAAGCCGAGCTCCGGGCGCGCGAACGGCGGCGGGCAGCGCGCATCGAGCGCGCCGAGGACGGCGAGGCCGCCGGGACGCAGCACGCGGCGGATCTCGCCCAGCGGCACCAGCGCCTCCCGCCAGAAGTGGATCACGCCGGTCGAGAAGACGCGATCGAACGCCGCGTCCTCGAACGGCATGCGCTCGGCCGCGGCGAGATGGAAGCTCGCACGGCCGGCGGCGAGGAGCGCGGCGTTGAAGCGCGCGGCCTCCGCGACCATGGTCGGCGAGATGTCGATGCCCGCGTAGCGCACGTCCTCGGCCTGCGCGACGATGTCGGGCGCCGCGCGGCCGTTGCCGAAGCCGATCTCGAGCACGCGGTCGCCCGCCTGGACACCGAGCATCGCCAGCGTGCGGGCGTTGCCGTCGCGGTTGTTGCCGTTCAGCCACTCGGCGACCTCGAGGCCGACGCGACCCTCGGGATTGGCGAGCTGCCGCGCCTGCTCGGCGGGCGGAAGCGAGCCGAAGACGGTCATGGCGTGGCCCGGGGAGCCTGCACGTAAGCGCGGCGGCTCAGTAGAGCCGCTCCCGCTCGTCGTCGTCGATGAACGCCTGCACCTGCGCGGGGCTCGCATCCAGATTCGCCTGGTCGACGATCGCCTGCGCGAGGGACGGCAGCCCTTCCAGATCCGGCCAGTGCAGCGGATCCCACAGCTTCGAGCGGACGATGCACTTGGCGCAGTGGATCGACACCTCCCGGATCGTCACCACGAGCGCGAGCGCGGGCGGCTTTCCCGCGACCGCCATCGCGTCGCACAGCCAGCGGTCGCGCACGATGATCGCGGTGCCGCTCACCCGCAGGGTCTCCCGCTTGCCCGGAATCAGGAACACGAGCGCCACGTGCGGATTCTGCAGCAGGTTCGAGAACGTGTCGGCGCGCCGGTTCCCCGGCCGCTCGGGAATCGCGAGCGTGGCGTCGTCGAGCACGCGGACGAAGCCGGGCGGGTCGCCCTTCGGCGACACGTCGAGCTCGCCTGCGCCGTCGGCCGTCGCCACGACGACGAACGGGCTCCTGGCAATGTAGGCGCGGCAGTGTCGGTCGAGCGTGGCGAGGCGGCTCCGGACCACCGCCTCGGCCGGGTGCCCGATCAGCGCCCGCAGCTCGGCCTCGGTCCCGACGATCTCGGCGAAGCGCGGGTCCATCGCCGGCGCATTACTCGACGCGAATGCCGGCCTCGGCGATCACCTTGCCCCACCGGGCGTACTCGGCGCGGATGAACGCGGCGAACTCCTCGGGCGTATCGCCGACCGTGTCGAACCCGGAATCGGTGTACGAGGCCCGGACGTCCGGCAGCGCGAGCGCGCGCGCGACGGCCGCCTGGATCCGGTCGACGATCGCGCGCGGCGTCCGGGCCGGCGCCGCGACGCCCTGCCAGCCGCTCAGCGTCTCCATCTCGCGCACGCCGGCCTCGGTGAACGTCGGCACCTCCGGCAGCGCGGGCAGGCGCTCGCGGCCCGACACGGCGATGGCCCGCAGGCGCCCGGCCTTCACCTGCGGCCCGATCGCCGGGTAGAAGTCGAACGCGAGCTGGACCTCGCCCGCCACGAGCTCGCCGACGGCCTGGGCGGCGGCCCGGTAGGGCACGTGCGTGATCCGCACGCCGACGGCGCGCGTGAAGAGCTCGAGCGCGAGATGGGTCACGGTCGCCGTGCCCCACGACGCGGCGTGCAGCCGGTCCGGATTGCGGCTCGCGTGCTCGACGAGCTCCGCCACGGTCCGGACCGGGAGCTGCGGATTCACCACCAGCACGATCGCGCCCTTGCTCGTGCGGGTGACGGGCGCGAAGTCCTTCAACGGGTCGTAGCGCAGCTTCGCCAGGTGCGGCGCGATCGCCATCGGCGACTGACCGGCCATGACGAGCGTATAGCCGTCGGGCGCGGCGCGCGCCACCTGCTCCATGGCGAGCTGGCCGCCGGCGCCGGGACGGTTCTCGACGATGACCGACTGGCCCCACGCCTCGGCGAGCTTCTGCCCGAGCTGCCGGGTGCGCACGTCCGGGCCGCTGCCGGCGCCGAACGGCACGACGAGGCGAACCGGGCGGTCCGGATAGCGCGCCGCCGCGTCGCGCGCCTGCGCGAGCACGGGAAGGGCGAGAACGAGGGCGACGAGCGCGCAGGCGGCGCGAAGCGCGCGGGTTGCAGGATTCATGGACGCCTCCTCATCGGGGTGAGACGGCCTGCAGCGTACGCGCGGCCGCGGCGGCCGGCCAGAGAACGAGTTCGGCGGCGTCGAGGGAACTAGTTCTCCCGCGGCGGCGCGCTCACCAGTGCCGCGGCGGCTTGCGCAGGATGGTGAAGCGCCCGCCGTCCGCCCTGACGTACCCACCGCGCGCGAGCTCGCGCAGCACCCGGCCGACCATCTCGCGCGTGGCGCCGACGCGCTGGCCGATCTCGGCGTGCGTGAAGCGCTCGGTGACGAGCGCGCCGCCGGTCTCCACCGCGCTCGCGAGCAGGAGCTCGGTCACCCGCCCGTAGACGTCCTCCATCGAGAAGGAGCGTCGCCCCGCCATGCTGTGGCGGAAGAGGTCGATCACGCGCTTGACGTAGGCGAGCGCGAGGTGGGGATGCCCGAGCAGCAGCCGCTCGAACTCGGCCACCGGAATCGAGGCGAGGCGCAGGTCGTCGAGCGCGATCACCGAGGTCAGCATCGGCTCGCCCCCGAGCGACTGGGCGGCGAAATCCTCGCCCGGCCCGACCACCGCGATGTCCACCTGCCGGCCGTCGTCGTCGCGCCAGAAGAACTTGACCCGGCCCGACAGGACCACGCTGAAGACGTCGAGGCGGTCGCCCTCGGTGACGAGGATCGCGCCCTTCGGATAGCGGCGGACGCTGAAGAGCGGCGCCGCGGCCCCGAGCTCCTCGGGCGCGAGCGCCCTCAGGAGCGCGGATCCCGCGAGGTCCTCGGCGGTCGCGGGGGTCATCGATCGGCGATGCGCTTCACGGGGTTGCTGGCGGCAGGGTGAATCGCGTGCCTGAGTGCCGTTGATCGAGGTACGGGTGTTCTGGCGGTTCTTGCCCGTGACGCCGAACGCGCGCCGGTTGACCAGCCGCCGAGGGGCTACCTCGCGACGGCACCTACCAGCGCAACTGGCGGGTGGTCCGGTCGAACCGGTGGTTGACCGCTCATCACTCACGGCTCCGTTCTAGGCGCCGCAGTGCCGCCAACGCAAACATCGTGCGGTGGTCGGCGATGTTCGCCACAACTGCCCACGCATTGTCAACTCCCGCACCAGGGACGCGGGTCGGTAGCCCTACCGCGGGCAGGCCCGAATCGCGCTCCGGGATCGCCTCCTCAGGGTAGCGGCAGATGCGTTCGCCAGCGTTGCCCGGAACTTTGATCTCACACAACACGTCGCCCGACCGGGCGAAGTCATCTGCGCCCAAAAACTCAGCATGAGGGTGATTGTCAATCCAGACCACGATCCGCCGTCGCGGTTGACCATAAGTCACGCGACTTCCAAAGCCTATTCGGACCTGATGCTCACCGTCCGTTGCCACGGCCCGATACTCGACCCAGTTCGGGTATGGCTCCTCGTTGCCACTGGGCCAGCGGTAGATGTGATCTGAGCCTACGGCAATGATGTCTAGGAGTTGCACGGGGTCTCCTTCTCGAGCGCCCAACGCGCTCGTTCAGCGGCGCGCCGCTTGCCGCGCGTCCGCTGCAACGGGTGGTTCGGCGTCTTGGCCGTCACGCCGCGAGCCTTTCGACCCGGAGACTCTTGCGGCGCTTCTCGGCCGCCCACAGGTCGTACTGTGTCTGCTGATTGAGCCAGCTCTCAGCAGAGGTGTCGAAAGCGATCGAAAGGCGAATCGCCATCTCGGGGCTGATCCCAGCCCGCCCGTTCAAGATGGCCGACAAAGTCTTCCGACTGACCCCCAGCGCTCTCGCAGCCTCCGAAACGCTCAGCTCGAGCGGCTTGAGGCATAGCTCGCGCAATACCTCGCCCGGGTGCGGCGGATTGTGCATCCTCATTTCTCTACCTCAGTGGTAATCCACATAGTTGACGTCCAACGCGTCCTTTCCTTCGAACCGAAAGGTCACTCGCCAATTCCCGCTCACCGTGACTGACCAGGTGCCCTTGCTCTCCCCTTTCAGCTCGTGCAGTCGAAGTCCGGGGAGATCCATATCCTTCGGATTAGTCGACGCCTGAAGTCTCGCAAGCACCAACCGTAGTCTCTCAGCGTGCTCCGGTCGAATGCCGGACTTGACGCCCTCCTCGAAGAATCGGCGCAGGCCCTTGTGCTTGAAGCTCCGGATCACTCGTCGAGTGTAACTCGTAACGTTACACTACGCAAGACGCCGAACGCTCCCGTTCAGCGGCGCGCCGCTTGCGGCGCGTCCGCTGCAACGGGTGGTTCGGCGTCGATTTACTCAATGCGGTCATGCTTGGCAAGATTGTGCCGTGCGCAGAGCAATTGAACGTTTGCAGCGGTGAGAGACGTGCCACCTTTGGAAAACGGCACGATATGATCGAAGTGCAGTTCATCGACAGCACCACAGATGGCGCATTTAGCACCATCGCGCTTCCACACTTCGAGCTTGACAGCAGTCGGAATTAGCCGCCTGCGCTGAGCGTCAAGCCGGGCCGGTTTTCCGAAGTCTTCCTCTCCCTCCACTGCCGCCAATCGGAATTTGAATACCGTCCGATGCTCGTCTTGTTCTTGCCACGAGTCCGTCAGATGAAAGACTCCGTTGTACGACCAAATCCCTGTGCGGATCTTCTCGTACACACGCACGCGCTCAGGTGGGCCGCGTTGAAGCTTGAACGCCTGCGCCGCTTGGTGGAACTTGCCGTTTTGGGTCAGCCCGCCCGACGGGAACCGTTCGGGTTGGTCGACGACCTTAGGGTTCCGACACGCTGCCGTCTTCGGATGGTCGTGTCCCTCATAGATTAGGGTAGTACCGCCGTCCTCGATGCGGTCGCGATACGGCGCGTTTGGACGGAGGGACATGAGGATTACGGAGTGATTCCCGCCCAAGCCAAAGTTCATCCCCTGTTGGAGACTCGCGCCCTCTCGGCGACACATCTCAATGTAGGAAATTACGTTGTCGCTCACGGCCTGTCACACGACGCCGAACGAGAAGTAGAGGACCTAAAAGACGCTTTACAAAGCGCCTGAGGGCCGGATAGCCGGCGTGGGTAGGAAGCGAATGGCACTGTGATCATGGGCTCGGCCGGATTTGGTGGGACCTAAATTCGGAGGGCAAGCCCGTCCGCGAGGATGCCAACATGGCGCCCGCTCCCTTGATCGGCTGTGCCTGCCGAAGGCAAGACGCTCGGCCGTATTAGACGGTCATTTCCGACTGCCGGCAAGCCGGCAGGCGCGCGCCGCGCGCTACTACGCCACAGTCGGCCCGCGTCGCGCGGCCGGCGCCGCCCGGAGCGCCCGCGCGTGCACCCCTTCCGGGCGGGCCGCTGCCCACCGCTGGGCACGGAGGACCCCTCGGCTAGAATGCGGCATTGCGCAACGCCGACCGGCCCGCCCATGCCCGCGATCAAGACCGCCCTCAACGCCCGCTCCGAGGAGTTCCGCGCCAACCATGCGGCGATGGGGGCGCTGGTGGCCGACCTGCGCGCGCGGGTGGCCGAGGTGTCCGGCGGCGGCGGCGAGGAGGCGCGCGCGCGGCACGTGGCGCGCGGGAAGCTCCTGCCGCGCGAGCGGGTGCGCACGCTCCTCGATCCGGGCTCGCCGTTCCTCGAGCTCTCGCAGCTCGCGGCGTACGGCATGTACGACAACGACGCGCCGTGCGGCGGGGTGATCACCGGCATCGGCCGCGTGTCGGGGCGCGAGTGCGTCGTGGTGGCGAACGACGCCACCGTGAAGGGCGGCACCTACTTCCCGATGACGGTGAAGAAGCACGTGCGCGCGCAGGAGATCGCCGCGCAGAACCGCCTGCCGTGCATCTACCTCGTGGACTCGGGCGGCGCGAACCTGCCGACCTGGGACGAGGTGTTCCCGGACCGCGAGCACTTCGGCCGCATCTTCTACAACCAGGCGAACATGTCGGCGGCGGGCATCCCGCAGATCGCGGTGGTGATGGGCTCGTGCACCGCGGGTGGCGCCTACGTGCCGGCGATGTCCGACGAGGCGGTGATCGTGAAGGGCCAGGGCACGATCTTCCTCGGCGGGCCGCCGCTCGTGAAGGCCGCCACCGGCGAGGTGGTGAGCCCGGATGACCTCGGCGGCGCCGACGTGCACACGCGCCTCTCGGGCGTGGCCGACCACTTCGCGGTGAACGACGCGCACGCGCTCGCGATCGCGCGGCGCATCGTCTCGCACCTCAACCGCCAGAAGCAGGTCGGCCTCGAGCTCGCGCCGCCGCGCGAGCCGCTCTACGCGCCCGACGAGCTCGGCGGCGTGATCCCGACCGACGGGCGCAAGCCGTACGAGGTGCGCGAGGTGATCGCGCGGATCGTCGACGCGAGCGAGCTCGACGAATTCAAGGAGCGCTACGGCACCACCATCGTGACCGGCTTCGCGCGCATCCACGGCTACCCGGTCGGCATCGTCGCGAACAACGGCATCCTCTTCTCCGAGTCGGCGCTCAAGGCGGCGCACTTCATCGAGCTCTGCGGCCAGCGCGGCATCCCGCTCCTCTTCCTGCAGAACATCACCGGCTTCATGGTCGGCAGGAAGTACGAGAACACGGGCATCGCGCGCGACGGCGCGAAGATGGTCACCGCGGTGGCCTGCGCGCGCGTGCCGAAGTTCACCGTGATCATCGGTGGCTCGTACGGCGCCGGCAACTACGCGATGTGCGGCCGCGCCTACAGCCCGCGCTTCCTGTGGATGTGGCCGAACGCGCGCGTGTCGGTGATGGGCGGCCAGCAGGCCGCCTCGGTGCTCGCCACGGTGAAGCGCGACGCGATCGAGGCGAAGGGCGGCAGCTGGCCGAAGGAGGAGGAAGAGGCGTTCAAGCAGCCGATCCTCGAGCAGTACGACCGCCAGGGGCACCCCTACTACGCCACCGCGCGGCTGTGGGACGACGGCGTGATCGCGCCCGAGGACACCCGGCGCGTGCTCGGGCTCGCGATCTCGGCGGCGCTCAACGCGCCGGTCGAGGAGACGCGCTTCGGCGTGTTCCGGATGTAGGCGCGCCGATGCGGCACACCACGATCGCGCTCGCCGCCGCCCTCGCCCTGCTCGCCGCAGCCGGCGCGGCGCGCGCGCAAGGCGACGCGAAGGCGCCGGCGGCGCCGCTCGCGAACCCGGTGACGAACCGCGGCGCCACGTGGCCGTTCGCGGGCTTCCTCGTGAGCGTGCCCGACCTGCCCGGCCTCTACAGCACGCACCTCACCCCCGAGGTCGCGGCGCTCGGCCGGCTCGCCGCCAACCCGCTGCGCACCTGGACCTTCACCGTGCTCACGCTCAAGCCCGGGCGGCCGTTCGCGAGCGGCCGCGAACTCGCTGAATACATGCAGGCGCGGCGCGAGACCGGGTTCGACCCGAAGCGGATCGTCGAGCGCGCGCACAAGGAGACGGCCCACGAGCATGCGGGGCGGCCGTGCACACGCTATGCGATCGATGCCGCCGACCGCGGCGAGCGCGCGGGCGACGCGGCGAACCTCTTCATGCGCGGCATGACGTGCGCGCACCCGGAGAAGCCCGATCTCCTGGTCGACCTCGGCTACGCCGAGTGCGGCGCGGTCGACGCGCTCTCGCCCGACCTCGAGCGGCCCGGCGACGCGTTCCTCGCGAGCCTGCGGTTCACGTCGTTCGCCCCGCCCGCCGAGCTGCGCGCCGCGCAGGCGCGCATGCGCGCGAACGACGTCGCGGGCGCGGTGGAGATCCTGAAGCGGCTCGCCGCGGCCGGCGACTCCGGCGCCGCCGCGCTCGCGGGCGCGATCCTCGTGCACGGGCAGGGAATGCCCGCCGATCCGGCGGAAGGCCGCAAGTACCTCGAGATGGCGGCCAAGGGCGGGCGCGTCGACGCGCTCTTCACCCTCGGCGCGGTGTACGACAAGGGGCTCGGCGTGCCGCGCGACCCGGAGGCGGCGGCGAAGTGGTTCTCGCTCGCCGCCGACCAGCGCGACCCGCAGTCGCAGCTCAACCTCGGCATCTTCGAGTGGAACGGCGAGAACGCGCAGCGCGACCCGCGCAAGGCGTGCGACTGGTGGCGCATGGCCGCGGGCAACGGCAACACGCGCGCGGGGCTGCTCTTCCGCGACAACGGCTGCAAGCAGTTCGAGCCGGCGGCAAAGCAGTGAGGCCGCGGCCCGTCCCGAGGACGCGTGTCATTCCCGCGCAGGCGGGAATCCACGGACGCCGGACCGGAGTGCACGTGCATCCCCGCCCGCGCGGGGATGACGGAGGGTGAGGGTCGCAATCCAGCGCATGGCCGCCGAGTCCGTCTACATCACCCCCGAGCACGAGGCGCTGCGCCAGCAGGTCGCGCGCTTCCTCGCGCGCGAGGTCGAGCCGGTCGCCGAGGCGTGGGAGGAGCAGGGCTACGTCCCGCGCGAAGTGCTGCGCAAGATGGGCGCGGCGGGCTTCCTCGGCGTCACCGCGCCGCCGGAGTACGGCGGCGCCGGCGCCGATGCGCTCACCAACGTGGTGTTCGCCGAGGCGCTGTCGCAGTCGACCTTCGGCGGGTTCGTCGTCACGGTGCTCGTGCACACCGACATGGCCGGGCCGCACCTCGTGCACGCGGGCTCCAAGGCGCAGCTCGACCGCTACCTGCGCAGGTGCATCGCGGGCGAGCTCGTCACCGCGATCGCGGTGACCGAGCCCGACGCCGGCTCGGACGTCGCGGCGATGCGCACCCGCGCGCGCCGCGACGGCGGCCACTGGGTGCTCGACGGCACCAAGATGTTCATCACCAACGGCGTGCACGGCGACCTCTACTTCGTCGCGGCGCGCACCGAGCCCGAGGCCGCATCTTCCAGCCGCAGGTCGCGCGGCATCTCGATGTTCATCGTCGAGAAGGGGACGCCCGGCTTTCGCGTCGGGCGCGCGCTGAAGAAGCAGGGCTGGCTCTCGTCCGACACCGCCGAGCTCGTGTTCGAGGACTGCCGTGTTCCGGCGGAGAACCTCCTCGGCGAGGAGAACGGCGGCTTCTACGCGATCATGCGCAACTTCCAGAACGAGCGCGTGGTGCTCGGCGCGATGGCTGTCGGGCACGCGACGCAGGCGATCCGCCTCGCGCTCGAGCACGTGACGACCCGCAAGGCGTTCGGCGGCACGCTCTTCGACAAGCAGGCGATCCGCCAGCGCCTGGCGATGCTCGAGGCGAAGACGCTCGCCACGCGCCAGCTCCTCTACCACTGCGGCTGGCTGATGAGCCAGGGCCGCGACTGCGTGCGCGAGGTCTCGATGCTGAAGGCCTTCGCCGGCGAGCTCGTGAACGAGGTGACCTACACCTGCCAGCAGTTCCACGGCGGCATGGGCTACATGCGCGAGACCGCGATCGAGCGCCTCGTGCGCGACGCCCGCATCCTCTCGATCGGCGGCGGCGCCACGGAAGTCATGCTGGACGAGGTGGCGAAGCGCTTCGGCCCCTGAGGCCGACCGGAGGCCGCCCCGTGCCGCCCGTCGCGGGCAGGGCGTGAACGGCGCCACGGTCGGGCGCCTGCCGCCGCACGGTCCGCCCCACGGCGGCGCTATCGTGGCGGCGTGAGCGGGCATCCGGCCCGCCGGGAGCGTTCCCATGAAGCTTACCCTTGCCCTCCTCGCCGCCTTCCTGCTCGCCGGCTGCGGCGTCGAGACCGCCAGCACCGCGGCGACCGCCGGCACCCTCAAGAAGCAGGAAATCGAGCAGGGCCGCAAGACGATGGATCAGATGCAGGGCCGCATCGCCGGGTCGCTGGACCAGGGGCAGGAACGGCTGCAGCGCGCCGACCGCTAGGCGCCGCGCGCCACGCCGCGGCGCCGCATTGACGGCGGCGCGCGGGCGGCTCATGCTGCGCGCCGGATACGTGGTTCATCGGTCGGCTCGGAGGAGGTCACCATGGCACGCTCGTCGGTCGCAGTTTTGGGATTGGTCGCCGGTCTCGCGCTCGCGGGTTGCGCGCAAGGGCCGATGGGACAGCCGGGCGGGGGCTGGATCACGCTGATCGACGGGCCGAGCGGCCTCGACAACTGGAACCGGTACGGCACCGCGAACTGGCGCGTGGTGGACGGCGTCGTCCAGGCCGACAAGAGCGAGAAGGGCTCCGGCTTCCTGGTCTCGAAGGCCGACTACAAGGACTTCCAGCTCCGCGTCGAGTTCTGGGCGAGCGACGACGCGAACAGCGGCATCTACATGCGCTGCCAGGACCGGGCCAAGATCACCGACAAGAGCTGCTACGAAGCGAACATCTTCGACCAGCGCACCGATCCGAAGTACGGCACGGGCGCTATCGTCCACATCGCCGCCGTGTCGCCGATGCCCAAGGCGGGCGGCAAGTGGAACGTCTACGACATCACGGTCAAGGGCCCGCGCCTGACGCTGGTGCTGAACGGCGTCAAGACGGCCGACGTGGAGCACGGCGAGTTCGCGAACGGCCCGATCGCGCTGCAGTGGGCGCGCGGCGTCATCAAGTTCCGCAAGGTCGAGATCAGGCCGCTCTAGCCCGGCGGGCGCGCCGGCGCGCTACTCGGAGTAGTCGATGTCGACGCCCTGCCTCGCGAGCTCCTCGCGGCGCATGGCGTTGTAGCGGGAGATGCTCTCGTAGCGCTTGTAGTAGCCGCCGCTCACGTAGCGCAGCGACTCCTTGAAGTGGAAGTGGTACAGCCGCCCGTCCATGCGGAAGCGCTCGCGCCCCTCGTCGTAGAGCACCATCGCCGGGCGGTAGGTGAGGCCGAGCGCGCGCGCCCACTGCGCCGCGGTCGTCGCGTTGCCCTCGAGGTCGACGATCTTGCGGTCCGAGTCCGTGTCGAGCCGGACGAACAGGAACCGCCGCATCTCGACGAGCACGTCGGGGTGGTTCAGCGTCTTCTCGTGGAAGCGCGCGCACTCGGCGCACGACCGGTCCTCGAACAGGATCGCGAGCGGCTTCCGGTAGCCCTTGAAGTAGGTCACGTTCGAGAACTGCGGATGGTCGCGCAGCGCGTAGAGCGCCGGCTTCTCGCGCGCGGCGAGGTACGCGGCGAGCGGCTGGCTGCGATAGCTCCGGCTCTGCACGTAGTCGAGCGCGAGCCGCAGCGCGCGCGGATCGCGGTAGCCGTTGAGCTGCAGCACCTTGTTCCCGTCGAGGTCGAGGAAGACCAGGGTCGGCGTGGCGACCGTGCCGAGCTTGCGCGCGAGCTCGCGCTCGGTGTAGGCGGCGCCGTCGATCCAGGTCACCTCCACGCTGCCGCGGACGTTGACGCCGATCACGTCGAAGTGCTCGCGCATGAAGTCGCTGCTCTCGCCGCCGGCGAAGCTCTCGCGCAGCATGCGCTCGCAGTAGGGGCACTCGTCGAGGTGCATGAACACCATGACGTGCCGGCCCTCCCTGCGCGCCTCCTCGACGTCGCTCTTGAAGTCGAGGAAGCTCGTCTTGAACCACGCGGGCAAAGAGTACTTGACGCCGCCCGTCAGCCTTCCGGGCGCGGCGTCCGCGGCCGCCGCGCCGGTCGCCGCCAGCATCAGCGCGGCGAGAGCGAGGACGATCGATCGCATTGCTGCCCCACCCGGTGACGAGGATCCGCGATCATAAGCGGCCCGCGCCGCGCCGCAAAGGCGCCCCGACTTCGGCTACCCTTGCGGCGGAGAGGGCGTGCGAATGAAAGCAGTTTCGGAACCGCAGCGCGTGGTCGCGCATCTGCTCGCGCCGGACGCGGGCATCCCGAACCATCCGCGCTGGCCGCTGCTCGTCTACCCCGGCGCGGTTGCGATCGCCGGCGCCGACCCGGCCGCGGCGTTCGAGGCGCTCTTCGCGCGGAACGGCTGGCCGCCGGCGTGGCGCGACGGCGTGTTTCCCTACCACCACTTCCACGACAACGCGCACGAGGCGCTCGGCGTCTACGCGGGCGAGGTCACCGTGCAGTTCGGCGGCGAGGGCGGCGTCGCGCTCACCGCGCGGCCGGGCGACGTGCTGGTGCTCCCGGCCGGCACCGGGCACAAGAAGCTCGCCTCCCGCGGCGCGCTCGGCATCGTCGGCGCCTACCCGGCGGGGCAGCATCCGCGCACCGGAACGCCGGAGGCATCGAGCATCGCGCGCAGCCGCGCGGCGGTGGCGCGAGTCCCTCTGCCCGGAAGCGATCCGGTGCACGGGCCGGGCGGGCCGCTCTTCGCGCACTGGCGCGCGTGACCGCGCGCCTTTCCACTATGATTCGGCTTTCCGTGCGACGCCCGCGGGGCGGGCGGCGACCTCCATGAGCTATTCGACACTCGAGATCGACGTGCGCGACGGCGTCGCGCATCTCTGGCTCAACCGGCCCGAGGTGCGCAACGCGTTCGACGAGACCGTGATCGCGGAGCTGATCGCGGCGCTCGGCGCGCTCGGCGCCGACGCGGCAGTGCGCGTCGTGGTGCTCGGGGGGCGCGGCACGGCGTTCTGCGCCGGGGGCGACCTCAACTGGATGAAGAAGATGGCGGGGTTCTCGCGCGAGCAGAACTACGCCGACGCGCTCGAGCTCGCGGCGATGCTGCACGCGCTCGCGACGCTGCCCAAACCGACCGTCGCGCGAGTGCACGGCGCCGCGTTCGCGGGCGGCCTGGGGCTCGTGTCGGCGTGCGACATCGCGGTCGCCGCGCACGAGGCCGTCTTCTGCGTGTCGGAAGTCAAGATCGGCCTCGTCCCGGCGACGATCGGGCCGCACCTCGCCGCGGCGATGGGCACGCGCGCGGCGCGACGCTACTGGCTCACCGCCGAGCGCTTCTCCGCGCCGGAGGCGCACCGCCTCGGCCTCGTGCACGAGGTCGTGCCGGCGGCCGAGCTCGACGCGGCCGTCGCGCACGTCTGCGAGGAGCTCCTCGCCGGCGGCCCGGCCGCGCAGGCCGCGACCAAGGACCTGATCCGCACCGTGTCCGAGAACCCGCTCTCGCGCGAGCTGCTCGAGGAGACGGCGCGGCGCATCGCGGCGGCGCGCGCCTCCGACGAGGGCAAGGAAGGCGTCCGCGCGTTCCTCGAGAAGCGCAAGCCAGCCTGGCTGCCGGCCTCCAAGAAGAACTGAATGTTCACCAAGATCCTGATCGCCAACCGGGGCGAGATCGCCTGCCGCGTGATCCGCACCGCACGCCGGTTGGGCATCGCGACCGTGGCGGTGTACTCGGAGGCCGACGCGCGGGCGGCGCACGTCGCCGCGGCCGACGAGGCGTACTGCATCGGCCCGCCCGCGGCGCGCGAGAGCTACCTGCGCGGCGATGCGATCCTCGCAGTCGCGCGGCAGTCCGGCGCGCAGGCGATCCATCCCGGCTACGGTTTCCTCTCCGAGAACGCCGAGTTCGCCGAGGCTTGCGCGCAGGCGGGCGTCGTCTTCATCGGCCCGCCGCCGGCGGCGATCCGCGCGATGGGCTCCAAGAGCGCGGCGAAGGCGCTCATGGACAAGGCCGGCGTCCCGCTCGTGCCCGGCTATCACGGCGACAAGCAGGACGCGAAGTTCCTGCAGAAGGAGGCCGACCGCATCGGCTATCCGCTGCTCATCAAGGCCTCGGCCGGCGGCGGCGGCAAGGGCATGCGCATCGTCGAAGCGGGCGGCGCGTTCGCCGAGGCGCTCGCCTCGTGCAAGCGCGAGGCGGCCTCATCGTTCGGCGACGATCGCGTGCTCATCGAGCGCTACCTGCGCCGGCCGCGGCACATCGAGATCCAGGTGTTCGCCGACACGCACGGCGACTGCGTGCACCTCTTCGAGCGCGACTGCTCGGTGCAGCGCCGCCACCAGAAGGTGCTCGAGGAGGCGCCCGCGCCCGGCATGACGCGCGAGCGCCGCGAGGCGATGGGGATGGCCGCGGTGGCCGCGGCGCAGGCGATCGGCTACGTCGGCGCGGGCACGGTGGAGTTCATCGCCGACCAGGCCGGCACGTTCCACTTCATGGAGATGAACACGCGCCTGCAGGTCGAGCACCCGGTCACCGAGATGATCACCGGGCAGGACCTCGTCGAGTGGCAGCTCCGGGTGGCCGCGGGCGAGCCGCTGCCGCTCCGGCAGTCGGCGCTCGCGATCCGCGGACACGCGCTCGAGGCGCGCATCTACGCCGAGGACCCGGAGCGCGACTTCCTGCCCGCCACCGGGACGATCGCGCACCTCGCGACGCCCGCCGAGTCGGCCGAGGTGCGCATCGACACCGGCGTGCGCGCGGGCGACGCGATCACGCCGCACTACGATCCGATGATCGCGAAGCTCGTCGTGCACGGCCCGGACCGCGCGGCCGCGCTTGCGCGCATGCGCGCGGCGCTCGCCGAGCTCGAGGTGGTCGGATTGACGACCAACGTGGCGTTCCTCGCCCGGCTGGTCGGCTCGAGCGCGTTCGCGCAGGCCGACCTCGACACCGGGCTGATCGAGCGGCTCCGCGCCGAGCTCTTCCCGCCGGCGCGGCCCGCCTCCGACGAGGTGCTGGCGCTCGCGACGCTCGCCGAGCTCGCGCGGCTCGAGGCCGAGGCGCGCGCGCACGCCGGCGCCTCGGGCGACCCCCACTCGCCGTGGGGCGAGTGCGACGGCTGGCGGCTGAACGAGGACAACCATCACGTCTTCGTGTTCCGCGAGGGCGAGCGCCAGGCCGCGGTCACGGTGCACTACCGCCGCGGCGGCTACGAGATCGAGCTGCCGCACGGGCGGCGCAGGCTCTCCGGCGAGCAGTCCGGCAACCGGGTGCGCGCGTGGCTGGACGACCGCTCGATCGCCGCGCGCGTGGTGCGCACCGGGCGCACGCTCGATCTCTTACTCGAGGGCGAGCGGCACACGCTCGAGCTGCACGATCCGGCGCTGCACGAGCTCGACGCCGGCGCGGCCGGCGGCGGGCTCGCGGCGCCCATGCCGGGCAAGATCATCGCGGTGCTGGTCGAGGCGGGCGCCAGCGTCGACAAGGGGACGCCGCTCCTGATCCTCGAGGCGATGAAGATGGAGCACACGATCAAGGCGCCGGCCGCCGGCACGGTGCGGGAGATCCTGTACCGCGAGGGCGAGCAGGTGGCCGAGGGCGCGGAGCTGCTCGCGTTCGAGCGGAGCTAGGCGAAGCCGGCGGGGTGGTTGGCGCGAGCGCCTCCCCTCCTTTCCAAGGAGGGGTGCGGCCGCAGGCCGGAGGTGGTTACGGCGGCGATCGACAGCACTCACCACCCCGGCCGCTCCGCGGCCACCCCTCCTCGGAGAGGAGGGGACGAGTCCTTCCTTTCACGGCCGCGCAAGCGGGAATCCCTTGGCGTACCCTCGGAGTTCATGCGGATCCCCGCTTGCGCGGGGATCACCGAAGCGGAAGGTGGTCGAGATGCCCCAAATGCCAACGGCCGTGAAGATCGTCGAGGTCGGTCCGCGCGACGGGCTGCAGAACGAGCCGCGCTCGGTGCCGACGTCCGTGAAGATCGCGCTGATCGACCGGCTTGCGGCGACCGGGCTGCGCGCCGTCGAGGCGACCGCGTTCGTCTCGCCGAAGTGGGTGCCGCAGATGGCCGACAACGCCGAGGTGATGGCCGGCATCCACAAGCGGCCCGGCGTGAGCTACCCGGTGCTGGTGCCGAACATGAAGGGGTTCGAGGCGGCCGCGGCGGCCGGCGCCGAGGAGATCGCCGTTTTCGGCGCGGCCTCCGAGACCTTCAGCCGCAAGAACATCAACTGCTCGATTGCCGAGAGCCTCGAGCGCTTCGCGCCGGTGGCCGAGGCGGCGCGCGCGCGCGGGATCAAGGTGCGCGGGTACATCTCGTGCGTCGTCGGCTGCCCCTACGAAGGCGAGATCGCGCCCGCAGCGGTGGCAGGGGTCGCGCGCGCGCTCCACGCGATGGGCTGCTACGAGGTGTCGCTCGGCGACACGATCGGCACCGGCACGCCGGGCAAGGTCAAGCGCATGATCGACGCCGCCGCGCGCGAGGTGCCGCGCGAGCGGCTCGCGGCCCACTTCCACGATACCTACGGCCAGGCGCTCGCCAACATCTACGCCGCGCTCGAGGAAGGCGTGCAGATCGTCGACAGCTCGGTCGCCGGGCTCGGCGGCTGCCCCTACGCGACGGGCGCCTCCGGCAACGTCGCCACCGAGGACGTGCTCTACATGCTCGACGGCCTCGGCGTCGAGACCGGAGTCGATCTCGAGCAGGTGTTCGAGGCGGGCCGCTTCATCCTCGCCGAGCTCGGGCGCCCGGCGGCGTCGAAGACGCACGTCGCGATGGAGGCTAAAAGGAAAGTGGGCAGTTGACAGTGGGCAGCAGGATTGCGGACTGCGGGAGATTTCACACATTCTGACCTTCGATCTAGAATCGCGGGTTTACGATTCACGTGCCAGCTCTCGCGACTCGCGCTTCACGGTCATGTTCGACACGCCGGTGGTCTCGCCCTGCATCAACGTCTGCCGCATGGATCCCTCGACCGGGCTCTGCGAGGGCTGCCTGCGCACGCTCGACGAGATCGCGTGCTGGGCCGGCATGAACGACGACGAGCGGCGCGCGGTGCTCGAGGCGCTCGCCGTGCGCAGGGCGCGACTTGCTTCCTGACGGCGTCCGCGTCCTCGAGCGCGGCTGGCTCTCCTCCAACAACATCCTGCTGACCGGCCGGGCCGGGCCCGCGCTCGTCGACAGCGGCTACCTGTCGCAGGCGCCGCAGACGCTCGCGCTCGTCGCGCACGCGCTCGGCGGAGCGCGGCTCGCGCGCCTGGTCAACACGCACTGCCACTCGGACCACATGGGCGGCAACGCCGCGCTCCAGCGCGCGCACGGCTGCCGGACGAGCATTCCCGCCGGCGAAGCGCCGCTCGTCGAGGGCTGGGACGAGGACGCGCTGCTGCTCGCCTACGCCGATCAGCGCGCCGAGCCGTTCCGCATCGACGACACCTTCGCGCCGGGCGACGTGCTGCCGCTCGGCGATCTCGAGTGGCAGGTGATCGCCGCGCCCGGCCACGACCCGCACGCGACGATGCTCTACGCGCCCGCCGAGCGCATCCTGATCTCGGGCGACGCGCTGTGGGAGAACGGCTTCGGCATCATCTTCGGCGCGCTGGCGGGCGACGCGACGGCCTTCGCGGACACGCGCGCGACGCTCGAGGCGATCGCGCGGCTCGACGTGCGCACGGTGATCCCGGGCCACGGGCGCGTCTTCACGGACGCCGGCGCCGCGCTCGAGCGCTCCTTTGCCCGGCTCGCGGGCTACGAGCAGGACGTCGGGCGCGTCGCGCGGCACTGCGCGAAGGTGATGCTGTCCTTCGCGCTGCTCGAGCGCCGCGCGATGCCGCTCGCGGAGGTCGAAGGATACGTGACGCGCGTGCCGATCCTGCGCGACATCAACGCGCGGCATCTCGGCATGACGCCGCAGGCGTTCGCGCAGTGGCTCGTCGCCGACCTCGAGCGCGCCGGCGCCGTCGAGCGGCGCGGCGGCGAGCTCGTGCCGCGCGGAGCCTGAAAACGCCGCCGGTGGCGACGCTAGGACGCCGCCGTTCGGGCGCGCTTGCGCGCGCCGCCGGGCCCGTTGCCGCGGCCTGCCGCGCCGGCCACGCCGGCGCCCTTCGCGGCCGGCGCGTGCGCGGCGATCAGCTCCTCGCCGAGCAGCCTGAACTCGCGCTCGCGCTGCGTGCCGCGCCGCCAGGCGAGCGCGATCGTGCGCGCCTCCGGCGGATCGCCGAGCGGACGGGTCACGAGCGACGTGCCGCGCAGGATGCCGCCGCGCACCGCGATCTCGGGCAGCAGCGTCACGCCGAGCCCGCCCTCGACCATCTGCACCAGCGTGTGCAGGCTGGTCGCCTCGAGCACCGCGGCGCCGCCGCGGCCGGGCAGCTCGCAGGCCGACAGCGCGTGGCCGCGCAGGCAATGGCCCTCCTCCAGCAGCAGCAGCGGCTCGCCGGCGAGCTCGCGCGGGCGCACGACGGCGGCCTTCGCCAGGCGGTGATCCTTGCGGCACGCGAGCACGAACCGGTCGTCGAACAGCGCCATGGTCTCGAAGCCGCCGGTGTCGTACGGCAGCGCGATCAGCGCGACGTCGAGCGCGCCGCCCTCCAGCCGGGTCAGCAAGCGCTCGGTGAGCTCCTCGCGCAGGTAAAGGCGCAGGCGCGGAAACCGCCGCCGCAGCCGCGCGATGGCGGCCGGCAGAAAGAACGGGCCTAGGGTCGGGATGACGCCGAGCCGCAGCGGGCCGGCGAGCGGCCCGGCGGCCGACTTCGCGAGCTGCACGAGCTCCTCGGCCTCGTTGAGCAGCCTCCGCGCCCGCTCGACCGTCGCGGTCCCGAGCGGCGTGAATGCCACCCACCGGCTGGTGCGGTCGACCAGCGGCACGCCGAGCAGGGTCTCGAGCTCCTTGATGCTCGCCGAGAGCGTCGACTGCGTCACGTGCGCGGCCTGCGCGGCGCGGCCGAAGTGGCCGGTCTCGTGCAGGGCGACGAGGTGGCGGAGCTGGCGCAGGGTGGGCAGGCGAGCCATCGATTCAGGCGATCGAAGCAAGAAGAACAATTCGCTGGATCAATGGATGGTACGCCGCTATCTTGTGCCCTGCAAGGAACCCTAGATAAAGCCATGCGAATCAGCTTCCCGAACCCGTTGGCGAAGACCGTGACTTTCGCGGCCGTGCACTTCGCCGTCGCGTTCGCCGTGGCCTACGCGCTCACCGGCAGCGTGGTGGTGGGCAGCGCGATCGCGCTGGTCGAGCCGCTCGCGAACACCGTCGCCTTCTACCTGCACGAGAAGGCCTGGACCAGGATCGCCGCGCGGCGGGCGCGGACCGCGCCCGCACCGGTCGCCCCGGCGGCGGGC
>JAHDYJ010000194.1 GCA_023383795.1 Burkholderiales bacterium | reverse complement strand
GGCCGCCCGCGCCCGCTCTAGCATGTCGCCGACGATGTGGTCCGCCTCGGTCGGGCCCGAACGCTCGATGTCGCGCAGCATCGAGGCGGTGAACGGCGAGCCGCGCGCGAAGAGCAGCCGCTCGCTCTCCTGCGCGGCCTCCGGCCGCGGCCGGCAGCCGGCCGCGGCCGCAGCGCCGCTGCAGATGCCGAGCATCTCGCGCATGATCGACGCCCCGTCGGCGCTCGCGAGGACGTCGCCCACGGAGCCGCGCATGAGGCAGGTGGTGGCAGCGAGCGTCGCGAGCAGGACGAACTTCTCCCACATCACCTGCAGGATGCGCGGCTCCAGGCCCGCGTCGACCGGCGTCGCGGCGAACGCCTCGGCGAGCGCCGCGAGCTGCGGCAGATCGCGGCCGGCGCGGTCGCCGAAGCGGATCCGGTGGAAGCCGGCGAGCTGGCGCACCACGCCCTCCGGCGTGAGCGTCGCCGCGATCCAGCACGCGCCGCCGAGCACACGCTCCGCCCCGAACTTCGCGTCCAGCCGGTCGAGATGCGCGAGCCCGTTCAGGAGCGGGAGCACGAGCGTCCGCGGGCCGACCGCGGGCGCGATCGTCTCGATGGCGCTCGCGAGGTCGTACGCCTTGGCCGTGAGGATCACGAGCTCCGCGGGCGCGGCGATCTCGTGCCGCTGCACGTGCTTCGCCGGCACGCGGAACTCGCCGTCGGGCGTCTGCACCACGAGGCCGTCGGTCGCGAGCTGCCGGGCGCGCCGCTCGCGCACGAGGAAGGTCACGTCGGCGCCGGCCTGCGCGAGCCGCGCCCCGAAATAGCCGCCGACGCCGCCGGCGCCGAGCACGAGGATCTTCATCGCGGGCCCGCCTCGGGAGATTCTGGTCGAGGCGGCAAGGATACTCCGGCCGGGCGTCCGCCGCGGCGCGCGGCGAGCCGGTATCATGCCGGCGGAGAACGCGGGGAGGAGCCAGGCGATGCACGTCGGCAAGTACATGACCGCGCCGGTCGTGACGGTGCGCGCGGATGCGGACTACCGGTCCGCGTTCGACCTGATGCGCGACAAGGGCGTCCATCACCTGCCCGTCGTGGAAGCGCACGGGAAGCTCGTCGGGCTCCTCGCCCAGCGCGACATGCTGCTCGCGGCAACCCGCTACCAGAACGCTCCGGTCGAGGTCGCCGAGGTGATGCGACGGCCGGTCGTGACGGCGAAGGCCGACCTGCTGGTGGTCGAGGCGGCGCGCATGATGATGAGCCAGAAGATCGGCTGCCTGCCGGTCGTCGACGCCGATCTCAACCTGCTCGGCATCATCACCGAGAGCGACCTCTTCTCGGTGTTCGTGAAGCTGCTCTCCGGGTCCGCCCGGCCGCGGGCCGCCGGGCGAGCG
Organism: Burkholderiales bacterium; assembly: GCA_023383795.1. Taxonomy (GTDB): domain Bacteria; phylum Pseudomonadota; class Gammaproteobacteria; order Burkholderiales; family SG8-39; genus JAABRB01. The sequence continues at coordinate 2,928 of JAHDYJ010000194.1, read as the reverse complement.
ACCGCCGGCACGCGTACGGCGCGCAAGGGGCCGGCGAGGAAACCGGCGGCGCGCAGGCCGCCGCGCAAGACGCCCGCGCGCAAGCGCTAGGAAATCGAAGGGGTCACCTCGCTCGTCGACCCCTGGTTCGCGGTGCCCGTTCAGTCCCGGCGCCGCCGCGCCGGTCGCTCACGCGTGCGCTTCGGCGACGAACGGGTTCGACCGCCGCTCCTCGCCGATCGTGGAGAGCGGCCCGTGGCCCGGCACGAAGGTCACGTCGTCGCCCAGGGTGAAGAGCTGCTCGCGGATCGAGCGCAGCAGCGTCGCGTGGTCGCCGCGCGGAAAGTCGGTGCGCCCGATCGAGCCCTGGAACAGGACGTCGCCGACGATCGCGAGCCGGGACGGCGCATGGAAGAAGATCACGTGCCCCGGCGTGTGGCCCGGGCAGTGGCGCACCTCGAGCTCGAGGCCGCCGACGGTGACCGTGTCGCCCTGCGCGAGCCAGCGATCGGGCGTGAAGGCCGCCGCGGGCGGGAAGCCCCACTGGCGCGCCTGGCTCGGCAGGAGGTCGATCCAGAACCGCTCGTCGCGATGCGGCCCCTCGATCGGCACGCCGAGCTCGCGCGCGAGCTCGGCGGTCCCGCCGGCGTGGTCGATGTGGCCGTGCGTGAGCAGGATCTTCTCGACCTTGAGGCCGTGCTCGGCGACCACGCGCCCGATCCCGTCGAGGTCGCCGCCGGGGTCGACGATCGCGGCGGCGAGCGTCGCGTCGTCCCAGACGATCGAGCAGTTCTGCTGGAACGGCGTGACCGGCAGGATCGCGCACTTGAGCGGCATGGGCCGCGATTATAGAGGGCGCGTCGGCATGCTAGCCCGGGCGGGGTGACCCCGGACGTCGGCGGCGGGTTCGGCACGAAGGTCTATCCCTATCCGGAGTACGCGGCGGTCGCTTGGGCGGCGCGCAAGGTCGGACGGCCGCTGAAGGGCACCGACCGCTCGATCGGACCGGCCGAGCTCGCGGCGTGCCAGCGAGGCGGCGCGATCCGCGCGGCCGGCACCTACACGGCCGACGCGCAGAACTACCCGAACGGCTGCCAGGTGTGCGAGGTCGAGATCGACCCGGCGACCGGCGCCGTCGCGGTGAGCCGGCATACGGCCGTGCAGGACGTCGGCACCGTGATCAATCCCCTGATCGCCGACGGTCAGCTCCACGGCGGCATCGCGCAGGGCATCGGGCAGGCGCTGATCGAGCAGTGCGTCTACGACGCCGGGTCCGGCCAGCTCCTGACCGGCTCGTTCCAGGACTGCGCGCTGCCGCGGGCGGACGATCTGCCGTCCTTCGTCACGCTGTTCGACGAGGGCTCGCCGACCCGCACCAACGTGCTCGGGGCGAAGGGCGTCGGCGAGGCCGGGCCGATCGGCGCGTCGCCCGCGCTCGTGCACGCGGTGATCGACGCGCTCCGGCCGTACGGCGTCGAGCACGTCGACATGCCGGTGACGCGCGAGAAGGTGTGGCGGCTGTTGCGGCGCACACCGGGCTGGAGACCACCTCGCCGAGAACCTCGCTCTTCCGAGGTCTCGCCGGGATGGGAGCTTGCCCAGGGGCGCCCGGGGCGTTTCTCGCGGAGTTTCCCAGCCGGCTGCTCGCGGGGGCCGGCGGGCATTCCGTCACGCCGCGCGCTCGCGTCGCGCACGCAACGCGGCCCGCCGGGGCCGGCTGCAATGGTGCATCGAGGGCCGCTCGCGCACCGCCGGCGTGCGCCGCCGGCAGCAGCGCGACGCGAGTGACAACGGGGCGTTCGCGGCGAGCGCTGCCGCAAAGGGACGCAGCGGCGAGCGATGCGACCGACCGAGACGATGAGACTTCGGTCACGCGACGAGCGCCGCGCCGACTGGATATTTGCATGCTACCGCAAATTAGGCGGTTTATCGTGCAGGCGGAACGCGCTACAGTGTGCGCCAGTCGTAAACAGAAATCACGGTCGAAACGTTACTGAGAGAAGATTCGCGGAGCAGGCAGGGAGGGTACTGGAACGCGAAATGCTTGATCAGGACAGGAACCTGAGCGCGACACGCCGGGTCTATATGGGATTTCGGCGGGGTCATTCCGCCCGCCAAGTGGAGGTGAGCAATGGTTGACATCGTCCAGAGCTTCCGGTCGTACTACACGAGTACGAACCACGAGGAGATGTCGCTCCAGGAGTATCTCGACCTCGGGCGCTTCGATCCGCTGGCCTACGCGACCCCCGCCGAGCGCATGCTGAAGGCGATCGGCGAGCCCGAGCTGGTCGATACGCGCAACGACCCGCGCCTGTCGCGCATCTTCGGCAACCGGATGATCCGCCGGTACCCGGCCTTCGACGAGTTCTACGGGATGGAGGAGGTGATCGACCAGATCGTCTCCTTCTTCAAGCACGCGGCCCAGGGGCTGGAGGAGAAGAAGCAGGTGCTCTACCTGCTCGGCCCGGTCGGCGGCGGCAAGTCCTCGATCGCCGAGCGGCTCAAGCAGCTGATGGAGGTCTTCCCGATCTACGCGCTCAAGGGCTCGCCGGTGAACGAGTCCCCGCTCGGGCTCTTCAATCCGCTGCAGTTCGGCGAGCAGCTCGAGAAGGAGTACGGCATCCCGAAGCGCTACCTCACCGGGATCATGTCGCCGTGGGCGGTCAAGCGCCTGAAGGAGTTCGACGGCGACGTCGCCAAGTTCCGCGTGGTGCGGCTCAAGCCCTCGATCCTGAAGCAGATCGCGGTGACCAAGACCGAGCCGGGCGACGAGAACAACCAGGACATCTCCTCGCTGGTCGGCAAGGTCGACATCCGCAAGCTCGACCGCTTCGCGCAGGACGACCCCGACGCCTACAGCTACTCCGGCGGGCTCTGCCTCGCCAACCAGGGCCTGCTCGAGTTCGTCGAGATGTTCAAGGCCCCGATCAAGGTGCTGCATCCGCTGCT
>JAHDYJ010000028.1 GCA_023383795.1 Burkholderiales bacterium | reverse complement strand
GTCCTTCGGCGTGCGGATCTCGCCCTCGATCGTGTCGCCGGTGTGCAGGTTGAATCGCCGGATCTGGGACGGCGAGACGTAGATGTCGTCGGTGCTCGCCAGGTAGGAGGTGTCGGGCGAGCGCAGGAAGCCGAAGCCGTCCGGCAGCACCTCGAGGGTGCCGTCGCCGAAGATCGACTCGCCCTTCTTCGCGCGGTTCTTGAGCAGCGCGAAGATGAGCTCCTGCTTGCGCATGCGGTTGGCGCCCTCGACCTCGTTGGTCTGGGCCATTTCCATCAGCTGGCTTACGTGCAGCTGTTTCAGTTCCGAGAGATGCATTGACGGTCGCCTGCCAGGGACAGTGCCCGCGAACGGGCCGGGATGAGCGGGCCCCGAAAAGCGGGCCTGCGGGAGGATCTGGGAGCCCCGCGGCCGGGAGCCGGGCGGGGGAAGCGCGGTGAATCTTAGCGAAAAACCGCCCGGCGCGCCACCCCGGCGCGGCCCGCCGGTGTGCTAAATGTTGCTGTCGAGGAACGCGGTCAGCTGCGATTTCGACATCGCGCCGACCTTGAAGGCCTCCATGTTGCCGTTCTTGAAGAGCATCAGGGTCGGGATCCCGCGGATGTTGTAGCGCCGCGGCACCTCGGCATTGTCGTCCACGTTGAGCTTCGCCACCTTCAGCCGTCCATCGTACTCCTTGGCGACCTCTTCCAGGACCGGAGCGATCACCTTGCACGGCCCGCACCACTCGGCCCAGTAGTCGACCAAGACCGGGATGTCGGATTTCAGCACCTGCGGCTCGAAGGTGTCGTCGCTGACGTGCAGGATGTTCTCGCTCATGGACTCCTCGGGTGGGATTGGCGCCGCTCGGGCGCCGCGCCGGTGCGCCCGCGCCGCGTTCACGGGCTCCGGGCACCTGTGGAATATCCTAGCAAAAATCCCGACTTCAAGCCCCGCGCGGACCGCCGGCGCCGGCGGCGGCGCGACCCGGGTGCAGGCATTACAATTGCGCGGCGCGCCGCGCCTGCGGCGGCCGCGCCTGCGAGGATCCGCCATGACCTACGTCGTCACCGAGAGCTGCATCAAGTGCAAGTACACCGACTGCGTCGACGTGTGCCCGGTCGACTGCTTCCGCGAGGGGCCGAACATGCTGGTCATCGACCCCGACGAGTGCATCGACTGCACGCTGTGCGTGGCCGAGTGCCCGGTCGAGGCGATCTTCGCCGAGGACGACGTCCCGCCGGAGCAGCGCCACTTCACCGCGCTGAACGCCGAGCTCGCGAAGCTGTGGCAGCCGATCGTCGAGCGCAAGGATCCGCCGGCCGACGCCGACGAGTGGGCGAAGACGAAGGAGAAGGCGCACCTGCTGGAGCGCTGACCGGCGCCCCCGGGGCGCCGCCGCGCCCGTCCGCCTTGCCCCGGGGTGCTTTCCTCCCCGCCCGGGCTGATCTAACATGATCGTGACGCGCTTCGCCGCGCCGGGAGGGAAGCCATGCAGGTCAAGGAAGTCCTTCGCATCAAGGGCAGCACGCTCTTCACCGCGACGCCCGACACGCCGCTCTCCGAAGGCGTCATGGTCATGGCCGACAACGACATCGGCTCGCTGGTGGTGATGAGCGGCGGCAAGCTGGTCGGCATGCTGACTTTCCGCGAGGTGATCGGCATCCTCGCCAAGCGCCAGCGCGAGAGGCGGGCCGGCCCGACGCCGCCGATCGCCGAGATCAGGGTCGGCGAGGCGATGCAGGTGGACCCGTTCGTCACGCACCCGGAGATGGACCTCGACGAGTTGCGCAGCCAGATGGTCGAGCGTCACGCGCGCTACGTGCCGGTCATGGAGGGCGAGACGCTGCTCGGCGTCATCTCGTTCCACGACGTCGCGCGGGCGGTGCTTGAGGAGAAGAACTTCGAGAACCGCATGCTGAAGGGCTACATCAAGAACTGGCCCGCGTAGGGCGGCCCGCGCGCCGCCTCCGCGCGCCCGACCGCGGCGCGCGGGCGGGCGATCGAGGGCGCCGACCGCCGCACCCCCCGCCGGAGGTCGGACCACCCGCCGCCCTCATGCCGCTCCTCTCGCCCCGGCGGTCCCGGGACGCGGCGCCACTCCGAGCGGCGCGCCCGACCGTGCCGCGACGGATCCCGACGCGTGACGCAGTTCACGGCATGGCCGGCGCGGGCTTGACACAAATGACGAAGCGTCGAAACATATCGACATTTCTCGAGCAGCGCCGCGCCGCGTGCCCCGTCGCTATCTGCGCCAGATTCCGCCCGCCTGGCGGACCGTCGCCAGGGTGTTCGTCGCGCTCGGCGACGGGCATCGCCAGCGCATCCTGCTCCTGTTCGAGCCGGGCGAGCGCCTGACCGCGGGCGAGATCGCGGCGGCCTCGACGCTCAGCCGGCCCACCGTGTCGCACCACCTGAAGGTGCTGCGCGAGGCTGGCGTGCTCGCGAGCGAGAAGCGCGGCCGCGAGGTCTATTTCTGGGTCGACCGGCGCCGCCTGCTCGCCGCGCTCGCGGCGGTCGCCGATTACGTGCGCGGCAACGCCTGACGCGGGACGCGCGCCGATGGCCGATCGCAGCCAGTTCCGCCTGATCGCCGAGCGGCGCTTCGGCCCGTTCTTCGCGACCCAGTTCCTCGGCGCGTTCAACGACAACGTGTTCAAGAACGCGCTCGTGATCCTGATCGCGTACCAGGCCGGCGCCGGCGCCGGACTGAAGGCCGACGTGCTCGTCAACCTGGCGGGCGCGCTCTTCATCCTTCCGTTCTTGCTCTTTTCGGCCACCGCGGGACAGCTCGCCGACAAGTACGACAAGGCGCGCGTGATCCGGGCGGTGAAGCTCTTCGAGGTGGGCATCGCCGCGCTCGGGGCGATCGGCTTCGTGCAGCGCGACATCGGGCTGCTGCTCGCGACCCTGTTCCTGTTCGGGCTGCACTCGACCCTGTTCGGACCGGTGAAGTACTCGATCCTGCCGCGCACGCTGCGCGAGGAGGAGCTCGTCGGCGGCAACGCGCTGGTCGAGACCGGCACGTCGATCGCGATCCTCGCCGGCACGATCGCCGGCGGGCTGCTGATCGCGCGCGCCGACGGGCCCGGCGCGGTGGTCCCGGCGTCGATCGTCGTGATCGCGCTCGCGGGCTACGCCGCGAGCCGCTTCATCCCGTCGGTCGCCGCGCCCGACCCGGGGCTGCGGCTGCGCTGGAACGTCGCCGCCGAGACGTGGGCGATCTTCCGCTTCGCGCGCGGCAACCGCACCGTGTTCCTCTCGATCCTCGGCGTGTCGTGGTTCTGGTTCTACGGGTTCCTGCTGCTGTCGCAGTTCCCCGCGTTCGCGCGCGCGCACCTCGGCGGCGACGAGCACGTGGCGACGCTGCTGCTCGCCGCGCTGTCGATCGGCATCGGCGCCGGCTCGCTCGCCTGCGAGCGGATGTCCGGCCACAAGGTCGAGCTGGGACTGGTGCCGTTCGGCTCGATCGGGCTCACCGTATTCGCGCTCGATCTCTTTCTCGCCAGCCCCGCGCGCGCCGGCGGCGCGCTCGTCGGCGCGGGCGCCTTCCTCGCGCAGCCGGGCGCGCTGCGCGTGCTCGCCGACCTCTTCGCGATCGGGCTGTTCGGCGGCTTCTTCATCGTGCCGCTCTACGCGCTGATCCAGAGCCGGGCGGAGAAGCAGCACCAGGCGCGGATCATCGCGGCGAACAACGTGCTGAACGCGGTGTTCATGGTTGCCGCCGCGCTCTTCGCCGCCGGCCTCCTGCAGCGCGGCGTGACGGTGCCGCAGCTCTTCCTGGTCACCGCGGCCCTGAACGCCGCGGTCGCGGCGTTCATCTACACGCTGGTGCCCGAGTTCCTGATGCGGTTCCTGGCGTGGCTGCTCATCCACAGCATCTATCGCCTCGAGAAGTCCGGGCTCGAGCACGTCCCGGAGGAGGGGCCGGCGCTCCTCGTGTGCAACCACGTGAGCTTCGTCGACGCCGTGGTGATCATGGCGGCGTGCCGGCGGCCGATCCGCTTCGTGATGGACCACAACATCTACCGGCTGCCGGTGCTCAACTTCATCTTCCGCACCGGCGGCGCCATCCCGATCGCGCCGCGCAAGGCCGACCCGGCGGCGCTGGAGCGGGCCTACGCCGAGATCGCGGCCGCGCTCCGCGCGGGCGACCTCGTCGGCATCTTTCCCGAGGGCCGGATCACCGAGTCGGGCGAGCTGAACGAGTTCCGCGGCGGCGTGAGGCGCATCGTGGAGGAGACGCCGGTGCCGGTGGTGCCGATGGCTCTGCGCGGGCTGTGGGGCAGCACGTTCAGCCGCAAGGGCGGCCCGGCGATGAGCCGGCCGTTCCGGCGCGGCCTCTTCTCGAAGATCGCGCTCGCGGCGGCGCCGCCGTGGCCGCCGGATTCGGTGACCCCGGAGGGCTTGCACGCGGCCGTCCTCGCGCTGCGCGGCGATCTCAAATAGGGAGACGCGAACATGAGATTTCTTGGCGGCCTGCTGGGCCTCGTCGTCGGCGCGATGCTCGGCACTTCGCTCGGCGGATTCGAGGCCGGGCTCGGCGGTGCGCTGCTCGGCGCGGTCGGCGGCGCCGTACTCTTCGGGGTGCTGTGGGCCGAGCCGGAGCCGCAGCGGCCGGCGCGAAGCTGGCAGGCGGGCGCAGACGCCAACTTCGACCATATCTACCGGTCGCTCCGGCACATCCACCTGCGCCTCGAGGAGATCGAGAAGCGTCTCGGCGTCGGCGAGCTGCCGCCGCTCCCGGAGAGCGCCGCCGCAGCCTCGGATTCCGCGCCGACGCGGTCCGCCGGCGCGGGCGACGTCGTGCCGGTCGCCATCCCAATCGAGGCCGAGCGCGCGGACGAGTTGGCCGCGCGGCAGGGGGTGCTCCCTGCGCCCGCCCCGGCGCCGGCGGCAGCGGGTGCCGCGACCGTGATCGGCCGCGGCGCCGAAGACGAAGGCGGCCGCGTCGCCGCAGGCGCCGACTCGGCCGTGTGGCGCTGGCTCGTCGGCGGCAACACGCTCGTGCGGCTCGGCGTCGTGATCCTCTTCTTCGGCGTCGCGTTCCTCGCCAGGTACGCCGCGGAGAACTTCCGCTTCCCGATCGAGCTGCGCCTCGCCGGCATCGCCGCGGGCGCGGTCGCGATGCTCGCGATCGGGTGGCGGCTGCGCTTCAGCCGGCCGGGCTACGCGCTCGCGATGCAGGGCGGCGGCGTCGGCGTGCTCTACCTCACGGTGTTCGCGGCGCTTCGCCTGTACGGGCTGCTGCCCCCCGGGGCGGCGTTCGCGCTGCTCCTCGGCCTGGTGATCGCCTCGACGTGGCTCGCGATCCGGCAGGACGCGCTGTCGCTCGCGATGCTCGCGGGGGCGGGCGGCTTCCTCGCGCCGGTGCTCGCGTCCACCGGCCGCGGCAGCCACGTGATGCTGTTCGGGTACTACCTGTGCCTGAACCTCGGCATCCTGGCGGTCGCCTGGCGCAAGGCATGGCGGCCGCTCAACCTGCTCGGCTTCGCGTTCACGTTCGCGATCGGGACCCTGTGGGGCGCGCGGTTCTACCGCCCGGAGCACTTCGCGACGACCGAGCCGTTCCTGGTCGCCTTCTTCCTGATCTACGTCGGCATCGCGGTGCTGTATGCGCTGCGTCGCGCGCTCGAGGTGCGCAGCTATGTCGACGGCACGCTCGTCTTCGGCACGCCGCTCCTCGCGTTCGGTCTGCAGGGCGCGCTCGTCCGCGACAGCGAGTACGGCCTCGCGCTGAGCGCGCTCGCGCTCGGCGCGTTCTATCTCGCGCTCGCAGCCGCGCTGTGGTCGCGGCGCCGCGCGGGCGTGCTGCTGCTGGTCGAGTCGTTCCTCGCGCTGGGCGTGGCGTTCGGCACGATCGCGATCCCGCTCGCCCTGGACGCCCGCCTGACGTCTGCCGCCTGGGCGCTCGAGGGCGCGGCGATCGTCTGGGTCGGCGCGCGGCAGGGCCGCCGCCTCGCGCAGTGGTTCGGCGTTGCGCTGCAGCCCGCCGCCGCGGTCGCGTTCCTTGCCGGTCAGGAGGGCCTGACCGCGGCCGTGCCCCTCGCGAACAGCGCGTTCCTCGGCTGCCTGCTACTCGCCGTCGCGGGGCTCTTCTGCGCGCGCGTGGTCGGGCGCGCCGCAGCGACGCCGGACGGCGCGTTCGCCGGCGCGACCGCGCTCGTCGCCAACCTGCTCTTCGGGTGGGGCGTGCTCTGGTGGGTGATCGGCGGCCTGCGCGAGATCGCGGAGTTCGTCCCCGGCCGTCACGAGATCAGCGCCACGCTCGGCTTCGCTGCCGGCACGGCCGTCATCGCGAGCGTCCTGCGCACGCGGCTTGCCTGGCCGGCGGCGGTCGTCCCGGCCGCGCTGCTCGCGCCGGCCATGGCGCTGATCGGCGCGGGGGCGCTCGCCGAGCTGCCGCATCCGCTCGCGCGCGACGGCTGGCTCGCCTGGCCGCTCGCGTTCGGGGCGCTCGCCTGGACGCTGCGCCGTCACGAGGACGAGGTGTGGGGGTGGTACGCGCGCGCGGCGCACGTCGTCGCGCTGTGGCTCGCAGTCGCGCTCGCCTCGCGGGAGGTCGCATGGTGGGTCGAGCGCGCGGCCGCCGGCGTGTGGCCTCTGGTCGCCTGGGGGATCGTGCCGACGCTCGCGCTCGCGGCGATCGGCCGCGCCAGCGAGCGCTCCGGATGGCCGGTCGCCCGGCACCTGGAGACCTACATGGTGCGCGGCGGGCTGCCGATGGCCGGCTACCTGCTCGCCTGGCTCGTCATGGCGAACGCGATGTCGAGCGGCGACCCGGCGCCGCTGCCGTACGCCCCGCTCGCCAATCCGCTCGATCTCGCGATGCTCGCGGCGCTGGCGGCCCTCGGGTTCTGGTATCTCGCGGTGCGCGCGCGCGGGTGGCTCGGCTGGCTCGCGCCCGCGCTCGCCGCCGGCGTGCTCGGCGCGGCCGCCTTCGTCTGGCTGAACGGCGCGCTGCTGCGCACGCTGCATCACTGGGCCGACATCCCCTACCGCCTCGATGCGATGCTGCGCTCGACGCTGGTGCAGAGCTCGTTCTCGGTCTTCTGGACCGTCCTCGCGCTCGCGGCCATGGTGCTCGCCACGCGCCGCGGGCTGCGCGCGCTCTGGTTCGCGGGCGCCGTGCTGCTCGGCGTCGTGGTGGTCAAGCTCTTCACCGTCGACCTGTCGCGGGTCGGCGGCATCGAGCGCATCGTCTCGTTCATCGCGGTCGGCGTGCTGCTGCTCGCGATCGGCTACTTCTCGCCGGTGCCGCCGCGCCGGCCGCGCGAGGGGGGCGCGAGCGGGGCGCCGTGAGCGGCTAGCGCCGGCCGTCGCCGCCTTTGCGGTCCCAGACGTAGCGCACGAAACGCTGCCAGCGGTTCTGCGGCTGGGCGAGCTGGTTCCGGGTCTTCTGCGCCGCGCGGTCGCGCGCCAGGCTCTTCTTCACCTGCTCGTGGATCTCGCGCATGGTGAGCCCGCCCGGGCCCTTCGCGAGCTCGGGCGGGTTCTCCTGCTTGCCGTCCTGCGGCTTCCTGGGGTCGGTCTCGGCCATGGTTCGGCTCCCGCGCGCCGGCATGCGGTATAGTAGCCCGCGCGCACAGTCGTCGGGCACATCCGTTCGACAGCCGGGGCGGCGGAGGTTCCGCCCGCAGGGCCGTCGCGGCGCTTCGTCGCGCTGCCTTGGTGCGCTATCGCGCGCACGACAATCAGAACGCCACCCCACAGCCAAAGGAGGAAACCAGGATGAGCCACGCCCAGATGCTGAGAACGCGCCGCCGGGCGCTCGGCGCCGCGACGGTCGCCGCCTTCGCCGCGGTCGCCGCGCAGCCGCTCACCGCGTCGGCGCAGTACTTCGCCGGCAAGGAGATCGAGGTGGTGGTGCCGTTCGCCGAGGGCGGCGCGACCGACGTCGGCGCGAAGTTCCTCGCGCCGTTCCTCGAGAAGCACATCGCCGGCAACCCGCGCATGCGCATCAAGACCCGTCCCGGCGGCGGCTCGATCCTAGGCGCGAACTGGTTCGAGGCGAACGCCAAGCCCGACGGGCTGACGATCCTCTTCACCACATCGTCCACGTCGCACCCCTACATCCTCGGCCGCAAGGAGGTGAAGTACGACCTGGCCAAGAAGCGCGTGGCCTACAGCATGGCCTTCGGCCCGGTGCTGTACACCTCGCCGGCGACCGGCGTGAAGTCGGTCAAGGACCTGAAGAGCCCGAGCACGCAACTCGTCTACGGCGGGATCGCCGCGGCGGCGAGCGACCTGCCGGTGCTGCTCTCGTTCGAGGTGCTGAAGCTCGACGTGAAGGCCGTGCTCGGCTTCACCGGACGCGGCCCGGTGCGCCTCGCGTTCGAGCGCGGCGAGACGAACTTCGATTCGCAGTTCACGCCGGTGTTCCTGACGCAGGTCGTGCCGCTGGTCGAGAGCGGCAAGGCGATCCCGCTCTACTCCGGCGGTTCGCTCGACGACAACGGCAGAATGACCCAGCGGGACCACGTGATGAAGGACCTGCCGTCGGTCTACGAGGCGCACAAGATCCTGCACGGCAGCGACCCGAGCGGGCCGGCGTGGGACGCGTTCCAGACCTCGGCGGCGCTCACCTTCACCTACGGCCTGACGGCGTTCCTGCACGAGGACACGCCGCAGGCGATCGTCGACGAGTTCAACCAGGCGGTCGATCGCATCAATCAGGACGCGGCGTTCCACGCGGAGGCGAAGAAGGTGACCGGCGGCTATCCGCTCACCAGCGGCGCCAAGGCCGAGAAGCCGCTGCGCGCGGCGCTCAAGCCGCCCGCGCCGGTGCTCGCCTACATGAAGGAGCTCCTCGCCAGCAAGTACAACGTCAAGTTCTGACGAGCGCTTGACCGTGCGCGCCGGCCGGCGCGGGGCCCGACGGGCTGCGCGCCGCGCCGGCGCAGTGCTGCCGCCCGCCACCCCATGATCGAGCACGCGCTCTCGGCGCTCGGGATGCTGCTCGAGCCGGCACGGCTCGCGGCGCTCTTCGTCGGCATGCTGGTCGGCATGACGGTGGGCATGCTGCCGGGGCTGGGCGGCGTCGCCGCGGTCTCGATGCTGCTCCCGTTCGTCTACCTGCTCGACCAGTACGCCGGCCTCGCCATGCTGCTCGGCGCGACGGCGGTCGTGTACACCTCCGACACGATCACCTCGGTGCTGGTCGGCGCGCCCGGCTCGCCCGCCTCGGCGCCGACCGCGATCGAGGGCCATGCGCTCGCCAAGGAGGGCCACGCGGCGCGCGCGCTGTCGGTCGGATTCATCGCCTCGATGGTCGGCGGCGTGATCGGCGCGATCGTGCTCACGCTCGCGATCCCGGTCGCCGGCCCGATCGTGCTCGCGCTCGGCACCGCGGAGCTCTTCATGTTCGCGTGCGTCGGGCTCTACTACGCGAGCAGCCTCATGGGCGGCAACGTGGTGCGCGGGGTGCTGGTCGCGTGCTTCGGCCTGGGTGTCGGCACGATCGGCCCGGCGCCCGCGGCGGCGGAATTCCGGTTCACGTTCGGGCAGGCGTACCTGCTCGACGGCATCTCGCTCACGATCGTGGCGCTCGGCCTCTTCGGCGTCGCCGAGGTGCTCTCGATGCTCGCCGAGGGCGGCGGCATCTCGCGCGCGCGCGTGGTGCTCACCGACTGGGGCGCGGGCGCGCGCGAGGCGTGGCGCAGCCGCTGGCTGATCCTGCGCGGCGCCTTGATCGGCGTGCTCGGCGGCTTCGTCCCGGCGGTCGGCGCGAGCGCGTCGACCTGGGTCGCCTACGCGCACGCGGTGCGCACCACGCGCGACAAGTCGCGCTTCGGCAAGGGCGAGATCCGCGGCATCGCCGCCGCCGAGGGCGCGAACAACGCCACCGTCATCGCCGACCTCGTCCCGACGATGCTGTTCAGCGTGCCCGGCGGGCCGGCGGCCGCGATCTTCATGGGCGCGCTGTTCGCCTTCGGCCACTACCCCGGGCCGCGCTTCGTCAGCGAGAACCCCGACCTGATGTACCTCATCATCTGGAGCGCGGCGATCGCGTCGGTCCTGGGCGCGATCATCTGCTTCGCGGTGACGCCGTGGCTCGCGCGGCTCACGCAGATCCGCTTCGCGCTGGTCGCCGCGCCGCTGATGCTGGTGATGATCGTCGGCGCCTACCAGGCGACCAACAGCATCGGCGACATCGCGCTGCTGCTCCTGCTGGGCCTCGTCGGCTGGATGATGAAGCGCGGCGGCTGGCCGCGCGCGCCGGCGCTGGTCGGCTTCGTTCTCGCGAAGCCGATGGAGCAGTACTTCTGGCTCGCCAACCAGCTGTTCGGCTGGAAATGGCTGCTGCGGCCGGGCGTCCTGATCATCGGCGCGCTGATCCTGGTGCCGGTCGCGATCCAGCTCGTGCGCTGGGCGCGCCGCCGTGCCGCCGGCCGGCCCGCCGCCGGCGTCGCCGCGAGCGACGCCGAGTCGGCCACGACGGCGCGCGGCAGGCGCGCCGAGGGCCGCGTCTCGACCGCGCTGAGCGCGGGCATGCTCGCGATGTTCGTCTACGCGCTGATCGAGGTGCTCGGCTTCCTGCGCGAGGCGCGGGCGCTGCCGATGTTCGCGATCGTACCGGGCGTCGCGCTCGCCGCCATCGCGCTCGCGCGCGACGTATGGGCGGGGCACTGGCGGCCGGACCGCGCCGGGCCGGCGGCGGCGGGCGAGCGCTCGGTGGTGCGCGACGAGCTGGTCCAGTTCCTGGTGCTCGTCGCCTACGCCGTCGGCATCTGGGCGATCGGGTTCTACGCGGCCACTCCGGCCTACCTCGCCTGGGTGCTGATCGCGCGCGCGCGGATGCGCGTGCGCAACGGCGTGCTCTACGGCGCGGTGCTGATCGGGGCGATCTACGCCCTGGTCGTGCTGCTGCGCAGCCCGCTGCCGCGCGGCGCCCTGTTCGGCTGACGCGCGTGCCGCGCCGGCGGCCCGCGCCGGCGTGTTAGACTTTTGCATTAACTTTCCGTGACTTGGCGGGCGGACATGTCCGGCAACACCTTCGGCAAGCTCTACTGCGTGACCTCGTTCGGCGAGAGCCACGGGCCGGCCTACGGCGGTGTCGTCGACGGCTGTCCGCCCGGACTCGAGCTCGCGGAGAGCGACATCCAGCGGGAGCTCGATCGCCGCAAGCCCGGCACGTCGCGCCACGTCACGCAGCGTCGCGAGTCCGATCGGGTCGAGCTCCTCTCGGGCGTCTTCGAGGGCAGGACCACCGGCACCGCGATCGGCTTCCTGATCCGCAACGAGGACCAGCGCAGCAAGGACTACAGCGCGCTCGCCGAGACGTTCCGCCCGGGCCACGCCGACTACACGTACTGGCAGAAGTACGGCATCCGCGACCACCGCGGCGGCGGGCGCGCCTCGGCGCGCGAGACGATGGTGCGCGTGGTGGCCGGCGCGATCGCGAAGAAGTGGCTGCGCGAGCGCCACGGCGTGACCGTCCGCGGCTATCTCGCGCAGCTCGGACCGCATCGGATCGCGTTCCGCTCGTGGGACGCGGTGAACCGCAACCCGTTCTTCGCCCCCGATCCGGACGCGGTTCGCGCGCTGGAGGCCTTCATGGACGAGCTGCGCGAGGCCGGCGACTCGTGCGGCGCCAGGGTGACGGTGGTCGCCGAGGGCGTGCCGGTCGGCTGGGGCGAGCCGGTCTACGGCCGGCTGGACGCCGATCTCGCCCACGCGATGATGGGCATCAACGCCGTGAAGGGCGTCGAGATCGGCGCCGGCTTCGCGTCGGTGACGCAGCGCGGCTCCGAGCACGGCGACGAGCTGACCCCCGGGGGCTTCCTCTCGAACAACGCGGGCGGCGTGCTCGGCGGCATCAGCACCGGGCAGGACGTCGTGGTGCACATCGCCCTCAAGCCGACCTCCAGCATCCGGGTGCCGCGGCGCTCGATCACCAGGGCGGGCGCCGCGACGACCGTCTCGACCACCGGACGCCACGATCCGTGCGTCGGCATCCGCGCGACGCCGATCGCCGAGGCGATGCTGGCGATCGTGCTGATGGACCACGCGCTGCGGCACCGCGCGCAGAACGCGGACGTCGCGTGCCCGACGCCGCCGATCCCCGGCAAGCCCGCTTGAGCGCACGCGCGCGCGGCGCCGGCCGCTGACCGATGAGCTGGCGCGAGCGGCTGCAGGAGATCCGCGACACGCCCTGGCAGCCGGTCTCGACGGCGGCGCTCGCCGCCGCGTCGGTGCCGATCGTGCTGGTGCTGTGGCTCGCGCATACCGGCGAGCGCTGGGTGTGGCTGCTCGACAACGCGAATCTCGCGCTTCACGAGGCCGGGCATCCGCTCGCCGGCCTGGTGAGCGAGCGGCTCGCGGTGTACGGCGGGACCCTCGGCCAGCTCGCGTTCCCGGTGGCGGCGACGGCGAGCTTCTGGATGCGCCGCCATCCGGCGTCGTTCGCGCTGTGCGCGGCCTGGATCGGCGAGAACCTCTTCAACGTCGCGGTCTACATGGCCGACGCGCGCGCGATGCAGCTGCCGCTCGTCGGCGGCCTCGATCCCGCGCTCGCGCACGACTGGAACGAGATCTTCTCGCGCTGGGGCGTGCTGCCCTGGGACGTGACGATCGCCTATGCCGTGCGCTTCGCCGGATGGGCCGTGATCCTCGCCGCCTGGGGCTGGCTCGCGTGGCGGTGCTGGCAGGACCGGGAGGAGGGCGGCGCGTAGCGTCGCGCTCAATCGAGCGGCACGTTCAGCCGCCGCGCCACGGCGAGATACGCGTAGAGCAGCCGCACGTCGAGATCGACCGGGATGCCGCGCGCGTGCGCGTTCCAGGCCTGCAGCGCCGCATCGTACCGGCGCTCGGCGACCAGCCCGGCGAGCGCCGCGGTGAGCAGGTAGCGGCGTACGACCGGCGTCAGCTCGCGAGCGTCGGCGAGCAGCTCGCCGGCGAGGCGCGCCGCGCCGGCCGCATCGCGCGCCGCGACCGCCGCGAAGAGTCCGAACCAGCGCTTCTCCGGCGCGCCGAGCCGCTCCGCGCACGGCGCCGCGCCGACGGCGCGCCAGACCGCTGCCGCCTCGCCCGGCGGCAGCGCCGCGTTCACCGAGCGCGCGATGTTCATCGCCGAGCGGATCCACAGGTCGAACTTCTGCGGATCGACGCAATCGATGCCGCGCATGCGCACGAGCTCAAGGTCGCGCTGGAGCTGCGCAGGAATGCCGCGCGGCTCGGGCGGCTTCGCGGCGAGCAGGAAGTCGCGCGCGTACGCCGCGCGGCGCGCCTGCTCGATGCGTTCGAGGTAGTCGTCGCCGTCGAGCGACGCCGGGCGGACGAGCCGCGGCCGCCCCTCGAGGATCTCCGCCACCGGCACGCCGGCCGCGCCGAGCCGCGTGAGCTCGCCGGCGCCGGTCTGCAGGAAGCGGTGCCGCGCGGCGTTCAGGTCGATATAGGGGTGGTAGTCGGAGTTCGCCGGGACGTTGTACGAGAGGAACAGCGGGTGCAGCACGGTCTTGCCGCCGAGGCGGCGGAGCTCGATGTCGCCGATCGTCTGCACGTGCACCTTGCGCAGCTCGCCGCCCACGCCGGGCAGCGCCCGGAACACGTCGGCGAGCGGACGCGCGAGCGTCGCAGCGTCGCCGGCGACGACCAGGATGTCCGAGTCGGTCGCGGCGTAGACCGCGTAGTCCGGGAAGTTCTGCGCCAGCGCCCGCATCATCGAGGCGACCAGCGTGATGTCGATCTCGTAGACCTGGAACCACTGCACGAGCACGCCGCCGGGCGCGAGGTAGCGGCGCACCAGCCGGTAGAACTCGTCCGAGAAGAGGCTCGCGACCCCGCTCACCCACGGGTTCGACGGCTCCGAGACGATGACGTCGTAACGCTCGCCGCGGCCCGAGAAGTAGGTCTTGGCGTCCTCGAACACGATGTTGCTGCGCGGATCGGCGAACGCCGCGGCGTTGCGCGCGGCGAAGCGGCGCGCCGCCTCGGCCATCGCCGGCTCGATCTCGATCGTGTCCACGCGCTCGATCGTCTGGCTGGCGAGCAGCGTGTGGGTGGTGAGCCCGGTGCCGATCCCGATCACGGCGGCGCGGCGCGCCTCCGGCAGGTGCGCGAGCGGCAGCGCGCCGGTGAGCACCATCGTGACCTCGTCCGAGATGCGGCGGCCCTCGCCCAGGTTGATCGCGCCGTCGGACTTGCCGTTCGTGCGCAGCGAGAGCCCCTCGGGAAACTCGAGCAGGCTGACCGAGGTGGTCTTGCCGTCGCGGTAGAAGACCAGCCCGGCGTCGGCCGCCGAGTAGAGCTCGCCGCGGCGGAAGACGCCGGACGCCATCTTGTGCAGGTCGAGCGAGACCCCGAGCGTCACCGCCGCGAAGGCCGCGCCGGCGACGCCGGTCGCGAACCGCGCCGTGCGCGAGCCGCCGGGCGCGGGCGAGGAGACGCGCCACAGCAGATAGAGGCCGAGCGCGGCGTCGAGCGCGGCGCCCGCGGTGACCGTGCCCTTCACGCCGAGCAGCGGTAGGCCGAGGTGGGCGGCCGCGAACACGCCGGCGATTGCCCCGAGCGTGTTCGCGGCGTACACCGCGCCGATCGAGCGCTCGCCGTGGTGCGTGCGCAGCAGCGTGTAGGTGATGAGCGGCAGCGTCATGCCGGCGAAGAAGGTGGCCGGCAGCATGACCGCGAGCGCGATCGCATGGCTCGAGGCGAGGAAGATCGCGTAGCCGGCGTCGGTCTTCGCGGTGCCGCTCACCACGAGCTGCATCAGGTCGAAGGTCGCGCCGTACAGCGGCAGCGTGGCGAGCGCGGCAAGCCCCATCGCGACCTGCACGATGCCGAGAAAGCGCACCGGATCGGCGGCGCGGTCGATCCGGCGGCGCACCCACAGCCCGCCGAGCGCGAGGCCGAGGATGAACGCCGAGAGCATCAGCTCGAACGAGTGCGTCGCCGCGCCGAGCACCAGCGACAGCATGCGGATCCAGCCGATCTCGTAGATGAACGAGGCGGCGCCGGTCAGGAAGGCGACGGCGAGCAGCAGGCGCGGCGAGGCGCCGTGCGCCATGCGCGGCGCGGCCGGCGCGGCCGCCGCCGGGGCGGTCGGCGCGCCGGCCCCGCCGGGGGGGGGGGCGCGGGCCCCCCCCCCCCCGGCGCGCGCGCGCGTGTGGAAGCCGGCGGCCCGGCGCGGAGCGGGCGGGGCCGGCGGGGCCGCCGCCGGGGCGGGGGGCGCGCCGGCACGGGGGGGCGCGCGCGCGCGCGCCCACACCACCGCGGCCAGCGCGAGATTGATGACGCCGGCGGCCCGGATCGTTCCGGGCAGCCCGAGATGCTCGATCATGACGAAGCCGCTCGCCAGCACGCCGGCGGCGGCGCCGAGGCTGTTGGTGAAGTAGAGCAGCGCGAGCGACTCGCCGGGGCGCTCCGGATGGCGCCGCAGCAGCCCGGCGCTCATCAGCGGAAAGGTCATCCCCAGCAGGATCGACTGCGGCAGGATCAGCGCCGTGGCGAGCGTCCACTTGAAGAGCGGCGCCGCCGCGCCCCCGGCGAGCGCGGGCAGCACGACGTCGTAGGCCGCTTCGGTCGCGGCGACGAACACCGGATGGAATCCGAGCGCGCCGAAGCCGATCACCGCCTCGACCACGGCGTAGCCGCGCAGCAGGTTGCCCCAGCGGCCGCAGCGCCGGCTCGCGAACCACGCGCCGAGCGCCATGCCGCCCATGAAGAGCGCGAGCACGAGCGTCTGCGCGTACGCCGCGTGCCCGAGGAAGAGCTTCAGGTAGTGGCTCCAGATCGACTCGTAGATGAGGCCTGCGAATCCGGAGACGGTGAACAGCGCGAACAGCGCCGTGCGGCGCCAGGGCGGGGGTGCGGATGCGGACGGCGGATCGGTGCTCAAGTTTCGGGGCCCGGCGCGGCGCAGATTCTAAGCGAAGAGCTCACCGGGCGTAGGCCTGCGGCCTCACGTCGGCGGGTCGGCGCCCGGCGCGCGGTCGGCGTGCCTCGTGGAATCGCGCTGTCCCACCCAGCGCCGGACGAGGCCGAGCCCGACCGCGAGCAGCACCGGCCCGAGAAAGACGCCGATCAGCCCGAAGGCGAGCACGCCGCCGAGCACGCCGAGCAGCACGAGCAGGAACGGCAGGCGCGCGCCGCGGCTGATCAGCAGCGGCTTCAGGACGTTGTCGATGCTGCTGATGACGAGCAGACCCCACAGCGCGACGAAGATCGCCCAGCCGAAGCGCTCTTCGGACAGGAGCCAGATCGCGGCGCCGCCCCAGACGAGCGGCGGCCCGACCGGCACCAGCGAGAGCAGGAACGTGGCGGCCGAGAGCAGCAGCGCGCCGGGCACCGAGGCGATCCAGAAGCCGACGAGCGCGGCGAGCGCCTGCGCGAGCGCCGTGCCGACGATGCCGTAGATCACGCCGAGGACGGTCTCGCCGGTCGTCCTGAGCGCGGCCGGGCCCTCGGGGCCGGCGACGCGCTCGGCCATGCTCGCGACCGCAGCGACGATCGTGTCGCCGTCGCGATAGAAGAAGTACGCGACGAACGTGGTGAGCACGAGTTGCAGGATGCCCTCGCCGAGCACCGCGACGGTGGCGACGGTGAGCCGGCGCAGGGGGTCGCTCGCGCTGCGCACGAGCTGCAGCACCGCCTCGCGGCTCGCCGTGAGGGTTTCCCAGTACTCGCCGATGGCCTCGCCGACGTAGGGCAGCTGCACGAGCCACGCCGGCGCCGGTGGCGGCCCGGCGGCGATCCATGCCCGTCCGCGCTCGACCCAGCCGGGGGCCTGGTCGGCGACCGTGGCCGCGAGCGCGACGAACGGCACCAGCACGATGAGGACGAGCGCCGCGACGAGGATCGACGCCGTGAGGCTCCGTCCGCCGCGGACGAGCCGGCGGAGGGCCTCGCGCACGGGCCACGTGCTCCAGCACACGACGGCGGCGAACAGCAGCGCGCTCAGGAACGGGCGCAGCACGACGTAGCAGCCGATCGCGAGGATGGCGACGGCGGCCAGCTGTGCGGACTGTTCGATGCGCGGGTTCATGCGCGCGGCCCAGGCGTCGCCATGCCCGTAAGTCTAGAACCTATCTCAAAATGCGAATGCGGTCGCGAAAGAGGGGATCTACAAGGGCGGTTGGGAAGGGAAGGGTCCCAACCCTTCCCTCGGGCCCCTTGTTCGTACGACCTCGGTTCGGGAAGAAGCACGGCCGCGATTTTGAGATGGGTTCTAGAACCTAATCGAAAAGTGGAATGCGCCTGCGCCGGCGGGGATGTGCAAGGGCGATTTGCTACCATCGCGACGCCCGCCTGCCGCCCCCGCCTGCCGCCCCGCCCTCGTGCCGGTCCCGTACTTCCGCCTGTCCGCGCTCTATCTCGCGTATTTCGCGTTCATCGGCGCGTTCGCGCCCTATTTCAGCCTGTACCTGGAGTCGATCGGCGCGAGCGCCTGGGATATCGGCGTGCTGCTCTCGGTGATGCAGCTCGTGCGCGTGTTCGGCCCGAACTTCTGGGCCTGGTTCGCCGACCACTACGGTGCGAAGCGCGCGCTCCTGCGCGCGTCGCTCGCGCTCGCCGCGCTCGTCTTCTGCGGCACGTTCGCGACCGGCTCCTTCTGGGGCCTGCTCGCGGTGCTTGCCGCGCTCAGCTTCTTCTCGAGCGCAGCGAACCCGCTGCTCGAGGCGACCACGCTCGGCCATCTGCAGGGCCGGCTCGAGCGCTACGGATCGATCCGGCTCTGGGGCTCGGTCGGGTTCATCGCCGCGGTGCTCGCGGTCGGCGCGGCGCTCGACCGGCTCGCGCTCGCGAGCCTGCTCTGGATGGTGCTCGGCATCCTCGTCGCCACCGCGGCGATCGCCTGGCTGCTGCCGGTGACCGGCGAGCGGCCCGCGGCCGGGCGCGCGCCGCTCTGGCCGGTGGTGCGGCGCCCGGAGGTGATGGCGCTGCTCGCCGGGTGCTTCCTGATGAGCGTGGCGCACGGGCCGCTGTACGTCTTCCTCTCGATCCACCTCACCGCGGTCGGCTACTCGAAGACGGTCGTCGGCGCCCTGTGGGCGCTCGGCGTGGTCGCCGAGATCGCGGTGTTCCTCACCGCGCCGCGCTGGCTCGCGCGCTTCGACCTGCGCGCGATCCTGCTCGCGAGCTTCGCGTGCGCGGTGCTGCGGTTCGTGCTCACCGGCTGGGCGGCGCACCTGCCGGCCGCGGTGGCGCTGGCGCAGGTGCTGCACGCCGCGACGTTCGGGTCGTACCACGTCGCCGCGCTCGGCGTCGTGAATGCGTGGTTCGGCGGCGCGCGGCAGGCGCGCGGCCAGGCGCTGTATCTCAGCATCTCCTTCGGCGCGGGCGGGTTTCTCGGCGGTCTGGCGAGCGGCGCGCTGTGGGAGCGGGTCGGGGCGGGATGGACGTTCACCGCGGCGGCGGCTGCGGCGGCGGCGGGGCTCGTGGTGCTCGCCGCGCGTCGCGACCTGCTGCCCGCGCGCGAACCCCCCGACAGCGCGCCGGTCTGACACGTTGTAGCCTTTCGGCCGCGAGGGGACAGCACATGCCGTCTGTAACGAACTGCAACGCGCGGCGGCGCTGGATGCGCATCGCCGCCGCCGGCGCCGCGGCGCTCGTGGTCGCGGGCGGACTCGCCGGATGCAAGAGCACCACCGCCGCGGGCACGGTCGGCGTCGAGCGCAAGCAGACGCTGCTGCTCTCGTCGCGCGAAGTGAACAACGCCGCCGCGCAGTCGTATGGCCAGATCCTCGCCCAGGCGCAGAGCAAGGGGCTGCTGAACCGCAACCCGCAGCAGGTCGCGCGCGTGCGCGCCGTCGCCAACCGTCTCATTCCGGCGACGGCCGCGTTCCGCCAGGACGCCCCCGGATGGCAGTGGGAGGTGAACGTGATCACCCTCAAGGATCTCAACGCCTGGTGCATGCCGGGCGGCAAGATCGCGGTCTACACCGGCCTCCTGGAGAAGCTGCAGCTCACCGACGACGAGCTCGCCGCGGTGATGGGGCACGAGATCGCGCATGCACTGCGCGAGCACGGCCGGGAGCGCGCTTCCGAGCAGCTCGCGACGGCGGCGGTGATCGGCATCGCCGGAGCGGTGCTCGGCGCGTCGAGCGGCACGGTGGACCTGGCGAGCGTGGTCGCGGACCTCACGATCAGCCGCCCGAACTCCCGGACGCACGAGATCGAGGCCGACCGAATCGGCGTCGAGCTCGCCGCCCGCGCCGGCTTCGATCCGCGCGGCGCGGTGTCGGTCTGGCAGAAGATGGCGCGCGCGAGCGACGGCGAGCCGCCGCAGTTCCTCTCGACCCATCCGTCCACGGAGAACCGCATCCGCGATCTCGAGGCCTACGCGGCGCGGGTGGAGCCGCTCTACCAGCAGGCGCGCAAGCGCTGAGGCTGCGCGGCGCGCGCCCCGCCGTTTTGGGATACCTCGTATAATCAAGGCTTTCCGGGACGGGACGACGATGCAGCAGACGCTCTACGACAAGCTCTGGGAGAGCCACGTCGTGCGCCGCGAGGAGGATGGCACCGCGCTCCTGTACATCGACCGCCACCTTGTCCACGAAGTGACCAGTCCGCAGGCGTTCGAGGGGCTGAAGCTCGCCGGCCGCAAGGTCTGGCGCATCGATTCGATCGTCGCGACGGCCGACCACAACACGCCGACCACCGGCTGGGAGCGCGGCGTCGACGGCATCGACGACGCGACGTCGAAGCTGCAGGTGAAGACGCTCGACGACAACATCCGCAGCCACGGCGCGAAGGTCTACTTCCCGTTCCTCGACGAGCGGCAGGGCATCGTGCACGTGATCGGCCCGGAGAACGGCGCGACGCTGCCCGGCATGACGGTCGTGTGCGGCGACAGCCACACCAGCACGCACGGCGCGTTCGCCTGCCTCGCGTTCGGCATCGGCACCTCGGAGGTCGAGCACGTGCTCGCGACCCAGTGCCTGATCTCGAAGAAGTCGCGCAACCTGCTGGTGCAGGTCGACGGCGCGCTCGGGCGCGGGGTGACCGCGAAGGACATCGTGCTCGCGCTGATCGGCCGCATCGGCACCGCCGGCGGCACCGGCTACGCCATCGAGTACGCGGGCAGCGCGATCCGCGCGCTGTCGATGGAAGGGCGCATGACGATCTGCAACATGACGATCGAGGCGGGCGCGCGCTGCGGCATGGTGGCGGTCGACGAGACCACCATCGGATACCTGCGCGGCCGGCCGTTCGCGCCGCGGGGCGAGCAGTGGGAGCGGGCGGTGGCGGAGTGGCGCAAGCTCGCGAGCGACCCGGGCGCGAAGTTCGACCGGGTGGTGAAGCTCGATGCCCGCGAGGTCAAGCCGCAGGTGACCTGGGGCACCTCGCCCGAGATGGTGGTCGCGATCGACGAGCGGGTGCCCGACCCCGACCGCGAGAAGGACGCCACGCGGCGCGAGGGCATGGCGCGCGCGCTCGAGTACATGGGACTCGCGCCGAACACGCCGATGCGCGACATCCGCATCGACAAGGTGTTCATCGGTTCGTGCACCAACTCGCGCATCGAGGACCTGCGCGCGGCTGCGGCGATCGTGAAGGGGCGGCGCGTGGCGAAGTCGGTGCGGCTCGCGATGGTGGTGCCGGGGTCCGGGCAGGTGAAGCGGCAGGCCGAGAAGGAGGGGCTCGACCGCGTGTTCCGCGACGCCGGGTTCGAGTGGCGCGAGCCCGGCTGCTCGATGTGCCTCGCGATGAATGCCGACCGGCTGGACCCGGGCGAGCGCTGCGCGTCGACGTCGAACCGCAACTTCGAGGGCCGCCAGGGCGCCGGCGGCCGGACGCATCTGGTGAGCCCCGAGATGGCCGCGGCCGCGGCGATCGAGGGCCGTTTCGTCGACGTGAGGGAGTGGCGCTGATGCGCGCGATGAGCCTCATCGGGCCGTGCCTCGTGCTCGCGGTGGCGGTGCCGGCGGCGGGCTGCAACACGGTCGCCGGGGCGAAGAAGGACGCGCAGGCCGCCGGCGAGGCGGTGGAGAAGGGCGTGCGGCGCGCCGGCCAGGCGACCGGACAGGCGGTCGAGCGCACCGGCGAGGCGATCGAGGGAAAGTTCAAGTAGCCATGGAGCAAGTCACCGTCCACACCGGGCTCGTCGCGCCGCTCGACCGTGAGGGAACGACCGCCCGCGCTGCACGGCACCCTCGCGCGGGCTGCTGGCATTCGGAGTAGTCATGGAGAGATTCACCGTCCACACCGGGCTCGTCGCTCCGCTCGACCGTGCGAACGTCGACACCGACGCGATCATCCCGAAGCAGTTCCTGAAGTCGATCAAGCGCTCCGGGTTCGGGCCGAACCTGTTCGACGCCTGGCGCTATCGCGACGTCGGCGAGCCCGGCAGGGACGACGCGAAGCGTCCGCTCAATCCGGACTTCGTTCTGAACCAGCCGCGCTACCGCGGCGCGAGCATCCTGCTCGCGCGCGCGAACTTCGGCTGCGGCTCGTCGCGCGAGCACGCGCCGTGGGCGCTGCTCGACTTCGGCTTCCGTGCCGTGATCGCGCCCTCGTTCGGCGAGATCTTCCAGAACAATTCGCTCAAGAACGGCCTGCTGCCGATCGCGCTCGTCGAGCGGGAGGTCGACGCGATCTTCCACGACGTCGCCGCGTTCCCGGGCTTCCGGCTTTCGATCGATCTCGACCGGCAGACGGTCGCGACGACCGACGGCGCGAAGGTCATGCGCTTCGAGATCGACCCCTTCCGCAAGTACTGCCTGCTGAACGGCCTGGACGAGATCGGCCTCACGCTGCGCCACGCGGACGAGATCCGGGCGTACGAGGCGCAGCGGCGGGCGGCGCAGCCCTGGCTTTTCGGGTGAACGGTGAACGGTGAACGGTAAACGGTAAACGGTAAACGGTAAACGGAGTTTAGGCCCTACTGTTCACCGCTCACCGTTCACCGTTCACCTCTCACCCTCCCATGCACAAGATCGCCATCCTCCCCGGCGACGGGATCGGCCCGGAGATCGTCGCGCAGGCGGTCAAGGTGCTGCGCGCGCTCGGCCGGCACGGCGTCGCGCTCGAGCTCGTCGAGGCCCCGGTCGGCGGCGCCGCCTATGACGCGGCGGGCGACCCGCTCCCCGCGACGACCCTGGACCTCGCGCGCGCGGCCGACGCCATCCTGTTCGGGTCCGTCGGCGCCCCCCGATACGACGCGCTGCCGCGTCCGAAGCGGCCGGAGCAGGCGCTCCTGCGGCTGCGCAAGGAGCTCGGCCTGTTCGCCAACCTGCGGCCGGCGACCGTGCACCCGGAGCTCGTCAACGCGTCCACGCTGCGGCCGGAAGTCGTGTCCGGGCTCGACATCCTCATCCTGCGCGAGCTGACCGGCGACATCTACTTCGGGCAGCCGCGCGGCATCCGCGCCGCCGCGGACGGCGGCCGCGAGGGCTTCGACACGATGCGCTATACCGAGGCGGAGATCGAGCGCATCGCGCGGGTCGGCTTCGACGCCGCGCGCAAGCGCGGCCGGCGGCTGTGCTCGGTGGACAAGGCCAACGTGCTCGAGACGAGCCAGCTCTGGCGCGAGGTCGTGACCGCGGTCGGCGCCGGGTATCCCGACGTCGCCCTCTCGCACATGTACGTCGACAACGCGGCCATGCAGCTCCTGCGCGACCCGAAGCAGTTCGACGTGATCGTGACCGGGAACATGTTCGGCGACATCCTGTCCGACGAGGCCTCGATGCTCACCGGATCGATCGGCATGCTGCCTTCGGCGTCGCTCGACGAGCGCGGCAAGGGCCTGTACGAGCCGATCCACGGGTCGGCCCCGGACATCGCCGGGAAGAATCTCGCGAATCCGCTCGCGACGATCCTTTCCGCGGCGATGATGCTGCGTTACAGTCTCGACAACGAGGCCGCCGCGGCGCGCGTCGAGGCGGCGGTGCGCAAGGTGCTCGCGCGGGGGCTGCGCACCGCGGACCTGCACGAGCCCGGCACGGAGCGGGTCGGCACGGGCGAGATGGGCGACGCGGTGGTCGCCGCCCTCGGTTGAGCGGGAAGCGGCGTCGCGGAACGAAGCGGATTCGGGAACGGGGAACCGGTGATGATGAGAGTCGGACTGGTGGGATGGCGCGGAATGGTGGGCTCCGTCCTCGTCGGACGCATGCGCGCCGAGGGCGATTTCGGCCTGGTCGAGCCGGTGTTCTTCTCCACGTCGAGCGTCGGCGGGCGCGCGCCCGACGTCGGGCGCGATGCGCCGCCGCTCAAGGACGCCCGCGCGATCGACGAGCTCGCGCGGATGGACGTCGTGCTGACCTGCCAGGGCGGGGACTACACGAACGAGGTGCATCCGCGACTGCGCGCGGCGGGATGGCAGGGCTACTGGATCGACGCCGCCTCGGCGCTGCGCATGCGCGAGGACGCCGTCATCATCCTCGACCCGGTCAACCTGCGCGTGATCGAGGAGGCGCTCGGCCGCGGCGTGCGCGACTTCATCGGCGGCAACTGCACGGTGAGCCTGATGCTGATGGCGCTCGACGGCCTCTTCCGCGAGGGGCTCGTGGAGTGGCTGACCGCGATGACCTACCAGGCCGCGTCCGGCGCCGGCGCGCAGAACATGCGCGAGCTCCTGCAGCAGATGGGCGCGGTGCACGCGGCGACCGGCGGGCTGCTCGACGATCCCGCCTCGGCGATCCTCGAGATCGATCGGCGCGTCGCCGATGCGCTGCGCGGCGAGGCGCTTCCGCGCGAGCACTTCGGCGTGCCGCTCGCCGGCAGCCTGATCCCGTGGATCGACAAGGATCTCGGCACCGGCCAGAGCCGCGAGGAGTGGAAGGCGCAGGCCGAGGGCAACAAGATCCTGGGACGCGAGGCGGACCCGATCCCGATGGACGGCGTGTGCGTGCGCATCGGCGCGATGCGCTGCCACAGCCAGGCGCTCACGATCAAGCTCGCGCGCGACGTGCCGCTCGCGGAGATCGAGCGCATTCTCGCGGCGGCGAACCCGTGGGTGCGGGTGGTGCCGAACCGGCGCGAGGACAGCATGCGCGAGCTCTCGCCGGCGCGCGTCACCGGCAGCCTCGAGGTGCCGATCGGCCGCCTGCGGAAGATGTCGATGGGGCCGCAGTATCTCGCCGCGTTCACGGTGGGCGACCAGCTGCTGTGGGGCGCCGCCGAGCCGCTGCGCCGCATGCTGCGCATCCTGCTCGAGGAGCGCGACGCGCTGCGCGCGCCGCGAGCGGTCGGGACCCGGGCGCAGGCGCTTGCCTGAGCCCCCTTGCCGGCCGCCCAGCGCCGCCTGCGAGGCGTCCTTCGCCGGGAGCGGCGAGTCGCGTGGCCGGCGGGCGGTCCGGAAGCGAATTCCACGCCAGAATCGGCTGAGGAATTTTTGGCTTAAGCGCTAATTCAAGGTGGAACCTTAGCTTGCAAGGCTAACCCACTGATGCTAATTTAAATACCTCGGTCCAAGTCCCAGGGGTGCAGAGTGGGAACTCGTACGACTACTACAACTAGATTCCTGGCGCTGGCAGTGCTCCTGCTCGCCCCCGCCCTGGCACTCGGTGCCGGACTCGGGCGGCTCGCGTTGCAGTCGTCCCTGGGCCAGCCGCTCAAGGCCGAGATCGAGGTCGTTTCCCTGCGCGCCGGCGAGACCGAGTCGCTGAGCGCGCGCATCGCCTCGCCCGAGGCGTACCGTCAGGCGGGCGTGGATTACGGTGCGGTGATCTCGTCGCTGCGCGCGGGCATCCAGCGTCGTGACAAGGATTTCATCGTCGTGCTCACGTCGACCGAGCCGGTCAACGAGCCCTTCGTCGACGTGCTCGTGGAGCTCAACTGGGCGACCGGCCGGCTGGTCCGCCAGTACACGTTCCTGCTCGATCCGGTCGAATACAAGGGTCCGCGCGACATCGCGCCGCCCACCACGGCGGCGGCGCCGGAGGTGAAGCCGATCGCGCCGCCGCGGGCGCCCGAACCCGTCGTCGTGCCCGAGGCGCCGAAGCCTGCCGCCGCGCCCACGCCCGATCCGGCGAAGCCGGTCGCCGCCGCGCCTGCGGCGCCGCCCGCGCCCGCGCCCGCCGCTCCAAGCGCCCCTGCCGACACGCCGCCGGCAGCCGCCGCCCCGGGGACCTACGAGGTGCAGCGCGGCGACACGCTCTCGCAGATCGCGCTCGCGAATCTGCCGCCCGGCGTCACGTTGCACCAGATGCTGGTCGCGTTGTACCGCGCGAACGAGTCGGCGTTCATCAACGAGAACATGAACCTCGTCCGCGCGGGCGCGGTGCTCAAGATCCCGACCAGGGACGAGGCCACCGCGGTGACCTCGGAGGATGCGACCAAGGTGGTCGGTGTCCAGGCGCAGGCGTTCGACGAGTATCGCGGCCGAGTGGCGAGCGCCGTCGCCGCCGCGCCGGCGCGCGAGGAGCCCGGTCAGCGCGCCGCCGGCGCGATCGCGGCCGCGCCGCCTGCACCCGCGGCGCCCGCGGCTCCGACGGAGGACCAGCTGCGGCTGTCGCGCGCCGAGCAGGCGGCCGACAAGGCCGCCAAGGCCGCGGCGCGCGCCGACGATCTCGCCGCACGCGAGCGCGCCCTGAACGAGGCGAACGAGCGCGTGGCGCAGCTCGAGCGCAACGTCCGCGACATGGAGAAGCTGCTCGAGCTCAAGAACCAGCAGCTCGCCCAGCTGCAGAAGCAGGCCGAGACCGCCAGGGCCGCGCCGCCGCCGCCCGCGCCGGCGGCCCCCGCGAAGGCACCCGAGCCGACGAAAGCGCCCGAGGTGGCGAAGGCGCCCGAGGTGGCGAAGGCGCCCGAGCCCGTGAAGGCGCCGGAAGTCGCCAAGGCGCCGGAAATCGCGCAGGCACCCGAGGCCGCGAAGGCACCCGAGCCGGCGAAGGCCCCGGAGATCGCGAAGGCGCCCGAGATGGAGCGGGTGCCCGAGCCCGCCAAGGAGGCGCCCGCACCCGCGAAGGCCGAAGCGCCGCCGCCGGTCGCCCCGGCGCCGCCGCCCGCGGCGAAGGCGCCGCCGAAACCCAGGCCCGCGCCGCCGCCGCCGATGCCGATCGCCGAGCCGAGCCTCCTCGACGAGGTGCTCGACAACCCGGTGGCGCTCGGGGGCATAGGCGGGGTCGTTCTGCTGCTGGTCGGCTACGGCGCGTACGCGTACCGGAAAAAAAAAGCAACTAGCCTAGAGAACAGTCTCGCCGGGGTCACCACGACCGACTCGAGCTCGGTCTTCGGCACGACCGGCGGTCGCAGCGTCGACACCGGCGGCAGCTCGCTCCAGACCGATTTCAGCCAGAGCGGGATCGGCGCGATCGACACCGACGAGGTCGACCCGGTCGCCGAAGCCGACGTCTACATGGCCTACGGGCGCGACGCGCAGGCCGAGGAGATCCTGAAGGAGGCCCTGCAGAAGGATCCGAGCCGCCAGGCGGTACGCGTGAAGCTGCTCGAGATCTACGCGGCCCGCAAGGACCTGAAGGCGTTCGAGACGACCGCCGGCGAGATCTACGCCGCGACCGGCGGCCAGGGGCCGGATTGGGAGAAGGCGGCGGTGCTCGGGCAGCAGGTCGATCCCGCCAACGCGCTCTACGGCGGCAAGCGCACCGAGCCCGGACCGGTCGCTGCGGCGTCGATGGCGCGCAGCCAGCAGATGTCGGTCATGACGCCCGCCGCGGCCGCCGCGCTCGCGACGCCCGAGGTCTCCAGCCCGCGCGCTGCGCCGCCTTCGATCGACTTCAACCTCGAGTCCTCCGCCGGCCAGGAGCGCGCAGGGGCGCCCGACATCGCGCTCGACCTGAGCATGCCGAGCCAGGCGCCGGCCGACGTCGGCTTCGACCTCGATCTCGGCGAGCCGTCGCAGCCCGCCGAGCAGTCCGAGTCGGACTTCTCGCCGTCGGGCACGCTGATCATGGATCAGGGCGTGAGCAAGGCCGCGCAGGACTTGAGCGAGGGCAACGTCGATCTCGCGATCGACTTCGAGCTGCCCGGCGGCAAGACCTCGCCCGAGCTCGACAGCACCGCCAAGATGATGGCGCAGTCGCAGCCGACCGTCGTCCTGCCGCAGAGCCCGGTGGCGAAGGCGCCGGAGCCGGCATCCGGCATGGATTTCGACTTCAAGCTCGACGAGCCGACCCAGGCGCCGCGGGCAGGTGGCGGCGCCGCCGATCTCGCCGGGATCAGCCTCGACCTCGGCACGCCCGGCGAGACCCCTGGCGCGGGTGCGGCGCCGGGCTGGCAGGAGGTCGCCACCAAGCTCGATCTCGCGAAGGCCTACGAGGAAATGGGCGACAAGGACGGTGCGCGCGAGCTCCTGAACGAGGTCATCAAGGAAGGCGACAACGCGCAGCAGCAGCGCGCGCGCAGCATGCTGGAAGCGCTCGGCTGAACACGGGCCGGGTCGCCGCCGGAAACCGGGGCCGCGCGCCCCGGTTTCGCTTTGGACGGCCGCGCCCGGGGCCGGGGCCGATCGCACGAGGACCCGGCGGGCCATGAAGATCGCCATCGGCATCGCGTACGACGGCAGCGGGTTCGACGGCTGGCAGTCGCAGCCATCGGGCCGCACCGTGCAGGACCACGTCGAGCGTGCGCTCTCGGGCATCGCGGCGCATCCGGTGCGCACGATCGCCGCCGGACGCACGGACGCCGGCGTGCATGCGCTCGGACAGGTGGCGCACTTCGAGACCTCGGCCGAGCGCCCGACGCAGGCGTGGGTGCGCGGCGCGAACAGCGCGCTGCCCGAGGCGGTGGCGGTGCAGTGGGCGCAGCCGGTGCCCGACGCCTTCCACGCGCGCTACGCGGCGACCGCGCGCACCTACCGCTACATCCTCTACTGCCATCCGGTGCGTCCCGCGGTCCTCGCGCGGCGCGTGGGCTGGTTCCATCTGCCGCTCGCGCTCGACCCCATGCGCGCGGCCGGTCGCCTGCTGCTCGGCGAGCACGATTTCAGCGCGTTCCGCTCCTCCGAGTGCCAGGCGAGATCGCCGGTGCGGAACCTGCGCAAGCTCGCGATCGCGCAGCGCGGGCCGTACTTCGTCTTCGAGCTCACCGCGGACGCGTTCCTGCATCACATGGTGAGGAACGTCGTCGGCGGCCGGGTGCCCGTCGGCACGGGCGCGCGGCCGCCGGAGTGGCTCGGCGCGGTGCTCGCCGTGCGCGAGCGCGCTCGCGCGGCTCCGACGTTCCCGCCGGACGGCCTGTACCTCGCGGAGGTGCGCTACGGGCCGGAGTGGAGCCTGCCGGGTTTCGCGCCTATGATGCCGTTCTTCTCCACGGCGCTGCCCGATCCGATCCCCGACTGAGCCCGCGTGCGCACCCGAGTCAAGATCTGCGGGATCACCTCGCCCGGCGACGCGCAGACCGCCGCCCGGCTCGGCGCGGATGCGATCGGGCTGGTGTTCTACCGGCCGAGCCCGCGCTGCGTCACGATCGAGCGCGCGCGCGCGATCGCCGCGGCGACGCCGCCGTTCGTCGCGCGCGTCGCGCTGTTCGTGAATGCGGCCGCCGACGAGGTGCGCGGCGTGCTCGACGCGTGCCGGGTGGACCTGCTGCAGTTCCACGGCGAGGAGACGCCCGCGTTCTGCCGGCAGTTCGGCGCGCCCTACCTCAAGGCGCTGCGGATTCGACCGGGGCTGGATTTGCTAGAATCGCTGTCGCCTTACGACGACGCAGCCGGCTGGCTGCTCGACACCTACCGCCCGGACTTCTACGGCGGCACGGGGGAAGCCTTCGACTGGGACGTCATTCCGGCCGGGCTCGCGCGGCCGGTGGTGCTGTCCGGCGGCCTGACGGCCGCGAACGTGGGCGAGGCCATCGGCCGCGTGCGGCCGTGGGCGGTGGACGTCTCGAGCGGCGTCGAGGCGGCCAAGGGCATCAAGGATGCGGACAAGATCGCCGCGTTCATCGAGGGAGTCCGCAATGCAGATGTATGACCTGCCGGACAGCCGGGGCCATTTCGGCCCTTACGGCGGGGTGTTCGTGGCCGAGACGCTCGTGCACGCGCTCGAGGAACTGCGCGCGGCCTACGCGCAATGCCGCGAGGATCCGGCGTTCCGTGCCGAGTTCGCGCACGAGCTCAAGCACTATGTCGGGCGGCCGAGCCCGGTCTACCACGCCAGGCGCTGGTCGGACCTCCTCGGCGGCGCCCAGATCTACCTGAAGCGCGAGGACCTCAACCACACCGGCGCGCACAAGGTGAACAACACGATCGGCCAGGCGCTCGTCGCCCGCCGCATGGGCAAGCCGCGCGTGATCGCCGAGACCGGGGCGGGGCAGCACGGCGTGGCGACCGCCACGGTGGCGGCGCGCTACGGCATGGAGTGCGTGGTGTACATGGGTGCCGAGGACATCAGGCGGCAGGCGGCGAACGTCTACCGCATGAAGCTCCTCGGCGCGACGGTCGTGCCGGTCGAGTCGGGCTCGAAGACGCTCAAGGACGCGCTGAACGAGGCCATGCGCGACTGGGTCACGAACGTCGCGAACACCTTCTACATCATCGGCACCGTGGCCGGACCGCATCCCTACCCGATGATGGTGCGCGACTTCCAGGCGGTGATCGGGCGCGAGTGCCTCGAGCAGATGCCCGAGCTCTGCGGCCGCCAGCCCGACGCGATCCTCGCCTGCGTCGGCGGCGGGTCGAATGCGATGGGGATTTTCCATCCGTACATCCCGCACGCGAGCGTGCGCCTGATCGGCGTCGAGGCGGGCGGCCTCGGCCTCGCGAGCGGTCATCATGCGGCCTCGCTCTGCGCGGGCCGGCCCGGCGTGCTGCACGGCAACCGCACCTACCTGCTGCAGGACGCGCACGGCCAGATCGTCGAGACCCACTCGATCTCGGCCGGGCTCGACTATCCGGGCGTCGGTCCGGAGCACGCATGGCTGAAGGACAGCGGCCGGGCCGAGTACGTCACCGTCACCGACGACGAGGCGCTCGCGGCATTCCACGACTGCTGCCACTACGAGGGCATCATCCCGGCGCTCGAGTCGGCGCACGCGCTCGCTCACGCGGCGCGCATCGCGCCGGGCATGGGTCGCGACAGGATCCTGCTCGTCAACCTCTCCGGCCGCGGCGACAAGGACATCCACACCGTCGCCGAGCGCTCCGGGATTACGATATGAGGGTGATGGGCAATGGGTAATGGGTGATGGATGCCGAGCTCGCGGCGGCCAGCCCGTAGGCGGTAGCCGGTCGGACGCGAAAGAACAGGGCCAGGGACTCGAAGCCGTAGAAATCATCACCCATCACCCATCACCCATCACCCAAGGCCCCTGGTCGCCCCCAACATGTCGCGCATCGCAGCGGTCTTCCAGCGCCTCGCCGGGCAGAAGCGCAAGGCGCTGATCCCGTTCGTCACCGCCGGCGATCCGGCGGCGGGCGACGCGGTGGCGCTGATGCACGCGCTGGTGCGCGCCGGAGCGGACGTGATCGAGCTCGGCGTGCCGTTCTCCGATCCGATGGCCGACGGTCCGGTGATCCAGCGCGCGAGCGAGCGCGCGCTGCGTGCGGGCGTAAGCCTGGACGACGTCCTCGGCTGCGTGGCCGGGTTCCGCAAGCGCGACGGCGAGACCGCGGTGGTGCTGATGGGCTACGCGAACCCGATCGAGGCGATGGGCGCCGAGGCGTTCGCCCGCGGGGCGCAGGCCGCCGGCGTGGACGGCGTGCTGGTGGTCGACTATCCGCCCGAGGAGTCGGCCGAGTTCGCGGCGCTGATGCGCCGCCACGGTATCGACATGATCTTCCTGCTCGCGCCGACCTCCACCGAGGCACGCATCGACCAGGTCGCGCGCATCGCGAGCGGCTACGTGTACTACGTCTCGCTGACCGGGGTCACCGGCGCCGGCCACCTGGACGTGGCCGACGTCGGCGCGAAGCTGGCCGCGATCCGCGCGCGCACCGGGCGGCTGCCGCTCGGCGTCGGGTTCGGCATCCGCGACGGCGAGAGCGCGCGGGCGATCGGGCGGGTCGCCGACGCGGTCGTGATCGGCAGCCGCATCATCCAGGAGATGGAGCAGTCGCCGCAGGGCGCGGCGGCCGAGCGGGCCGCGGCGCTCCTGCGCGGCATCCGGGAGGCCTTGGACCGGCCATGAGCATGCCGATGCGCGGACCGGAGCGCGGATCGAGCCGTCCTGCGGACGCCGCTCGCCGCGGTCTGCGCGCGTGCGGCGCGAGGGGCAATCGATGAGCTGGTTGCAGAAGCTGCTGCCGCCCAAGATCAAGCGCGCCGAGGGAGCGGCCCGGCGCACCGTGCCCGAGGGGCTGTGGACGAAGTGCCCGTCCTGCGACGCGGTCATCTACGCGACCGACCTCGAGAAGAACGTCAACGTGTGCCCGAAGTGCGGCCACCACGGGCGCCTCGGCGCGCGCGCGCGGCTCGACGTGTTCCTCGATCCGGAAGGACGCTACGAGATCGGCGCCGAGGTCCAGCCGGTGGACTCGCTGAAGTTCAAGGACTCGCGCCGGTACGCCGACCGCCTCGAGGAGGCGGAGAAGGAGACCACCGAGACCGACGCGCTCGTCGTGCTGCAGGGAAGCGTGAAGGGCGTCCCGCTCGTCGCCGCGGCGTTCGAGTTCGAGTTCATGGGCGGCTCGATGGGCTCGGTGGTCGGCGAGCGCTTCGTCCGCGGCGTGCACGTCTGCCTCGAGCAGGAGCTGCCGATGGTGTGCTTCTCGGCGACCGGCGGCGCGCGGATGCAGGAGGGCGTGCTGTCGCTGCTGCAGATGGCGAAAACGACCGCGGCGCTCACGCGGCTCGCCGCGCGGCGGCTGCCGTTCGTGTCGGTGCTGACCGACCCGACGATGGGCGGCGTCTCGGCGAGCTTCGCGATGATCGGCGACGTCGTGATCGCGGAGCCGCGCGCCCTGATCGGCTTCGCGGGTCCGCGCGTCATCGAGCAGACGGTGCGCGAGAAGCTGCCGGAAGGCTTCCAGCGCGCCGAGTTCCTGCTCGAGAAGGGCGCGATCGACATGATCGTCGACCGGCGCGAGATGCGCGACCGGATCGCGAGCCTGCTCACGCTCCTCCTGCGGATTCCGGCGCCCGGGAGCTGATCGCGCCGCCGCCGCGCTCGGATCCCGTCGCCCGCCTTCCGCGCCGCACGCCGTGGTGCTCCCCGCCGACCTCGACGGCTGGCTCGCCTACGTCGAGCGCCAGCACCCGCAGTCGATCGCGCTCGGCCTCGAGCGCGTCGGGTCGGTGCGCGACGCCCTCGGCCTCGCGCCGCCGTGCCCGATCTTCGTCGTCGGCGGCACCAACGGCAAGGGATCGGTGTGCGCGATGCTGGAGGCGATCCTGCGCGCGGGCGGCTTCCGCGTCGGCTCGTACACGTCGCCGCACCTGCTGCGCTACAACGAGCGGGTGCGCCTCGACGGACGCGAGGCGGACGACGCGGCGCTCGTCGAGGCGTTCCGCACCGTCGAGCGCGCGCGCGTCGAGCGCGCCGGCGGCCCGCCGCTCACCTATTTCGAGTTCGGCACGCTTGCGGCGTGGGTGCTCTTCACCGCCGCGCGGCCCGACGCGCTCGTCCTCGAGGTCGGGCTCGGCGGGCGGCTCGACGCGGTGAACGCCTTCGAGCCCGACTGCGCCGTGCTCACCTCGGTGGACCTCGACCACGCCGAGTACCTCGGCGACACGCGCGAGCGCATCGGCTGGGAGAAGGCGCACATCTTCCGCGCGGGCAAGCCCGCCATCGTGGGCGATCCGGCGCCCCCGCAGTCGGTGCTCGATCACGCGCGCGCGATCGGCGCGGACCTGCAGCTTTTCGGGCGCGACTTCGGCTGCGCGATCGAGCCGCGGCAGTGGCTGTACTGGGGTCGCGCGGGCCGGCGGGCGGGCCTCGCGCATCCGGCCCTGCGCGGCGCGAAACAGGTGGCGAACGCGGCGACGGCGATCGCCGCCCTGGAATCGATGCGCGCGGCGCTCCCGGTCGCCGCGCAGGCCGTGCGCGAGGGGCTCGCCGGCGTCGCGCTGCCGGGGCGCTTCCAGGTGCTGCCGGGCGTGCCGACGGTGGTGCTGGACGTAGCGCACAACCCGGCCGCGGCCGGCGTCCTCGCCGGGAACCTGGCCGCGATGCCGCCGGCGGCGCGCACGCTGGCGGTCGTGGGCATGCTCGCCGACAAGGACATCGCCGGCACGTGCGCCCGCCTCAAGGATGCCGTCGGACACTGGTACGCGGCGTCCCTCGACGTGCCGCGCGGCGCGCGCGCGGCCGACGTCGCGGCGGCGATCCGCGCGGCCGGCGCCGTTGGCCCCGTTTCCGAGCACGCTTCCCCCCGTGCCGCCTATGCCTCAGCGCGGGGGGCGGCGCGGCAGAGTGATAGAATCGTCGTGTTCGGCTCGTTCCACACCGTCGCGGACGTGCTCGCGGCCGCGACCGGGAGGGCCTGAAGATCGGCATGCCCGAAACGCAAGAGGCACAGCAGCTCAGACGGCGGGCGCGCAGGCGTCTGGTGGGCGCCATCGCGCTGGTGCTCTTCCTCGTGATCGTGCCGCCGATGGTGATGGATCTCGAGCCGAAGCCGGTGACCACGGACCTCACGGTCGAGATTCCGCGGCAGGAGAGCGCGCAACTGAGCGTGCCGCCGCCGGCGCCCCAGCCCGCCTCCCGGCCGGCGGAGCCGCGCAAGGGCGAAGGCGAACAGAAGGCGGCGGAGCCGAAGCCCGGCGAGCCCGCGAAGGTGGACGCCCGCAAGCCCGCCGAGGCGAAGGGCGGCACCGAGGACAAGAAGGCCGCGAAGGTGGCCTCGGCGAGCGAGCGCAAGTCCCAGGAGGCCGCGCGCGCGGAGGCGATCCTCAAGGGCGACGCGCCGGCCGGGGGCGAGAGCTTCGTGGTGCCGCTCGGCGCTTACGCGAACCCCGACAACGTCAAGCAGTTGCAGGCGAAGCTCGCGCGGGCCGGCGTCAAGTCGTTCACCGAGCCGGTGAAGAGCGGATCGACCGCCCATACGCGGGTCGCGGCGGGTCCGTACGCCTCGCGCGCGGAGGCCGAGAGCGCGCGCGACAAGCTCGCCGCGCTGAAGGATCTGGGCGTCGTGCCGGGGACGGTGACGACGCGCTGATCGATGACCTGGTTCGACTACGGAGTGCTGATCGTCGTGGGAGTGTCCATTCTGCTCGGCGCCTGGCGCGGACTGATGCGCGAGATGCTCGCGCTCGCCGGCTGGGTGCTCGCGGCGGTGCTCGCGACGTGGTTCGCGTACGATCTCGCGCGCCTGCTGCCCGCGAGCCTCGCGCCGCTCGACGTGCGCGCGGTCGTCGCCGCGGTCGTGGTCTTCATCTTGGTGCTGCTCGCGGCGGGATTCGGCGGCATCATGCTGGCGAAGCTCTTCCGCGCGGCCGGGCTCGGCGTCACCGACCGGGCGCTCGGCGGCATGTTCGGGTTCGCGCGGGGCACCCTGATCACGCTCGGTGTCGTGCTCGGTGCGGGGTTCACGACGCTGCCGAAGGAGCCGTTCTGGCGCGATGCGGCGCTCGCCGGCCCGCTCGAGACCGCCGTCGTCGCGATGAAGCCCTATCTGCCGCGCAGCTGGGCGGACCGGGTCAAGTACGAGAGGTGATGCAATGTGCGGGATCGTCGGCATCGTCGCGCGCTCGCCGGTGAACCAGCTGCTCTACGACGGGCTGCTCCTCCTGCAGCATCGCGGGCAGGACGCCGCGGGGATCGTCACCAGCGCCGGCAGCACGTTCCACATGCACAAGGGGCCGGGCCTGGTGCGCGACGTCTTCCGCACCCGGGACATGCGCGCGCTGCAGGGGCACATGGGCATCGGGCACTGCCGTTATCCGACCGCCGGCAGCGCGTTCGACGCCGGCGAGGCGCAGCCCTTCTACGTCAACTCGCCGTTCGGCATCGTGCTCGGCCACAACGGCAACCTGACGAACTGGGGCGAGCTGAAGGAGGAGATGTTCCGGCTCGACCGCCGGCACATCAACACCAACTCCGACTCCGAGGTCCTGCTGAACGTGCTCGCGCACGAGCTCGAGCGCGCCGCGCGGGGGTACCGGGTCGATTCCGAGGCGGTCTTCGCGGCGGTCGCCGCCGTGCACCGCCGCTGCCGCGGCGCCTACGCGGTCGTCGCGATGGTCGCCGGCACCGGGCTGGTCGCGTTCCGCGACCCGTACGGCATCCGGCCGTTGGTGATCGGCCGCAGCGACACCCCTGACGGGCCCGAGTGGATGGTCGCCTCCGAGAGCGTCGCCCTCGAGGCGCTCGGCTTCTCGCTCGTGCGCGACGTCGGCCCGGGCGAGGCGGTGCACATCGACGAGGCGGGCCGGTTCGCGAGCCGCCAGTGCGCCCCGCAGGCGGTGCACGCGCCGTGCATCTTCGAGTACGTGTACCTCGCGCGGCCCGACTCGGTGCTCGACGGCGTCTCGGTCTACGAGGCGCGCCTGCACATGGGCGAGCGGCTCGCGGACAAGATCAGGCGCCAGTACCGGCACCTCGACATCGACGTCGTGATCCCGGTGCCCGACACGAGCCGCCCGTGCGCGCTGCAGCTCGCCACCGGCCTCGGGCTCACCTACCGCGAGGGCTTCGTGCGCAACCGCTACGTCGGGCGCACGTTCATCATGCCCGGCCAGACGGTGCGCAAGAAGTCGGTGCGGCACAAGCTCTCGGCGATCTCGATGGAGTTCAAGGACAAGAATGTGCTGATCGTGGACGACTCGATCGTGCGCGGCACCACCAGCCGCGAGATCGTCCAGATGGCGCGCGAGTCGGGCGCCCGCAAGGTGTTCTTCGCCTCGGCGGCGCCGCCGGTGCGGTTCCCGAACGTCTACGGCATCGACATGCCGACGCGCTCCGAGCTGATCGCGACCGGCCGCACCGAGGACGAGATCGCCGCGGAGATCGGCGCCGACGCGGTGATCTACCAGGATCTCGACGCGCTCAAGCGCGCCGTGCGCGAGGCGAACCCGGGCCTGGAGCAGTTCGAGACCTCCTGCTTCGACGGCGAGTACATCACCGGCGACGTCACCAGCCAGTACCTCGGCGAGCTCGAGACGCGGCGCGACGACAAGCGCCAGGAGCAGGGCGAGGAGGACGAGGAGGGCGAGCCCGGTCGCGTCCACGTGTCCGCCAGCAGCATCTGACGCCGGATTTGACACCCGCCGCGGCGCGGGGTAATGTGCCCCCTGCGCCGATTTGAAGCACAGCTTGCGGGCGCCTCCGGTCTCCCCGGAGTCAAACAAATCCGGCTAAAGCGTGGTGAAGAACCCGTCTAGGCCCGCGCAGGCTGGACGGGTTTTTTCATTTCCGGGTTCGGAGGCGGCAGATGGGCGAGGGCGGCGAAAGCCTCGATTTCGACACGCGCGCGGTGCGGGCCGGCGTCGCACGCACGCATTTCAACGAGCACTCCGAGGCGCTGTTCCTCACCTCGAGCTTCGTGTTCGACAGCGCCGCGCAGGCCGCGGCGCGCTTCGCCGGCGAGGAGGCGGGTTTCGTCTACTCACGCTTCAGCAACCCGACGGTCACCGCGTTCCAGGAGCGTCTCGCCGCGCTCGAGGAGGCCGAGGCGTGCGTCGCGACCGCCTCGGGGATGTCGGCGATCCTGGCGTGCTGCATGGCGCTCCTCAAGAGCGGCGACCGCATCGTCTCGTCGTCGTCGATCTTCGGCGCGACCGTGCAGCTCTTCACCAACGTCCTCGCGCGCTTCGGCGTCGAGACGGCCTTCGTCGACGGCACCGACCCGGCCGCCGGGCGCGCCGCCGGGCGGCCGGGGACGAAGCTCGTGTTCCGCGAGCCCCCGTCGAATCCGCTGACCGAGGTGTTCGCCGGCGCCGCGCTCGCCGAGGTCGCGCACGAGGCGGGCGCCCTGCTCGTCGTCGACAACTGCCTCTGCACGCCCGCGCTGCAGCTGCCGCTCGCGCTCGGTGCCGACGTCGTGATCCACTCGGCCACCAAGTACCTCGACGGGCAGGGCCGCGTGCTCGGCGGCGCGGTACTCGGCCGCAAGGAGATCGTCACCGGGGCGGTGTTCCCGTTCCTGCGCACCGCCGGCCCGAGCCTGTCGCCGTTCAACGCCTGGGTCCTGCTGAAGGGGCTCGAGACGCTGCGCCTGCGCATGGAGGCGCACTCGGCGGCGGCGTTCGAGCTCGCGCGCTGGCTCGAGGCGCATCCGCGCGTCGCGCGCGTCCACTACCCGTTCCTCGAGTCGCATCCGCAGCGCGCGCTCGCGAAGCGCCAGCAGCGCGCCGGCGGCGCGATCGTCTCGTTCGACGTGCGGGGCGGGCGCGAGGCCGCCTGGCGCGTGATCGACGCGACGCGGATGATCTCGATCACCGCCAACCTCGGCGACACCAAGTCGACCATCACGCACCCCGGGACCACCACGCACGGGCGCATCAGCGCCGAGGCGCGCGCCGCGGCAGGGATCGGCGAGGGCCTGCTGCGCGTCGCCGTGGGCCTGGAGTCGGTGGAGGATCTCAAGCGCGACCTCGCGCGCGGGCTGGACGCGTGATACACGCGTCAGAGGGGCCTGCAGCGTTGCAATCATGCGGGCGCAGCCGCTGACGCCTCCGCGAGACGCACTCCACCACCCCGCCGGCTTTGCCGGCAGCCCTCCGCGGAGAGGAGGGGATGACCACCCGTCACGTGTCGCGTGACGCTCCTCCTCACCGAGGGGAGGAGCGCCCTCCGTCAGGCGAGCGCGACGCGCGTCAGGCCGCTCGCGTCGGAGCGCAGGTAGCTGCCGCGCTCGTACCAGTCGCCGAGCACCCAGCGCTCGCAGCGGTGCCCGTCGACGACGTGCAGGTGGCACGCGGGACGGTGGGTGTGGCCGTGGATCAGGCGCGGATAGCCGTGCGCGCGCAGCGCCGCCTCGACCGCCGCGGCGCTGACGTCCATGATGCGCGGCGCGGTTGCGCGCTTCGTCCGCTCGCTCTTGCGCCTGAAATGGCGCCCGATCGCCACGCGCGCCGGGCGCGGCAGCGCCAGGAACCCGCGCAGCACCCACGGACGGCGATAGCGCCTGCGCGCCCGCTGGTACGCGATGTCATCGGTGCAGAGGGTGTCGCCGTGCATGAGCAGCGTGGGTACGCCGTCCATCTCGAGCGAGGTGGGATCCGGCAGCAGGCGCGCTCCGGTGCGCCGGAGGAATCCGCCGCCGAAGAGGAAGTCGCGGTTGCCGCACATCACGTACACCGCGGTTCCGGCGGCGGAGAGCCGTCCGAGCGCGTCCATCACCGCCGTATTGAGCGGCAGCGGATCGTCGTCGCCGATCCACATGTCGAAGAGGTCGCCGAGGATGTACAGCGTCGCCGCGCCGCGCGCCTCGCGCTCGAGGAAACGCAGGAACAGCTCCGCCATCTCCGGGCGCACCGGGCTCAGGTGAACGTCCGAAACGAGCAGGGTGGGCCGCACGGCGGCAGTCGCGGCTCGCGCCGCTAGACCGCCTCGGCGCGCTGGATGACCACGTCCTCGACCGGAACGTCCTTGTGAAAGCCGCTCGAACCGGTGCGCACGGCCTTGATCCGCTCGACGACGTCCATGCCGTCCACCACGCGGCCGAACACGCAGTAGCCCCAGCCCTGCGGCGTCGGCGCGCTGTGGTCCAGGAACGCGTTGTCCGCCACGTTGATGAAGAACTGCGCGGTAGCCGAGTGCGGATCGCTGGTGCGCGCCATCGCGACGGTGCCGCGCTCGTTCCTGAGCCCGTTCGCCGCCTCGTTCTGGATCGGCGCGCGGGTCGGCTTCTGCTTCATGCCGGGCGCGAAGCCGCCGCCCTGGATCATGAAGCCGTCGATCACCCGGTGAAAGATGGTGTTGTCGTAGTGGCCGTCCTCCACGTACTGCAGGAAGTTCCTGGCGGTCTCGGGGGCCTGCTTGGCGTCGACGTCGATGGTGATGGCGCCGAGATTCGTGTGCAGCTTGACCATGTGTACCTCACTTTGCGTTGTAAATGCGCGCCCACTCGATCATGACCGGCTCGGCGGGCACGTTCTGGTGCGGTCCGACCGTGCCGGTGGGCAGCTTGGCGATCCGGTCGACGACGTCCATGCCGGCGACGACCTTGCCGAACACCGCGTAGCCCCATCCCTGCGGCGTCGGCTGCTTGTGGTTCAGGAAGTCGTTGTCCTTGAGGTTGATGAAGAACTGGGCCGAGGCCGAGTGCGGGTCGGGCGTGCGCGCCATCGCCACCGTGCCGCGCTCGTTCCTGAGGCCGTTGTCCGCCTCGTTCCTGATCGACGCGCGGGTCGGCTTCTGGCGGAAGGTCCGGTCGAAGCCGCCGCCCTGGATCATGAAGCCGTCGATCACGCGGTGGAACTGCGTGCCGTCGTAGTGGCCCGCCTTCACGTACTGCAGGAAGTTCGCCACGGTCTGCGGCGCCCGCTCCGCCGCGAGCTCGAGGACGATGGTGCCCTGGGTGGTCTTGAGCTCGACGCGCGGATCGGCCGCGACGGCCGCGGGCACGGCGGTCGCGGCGGCGGCCAGCACTGCGAGAGTGGCGGAAAGCTTGTGCAGCATGCAACGGCTCCTCTTGGATGAATGACGTCCCGGCGGTGGGGCGGCTCAGTCCGAGGTCGCGCGCGCCGCCGGCCGCGCTGCGGCGCCGGCCGCGAGCTCGCGCGCGAGCCTGAGCTTCGTGCGCACCACCGCGCGAGCGTCGAGCTCCGCGGCGCGGGCGTACGCCTCCGCCGCGAGCCGGGCGTACACGTCGCCGAGGTTCTCCTGCGCGGTCGCGAACTTCGGGTTCACCCGCACGGCGGTCTCGAGCAGCTCGCGGGCGCGGTCGAGCCCGCCGCGGGCGGCGTACAGCACGGCGAGGTTGTTGTACGGCTCGGCGCGCTCGGGGTGTTCCTGGATCAGCCGCACGAACGTGTCGATCGCCTCGTCCGGCCGGTCCTGCTCGGCGAGGATCACGCCCTTCAGGAAGCGCGCCTGGGCATCGCGCGGATCGACGGCGATGCGCGCCTCGACCAGCGCGAGCGCCTCGGTGTGGCTGCCCTGGCGCAGCAGCCGGTCGGCCTCGAGGAGTGCCTGCGGCGACTGGGCCTGCGCGGCGGCCGGCGCCGCAAGCGCGAGCGTGAGCGCCGCGAGAAATGCCGCCGCCGCCATGCGCGGCAGGCGTGGGACTGCCGCCGGCCGCCGCCGGGGCGCAGCGCGTGGGACCTCGAAGCTGAACGGGCGATGCATTGTCGGATATACTGCGGCGCCGCGCGCGGCGCTGCGCAGCGTCAAATTGTACCAACAAGGCCCGCCGCACCCAACCCGCGCCGGCCGTCCGGGGCCCCGGGCGCAGGCGCCGCGTCGGTCGCGTTCGTTCCGCCATGCTGAAGATCTACAACACCCTGACCCGAACGAAGGAGGAGTTCGTCCCGATCGAGCCGGGCAAGGTGCGGATGTACGTCTGCGGCATGACGGTCTACGACTACTGCCACCTCGGGCACGCGCGGGTGCTCGTGGTGTTCGACATGGTGAGCCGCTGGCTGCGCGCGCGCGGCTACGCCGTGACGTACGTGCGCAACATCACCGACGTCGACGACAAGATCATCCGCCGCGCCGCCGACAACGGCGAGACGGTCGAGGCGCTGACTGGGCGGTTCATCGGCTACATGAACGAGGACGCCGATGCGCTCGGCGTCCTGCGACCGGACCACGAGCCGCGCGCCACCCGCTACATCGGGCCGATGCTCGCGATGATCGACCGGCTGGAGCGGAACGGGCTCGCGTACCGGGCCGCGGACGGCGACGTCAACTTCGCCGTGCGCAGGTTCCCCGCCTACGGCCGGCTGTCGGGCAAGACGCTCGACGAGCTCCGCGCCGGCGAGCGGGTCGAGGTCTCGGCCGCGAAGCAGGATCCCCTCGACTTCGCGCTGTGGAAGCGTGCGAAGCCGGGCGAGCCCGCCTGGCCCGCGCCCTACGGCGAGGGCCGTCCCGGCTGGCACATCGAGTGCTCGGCGATGAGCACCGAGCTGCTGGGGCGCCACTTCGACATCCACGGCGGCGGCGAGGACCTGCAGTTCCCGCACCACGAGAACGAGATCGCGCAG
>JAHDYJ010000193.1:1456-4507 GCA_023383795.1 Burkholderiales bacterium | reverse complement strand
TCCTGTACCACAAGCCGGCCGGCGAGCTCGTCTCGGCCGCCGCTCCGCAGGGTCGACCGTCGGTCTTCGAGCGGCTGCCGCGGATCCGGGGCAGCCGCTGGATCGCGGTGGGCCGGCTCGACTTCAACACGAGCGGGCTGCTCGTGTTCACGACTTCCGGCGAGCTCGCGGCGCGGCTCATGCATCCGCGCTACGAGATCGAGCGCGGGTACGCGGTGCGGGTGCAGGGCGCCCTGAGCGAGGAGCAGGTGCGGCTGCTGCTGCGCGGCGTGCTGCTCGAGGACGGGCCGGCGCGGTTCGACGCCGTCGTCGACGCCGGCGGGCAGGGCGCCAACCACTGGTACCACGTGACGCTGCGCGAAGGCCGCAACCGCGAGGTCCGGCGCATGCTGGAGGCGCTGGGACTGCGGGTGAGCCGGCTGATCCGCCTCCGCTTCGGACCGCTTGCGCTGCCGCCGGGACTGAAGCGCGGGCAGTGGCGGGAGCTCGGGCGCGACGACGTGGCGGCGCTCGTCGCGCAACTGCCGGCCGCATCCCCGCGGCCGGCGTCCGCCGCCCGGGCGTGATCGGCGCCGGCGGCGGCCCGCGCGGCGGGTGCGCGTATCCCGTTGTCTCGACGGGGCTTCCCTGTTAGAATCCGCCTCCGATAAGAGGATGGGCCGCGTGCCCATTTTTTGTTTGTAGCGTGAACATGCGAGGCATCGAAGCAGTGCTCGAGCGGACCGTGGCCGGACTCGGATACGAGCTGGTGGACGCCGAACTGCCGGCGCGCGGCCGGCTGGTTCGGGTGTTCATCGACCGTCCCGAGGGCGCCGCGCCGCCGGCAGCGTCGGCCGGACCGTCGCAGGGCGGCATCTCGGTGGCGGACTGCGAGCGCGTCAGCCGCCAGCTCGAGCGCGTGCTGACGGTCGAGGGGTTCGACTACGACCGCCTCGAGGTGTCGTCGCCGGGGCTCGACCGCGTGCTGAAGAAGGCGGCGCACTTCCGGCGCTTCGCCGGCCAGGAGGCCGAGCTGCGGCTGCGCGTGCCGGTGGGCAGCCGGCGCCGCTTCACCGGCGTGCTGCGCGGCGCGACC
Source organism: Burkholderiales bacterium (assembly GCA_023383795.1). GTDB lineage: Bacteria > Pseudomonadota > Gammaproteobacteria > Burkholderiales > SG8-39 > JAABRB01. Next base: position 3,432 of record JAHDYJ010000193.1, on the reverse strand, counting down.
GAGGCGGCCGTCGAGCTCGAGGTCGACGGCGGCGTGATGACCTTCCCGTTCGAGAACCTGGAAAGAGCACGGCTGGTGCCGAAGCTGTAGGAGAAAGTCGAGATGAGCCGCGAGTTGCTGCTGCTGGTCGATGCGCTGTCGCGCGAGAAGAACGTTCCCAAGGACATCGTCTTCGGGGCGCTCGAGCTCGCCCTCGGCTCGGCCACCAAGAAGCGCTTCAGCGAGGAGGTCGAGGTGCGCGTCGCAATCGACCGCAACACCGGCGACTTCGAATCGTTCCGGCGCTGGCAGGTCGTGCCCGACGACGCGGTCGAGTTCCCCGGGCACCAGATCGCGGTCTCCGAGGCGCAGAAGCAGTACGGCGACGTGCAGGTCGAGGACTACATCGAGGAGCCGCTCGAGCCGATCGAGTTCGGGCGCATCGGCGCGCAGGCGGCGAAGCAGGTGATCCTGCAGAAGATCCGCGACGCCGAGCGCGAGCAGATCCTGCAGGACTTCCTCGCGCGCAACGACAAGCTGGTGACCGGCACGATCAAGCGCATGGAACGCGGCGCCGCGGTGATCGAGTCGGGCCGGGTGGAGGCGATCCTGCCGCGCGACCAGATGATCCCGAAGGAGAACCTGAGGATCGGCGATCGCTGCCGCGCGTACCTGCTCAAGATCGACCGCACGCTGCGCGGCCCGCAGCTCGTCCTGTCGCGCACCGCGCCGGAGTTCATCATCGAGCTCTTCCGGCTCGAGGTGCCCGAGATCGAGGAGGGCCTGCTCGAGATCAAGTCCGCGGCGCGCGACCCCGGCGTGCGCGCCAAGATCGCGGTGCACACCACCGACCGGCGCATCGACCCGATCGGGACCTGCGTCGGCATGCGCGGGTCGCGGGTGCAGGCGGTCACGCAGGAGCTCGCCGGCGAGCGCGTGGACATCGTGCTCTGGTCGGCCGATCCGGCGCAGTTCGTGATCGGCGCGCTGGCTCCAGCCGAGGTGCTGTCGATCGTCGTCGACGAGGAGAAGCACTCGATGGACGTCGTCGTGGACGAGGAGAACCTCGCGATCGCGATCGGACGCTCCGGGCAGAACGTGCGGCTCGCCTCCGAGCTGACCGGCTGGCAGATCAACCTCATGACCGAGGAGGAGAGCCAGAAGAAGACCGAGGAGGAGACCGCCGCGACCCGCCAGCTCTTCATGGAGAAGCTCGACGTCGATCAGGACGTCGCCGACACGCTGGTGCAGGAGGGCTTCTCCACGCTCGAGGAGGTCGCCTACGTCCCGGTGAACGAGCTGCTCGAGATCGAGGGGTTCGACGAGGCGGTCGTGAACGAGCTGCGCTCGCGCGCGCGCGACGCGCTGCTGGTGCAGGCGATCCGCAGCGAGGAGAGCATCGAGAACGTCGACCCGGAGCTGCTGCAGCTCGAGGGCATGGACAGCGAGCTCGCGGCGAAGCTCGCCCAGAACGGGGTGCGCACGCGCGACGACCTCGCCGATCTCGCCGTCGACGACCTGGTCGAGATGACGCAGATAGACGCGGAGCGGGCGAAGGCGCTGATCATGAAGGCGCGGGCGCACTGGTTCGCAGAGGAGTGAGGTAAGTACGCATGGCCCAATCGAGTGTCGCGCAGTTCGCGGGCGAGCTGAAAATGCCGCCGCAGGCGCTTCTGGAGCAGCTGCGCGCCGCCGGTGTGCACAAGAAGCTGGCGGAGGACCTGCTCACCGAGCAGGACAAGACGAAGCTGCTCGAGTACCTGCGCCGGTCGCACGGGGCGGCCGAGCCGAAGACCAAGATCACGCTGACCCGCAAGGAAACGAGCGCGATCCGCAAGGCCGACGCCTCCGGGAAGTCGCGCACGATCCAGGTCGAGGTGCGCAAGAAGCGCGTGTTCGTGAAGCGCGAGGCGGGCGAGGCGCCGCCGGCGGCGCCCGAGGCGGGCGAGGGGGGCGCGGGCCCGGCGCCCGGGGTGGGTGCGGGCGGCGCCGGGGGG
>JAHDYJ010000193.1:0-1446 GCA_023383795.1 Burkholderiales bacterium | reverse complement strand
CAGGCCGAGCTCGCCGCGCGGCAGGCTGCCGAGCTCGCCGAGCGCCAGGAGCGCGAGCGGCGGCTCGCCGAGCAGCGCGCCGCCGAGGAGGCGGCCGCGAAGGCCGCGGCCGCGACGCCGGCTGCGGCGCCGGGCGCCGATACGACGCTGCACAAGGCGAAGACGACCGGCGCGCCGTCCGCCGAGAAGAAGGCGAAGAAGCCGGTCAAGCAGGTCACGGTCTGGCGCGACGAGGGCGCGAAGAAGCGCACCATCAAGACGCGCGGCGACTCCGGCGGCGCCGCCGGCTGGCACCAGCCGAAGGTCGCGCGCCACCGGCACGCGGCCGCCGAGCAGCAGCCGGCGTTCCAGGCGCCGGCCGAGCCGGTCGTGCGCGAGATCCACGTGCCCGAGACGATCACCGTCGCCGACCTCGCGCACCGCATGTCGGTCAAGGCCGCCGAGCTGATCAAGATCCTGATGAAGCTCGGGCAGATGGTCACCATCAACCAGGTGCTCGACCAGGAGACGGCGATGATCGTCGTCGAGGAGATGGGGCACAAGGCGATTGCCGCGAAGATCGACGATCCCGAGGCCTATCTCGAGGAAGCGGCGCCCGCGCAGACCGAGGCCGAGCTTCTCCCGCGCGCGCCGGTGGTGACGGTCATGGGCCACGTCGACCACGGCAAGACCTCGCTGCTCGACTACATCCGGCGCGCGAAGGTCGCGGCCGGCGAGGCGGGCGGCATCACGCAGCACATCGGCGCCTACCACGTCGAGACGCCGCGCGGGACGATCACCTTCCTCGACACGCCCGGCCACGAGGCATTCACCGCGATGCGCGCCCGCGGCGCGCGGGTGACCGACCTCGTGATCCTGGTCGTGGCGGCCGACGACGGCGTCATGCCGCAGACCATCGAGGCGATCCATCACGCGAAGGCGGGCAGCGTCCCGCTGGTGGTGGCGCTGAACAAGATCGACAAGCCCGAGGCCAATCCCGAGCGCGTCAAGCAGGGGCTCGTCGCGCAGGGCGTGGTGCCCGAGGAGTACGGCGGCGACTCGCCGTTCGTGCCGGTGTCGGCGAAGACCGGCAAGGGCATCGACGACCTGCTCGAGAACGTGCTCCTGCAGGCCGAGGTGCTCGAGCTCAAGGCGCCGGTCGACGCGCCGGCGCGCGGCATCGTGATCGAGGCGCGTCTCGACAAGGGCCGCGGCCCGGTGGCGACCGTGCTGGTGCAGTCGGGCACGCTCAAGCGCGGCGACGTCGTGCTGTGCGGCGCCGCGTTCGGCCGCGTGCGCGCGATGCTGGACGAAACCGGTCGCCAGGTGCAGTCGGCGGGCCCGTCGATTCCGGTCGAGATCCAGGGCCTCTCCGAGGTGCCGAACGCCGGCGAGGAGCTCGCGGTGCTCGCCGACGAGCGCAAGGCGCGCGAGATCGCGCTGTTCCGGCAGGGCAAGTTCCGCGAC
>JAHDYJ010000192.1 GCA_023383795.1 Burkholderiales bacterium | reverse complement strand
CGCTCGGCGCCGTAGCCGTGACGCTCCTTGATGCCGCGCTCGGTGTAGCGGCCATTGCGGCACATGTCCCATTCGCCGGTCGCGCAGGCCGGGCACGGCACCGGGTCGGGACGACGCACGATGCCGACCACGCGGTCGCCCGGCCGCAGGCCGCAGCCTGCCGGCGCTTCGATCACCTCGCCGAGCGACTCGTGGCCCAGGATCAGCCGGTCCGCGCCGGGCGGTGCCCTGCCGTACTCGGCGGCGAGGATCTCGCGGTCGGTGCCGCAGACGCCGAGCGCGAGCGCGCGCACCAGCACGGCGCCGTCGCCCGGATCGGGCTCGGGCATCTCGGCAAGCGTGGCCGAATCCGCAACGCCGGGACGAACCGTGATGGCGAGCATTCCGCCTCCGCGCCTGGCCCCGCGCGGTCAATGCGCGGGCGCGGGCAGCGTTCCGGACTTCAGGTCGCGGCCTCGACCGAGATGACGCGGAAGGTGTGCATCTCGCCGTCCTCGTCGCGGATCGAGACGTATTCGCCCGGCCGGAAGGCGTGCGCGCCGAAGCGATAGCCGGCCTCGTCGTCCTCCTCGGCCGTCGCATCGTAGTCGAACACCCACTGGGCATGGTCCCGCCCGCCGGCCTTGTGGACCAGGCGGCCGAGCTCGTCCTCCTCGCCCTCCCAGAAGCGGCGCACGCCGCAGCGCTCGCGATACTTGCGCCAGAGCTCCACGTCGATATGCCCCGTCTCGTCGAGCGGCGCCACGAACTCGTAGCCGTGGCGGTTCGAGCCCGAAGGGAACTCCTTCGAGCGGGCAAGGTGGAGCCGGATGCGCTTGAGCACATGCGGCAGCTGGGTCATGGCAGGTCTCCTCGGTCGAATCCGTATCTGTCTAGCCTGCACGGAACGGATGAAATTGATATCCCTCAATGCCCGGGCCGCGTGGCGAGGCCCTATCCTAACGTCTTGGAACCGCCCATGCACCATCAGGTGGAATCGCAGGACGAGGTCTTCGGTTTCATGGGCGAGGCCGCGACGCACGGCCATGCCGTGCAGCGGATCGACACCCATGCGGCCGCCGTCTTCCTGGCGGGCGAGCGGGCTTACAAGATCAAGCGCGCGGTCCGGTTCCCGTTCCTCGACTACGGCACCCTCGCGAAGCGCAAGCAGGCCTGCGAGGCCGAGCTCGAGGTGAACCGGCCCTTCGCGGGCGCGCTCTACCGGCGCGTCGTCGCGATCACGCGGGAGGCGGACGGGCGCCTCGCCCTCGACGGGGCCGGCACACCCGCGGACTGGGCGGTGGAGATGCGCCGCTTCGATGTGGAGGCGACGCTCGACCGGCTGGCGGAGCGGCGCCAGATCGACCTCGCGCTGGCCGACGCGCTCGGCCGGGCGGTCGCGGCCGCCCATGCGGGCCTTCCCGAAGTGGCGGCCGAGCCCTGGCTCGCGATGCTGGCGCGCACCCTCGACCAGAACGACGCGGAGCTCGCCGAATGGCCGGACCTGTTCGCGCCGGCGCGCGTGACCGAGCTCGGCCGCGCGAGCCGGACAGCGCTGGCGCGGCTCGTCCCGCTGCTGCGCGCGCGCGGCGCGCGCGGGCTGATCCGGCGCGGGCACGGCGACCTCCATCTCGGCAACATCGTGCTGATCGAGGGGACGCCGGTCGCCTTCGACGCCATCGAGTTCGATCCGCTGATCGCGGCGGGCGACCTGCTCTACGACCTCGCCTTCCTGCTGATGGATCTCGTGGAGCGCGGCCTCGGTACAGCCGCCAATGTCGTGCTCAACCGCTATCTCGTGGAAACGCGGCGGGCGGAGGATCTCGACGCGCTCGCGGCGCTGCCCCTGTTCCTGTCGCTGCGCGCCGCGATCCGCGCCAAGGTGACGGCGGCGCGGCTGGAGACCGCGGCGGAGGACGTCAGGGCAGGTATCGCACGCAGCGCGCGCGGCTATTTCGATCTCGCCTGCGACCTGATCGCGCCGGCGGCGCCGCGCCTGGTCGCTGTCGGCGGCCTCTCGGGCACCGGCAAGTCGGCGCTCGCGGCCGCGCTCGCGCCCGAAATCTTGCCGGCGCCCGGCGCCGTCGTGCTGCGCTCGGATGTCGAGCGCAAGGCGCTGTTCGGGCTCGCCGAAACCGAGCGGCTTCCCGCGGAGGCATATCGCTCCGAAGTCGGCGCCCGGCTCTATGCGACGCTGACCGAGAAGGCGCGGCGCGTGCTCGCGGCCGGACACTCGGCGATCGTCGACGCGGTGTTCGCCCGGCCCGAGGAGCGCGCCGCGATCGCGGCCGTGTCGCCGGCTTTCCGCGGCCTGTTCCTCACGGCCGATCTTGCGACGCGCGTGGCGCGGGTCGGCGGGCGCGCGGGCGACGCCTCGGACGCGGATGCCGCGGTCGCGCGCCGGCAGGAGAGCTACGATCTCGGCGCGCTCGACTGGACGCGGGTCGACGCCGGCGGCTCGCCGGAGGAGACGCGCGCGCGCGCGATGGCCGCGCTCGGCCTCACGGCCTCGAACTGACCCGGTCCACCTCGGCCATGGCGAGGAAGAAATGATAGAGCACGCGCGCGGGCGTGAGCGCCTGCAGGGACGTGCCGTCGCGGGCGATCTGGTTGTGCCACGAGGCGCCGTCCGGGCGCAGGTAGTGCGCGGCGAGCACGCGCATGTGGTCCTCGACCCGCGACCAGGCCTGCGGATCGCGGTGGTCCTCGGCGCGCGCGACGCAGGCCTTGATGTACTCGGTCTGCGGCCAGAAGGTCTTGGCATCGGCGGCGAGGCTGCCGTCGCGGTTCACCCCGTCGAAGACGCCGCCGGGCTTCCCGACATCGGTCTCGAGGCCGTGGCGCACGGCGAAATCGTAGAGCCGGTCGGCGACCGCCAGCGCGTCGGGCCTGCCCGCATGGCGGTGGAAGTCGTGCAGCAGCCAGACCCATTCGAAGTGATGGCCGGGCTCGCGCCACAGCCCCGCCGGCCCCGCGACCGGGATCAGGTCTTCGGTCAGGAACTCGATCAGCGTGCCGGTCCCGCGATCGAAGAGCCTGCGGTCGAACAGGTCGACGAGCGCGGCCGCGCGGTCGAGCCAGACGCCCTTTCGGGTCGCGGCATGGAGCGCGAGCGTCGCCTCGAGCAGATGCATGTGCGGGTTCTGCCGCCGCGGCAGCTTCGGCTCGCCGCCCGGCAGGTACTCCTCGACGAAGCCGCCGTGGCGCGGATCCGACAGACGCGTCTCCAGGAAGGCCCAGGTCGTCTCGGCGAGGTCGAGCGGCGCGCGCTCGCCGGACGCGCGGGCATACCAGGCGAGCGCGAACAGCACGAAGGCCTGGTCGTAGAAATCGCGCGTGGCATCGGCCGGCGCGCCTGCGCTCGTCACGGCGCGGGACCAGCCGCCGTCGGGCGCGCGGCAGGCGCGGGTCAGGAACGCATAGCCGTGCGCGGCCGCCTCGGCGTAACGCGGCTCGGGGCCGAGCAGGGCGGCGTGACTGAACACGTAAGTGAGCCGCGCCTGGACCAGCACATGGCGGCGCTCGCTGCGCACCGGCCGTCCCTCGGAATCGAGGGCCTCGAGGAAGCCGTCACGATGCTCGATCCGGGAGAGCCAGAACGGCATCACGTGGTCGAGGAGCCAAGGCCGCAGCGTGCCGCGCAGGTCCTCCGGATCGTAGCGACGGTCCATGGCGGCTCCGCTCACAGGCCCGCCGCGCGCGCCGCGGCGGCGGCGGCCATGCCGAGGAACACGGCCAGGAACTCGTTGCGGCGCAGGATCATGGAGACGACCACGACCGCGATCGCCAGCGCCGCACTGGCACCGCCGCGGGCGACGAGCGGCACCACGGTGGCGGCGAGGATCGCGCCCGGCAGCGCCTCCAGCGTATGACGCACGCGCCGCGTCATCGGCACATGGGCCATGAGCCAGAAGCCGGCGACGCGCACCAGATAGGTCGCGCCCGCCATCGCGAAAATCGCGACGACCGGCGCATAGCCCTCAGTCGCGGTCATCGAGCAGGCCTCCGATCAGCGCGCCGGCGAGCGCGCCGATGACGATGAACCACCAGCCGGGCACGAGATGCGCGACCGCGAGCGCGACCGCGCCCGCGACCGCCCAGCCGACGCCGCGGCGCGGCCCGCGCCAGAGCGGGATCATCATGGCGGCGAAGAAGGCCGGCATCACGAGGTCGAGCCCGAAGCGCTTCGGATCGCTCACCACGGCGCCGAGCAGATAGCCCGGCACGGTGGAGCCGACCCAGAACACCCAGAGCGTGAGCGCGACGCCGAGATAGACCGCAGCGTCGCCGCCGCCCTCGGTGCGATAGCGGATCGCGACCAGCCAGTTGGCGTCCGTGGTGGTGAGCAGCACCGGATAGACCTGCCAGGCCGGCAGCGGGCCGAACCAGGGCCGCAGCGAGGCGCCCATCAGCAGGAAGCGCATGTTGACGATGGCGGTCACCACCGCGATGGAGGCGACGGTGGCGAGCGTGAGCGGCTCGGCCCACACCTCCATGGCGACGAGCTGCGAGGCGCCCGCGAACACGACGGCGCTCATCAGCACGGCCTCGGCGAG